>NZ_JBVHPY010000002.1:259021-497451 GCF_055567695.1 Streptomyces sp. NPDC026417
CCCGTGCGGGAAGGGAGAAAAATACCCTTTTTCCTCCCCCCGCCCAGCCGTTGCCCTCTCCCCCGGATGGGGGGGTGGGGAGCCCCAGTCCCCCCCCCCCCCCCCCCCCCCCCCCCGCCCCGACGGGCCTGCCGGAGAAGCCGGTCAGCGGCCGGCCGCGGCCACGATGGTCCGGTGACCTCCGCCGCCGCGGCCGAGCGCATACCCGTCGTCCATCGTCGGCGCGGCTCCGGCCGGTCCGGGAGCCCTTCAGCGCGGGCGCGGCGACGGCCCGGCTCCGGTCCCCCGCGGCGGGAGCGGCCTCCGCCGAGCGCACATCGGATCACCTCACAGCGTCAACCGCTGGCCAACGCATCGTCGTCCGGGCGGGAATCGGTGCCCCGAAACGGGCGGCCGGCGAAGAACCGGCCGCCCAAATCGCTCGGTCGTTGAACACCTGCGGTCACACCCTCCGTACAACCGGGAAAGGCGAGAGACCGGTCCGTAGCGAGGGATGACCATGACCGAGGGGCAAGCCACCACGCAGGAGTTGATCGCCGGACGGTACTGGCCGCAGGAGGTCGTCCACCGGGAGGAGGGCCGGGCCGGCTGGCACGGCCAGGACGTCCGGTTCGGACGGCCGGTCTCCCTCGTGGAGTCGCGGCCGGCCGGAGGAACGGGCGCACGCCGTACGGCCGCCCGGATCCTGCGCGAGTCCGAGGCCATGCAGGCGGCCTGTCCGGGCCGGGTGGCCCCCGTCGTCGACGTCGTTGAGGAGAACGGCGTCCTGTGGACGGTCATGGAGCGGATCGACGGCAATCCCCTCAGCGACCTCCTCAGGCACGGTCCGGTCAACTACGTGCGGGCGGCCCGCATCGGGCTGGCGATCCTCGACGTCCTGGCGGCCGCCCACGGCGAGGGCATCACCCACGCCGACCTCAGTCCCGGGCAGGTGTTCGTAAGGAGGGACGGCGATGTGCTGATCGCCGGCTTCGGTCTGCTGGGGTCCGCGTCGTCCCCGCGCGTCACCGCACCGTCGTACGCCTCCCCCGAGCAGGCGCGCGGCGAGAGCACCGGACCCGCGGCGGACCTGTGGGCCCTCGGGGCGCTCCTCTACACGATGGTGGAGGGGCGGCCGCCCGTCCGGGACCGGGGGCCGGTCGAGGCGACGCTGCGGGCGGTCGACCTGCTGCCCATCCGGGCCCCGCTGAGCGCGGGACCGCTCGCCCCCGCCGTGCAGGGGCTGCTCCGCAGGGACCCCCAGGAACGTCTGCCCGAGCCGGTCGTGCGCGCCGCGCTGACCCGCATCGTGCACGAGGACCCCGAGGAGACGAAGCAGGCGGCGTCCCACCCCTGTCTGCGGGACGCGTACGCCGCCGCCTGGCGGACGGGCCGGGTGTGGGGGCGGCGGACCGTGGGCCGGCCCGTGCTGCTGGGCATGGTGGCGCTGGCCGTGGTCGGGGCCTCGCTCACCGCCCTCGCCCTGACCGGCGGCGGCCCGGACGGGAGCCCCTCCGCGTCGCGCCCCACGCCGTCCCGCCCGGCCGCCGGCGGCTCCGCCGAGGAGGAGCCGCCCTCCGCGTCGGCGTCCCCCTCGCCGTCCTCCTCCGCGCCGTCCACGCCGGCTCCCACGGCCGCGCCGGCGGGCTTCTACCGCTACAAGGCGCGGGAGGGGTTCTCGATCGATCTGCCCACCGGGTGGAAACCGCTCGACCGCGACTCCTCCGACGCGTCCTACCGCGTCACGTTCGGCGCCGACGGCGATCCCCGCACCCTGGCGATCACCTACAGCGAGCAGCTCGGGCCCGACCCCGTCCGTGTCTGGCGCGAACTGGAGCCGTCCCTGCAGCGGACGTCGGTGGACTACGAACGGGTGGGCGACATCCGCGCGGTCGACTACCGGGGCCTCGACGCGGCAGACCTCGAATGGTTCTCCGACACCGCGGGGGGCCGCTCGCGCACCCTGGGCCGCGGCTTCCTCATCGGGCCCGGCCGCGGCTTCTCCTTCCGCTGGACGACCCCGGCCGACGACTGGAACGACACCGGGAACCGGCGGGCACTGGACGTCTTCCTGCGGTCGTTCCGGGACTCCACCGGGTGAGGAACCCCGCCGCAGCCTCCGCCGCACGGCACGGGGACTGCGCCGGGGCTCACCCACGCAGTTGCTCGTTCAGCCGGGCCGCCCGACGTGTGAGGTGGTCGCGTTCGGGAAGGCTCGGCGCCGACCGGGCGGCTTCGGCGTAGAGGCGTGCCGCGGTCACCGGGTCGCCGTCCCGCTCGTGCAGATACGCCGCCACGGCGGTGTACCGCGGCAGGCCCGGGTCGAGTTCCGCCAGCGCCGCCAGCCCCGCCCTCGGGCCGTCGGCCTCGCCGACGGCGACGGCCCGGTTCAGCCGCGCCACCGGGTTGTCGGTGAGGGCGACCAACTCGTCGTACCACTCGACGATCTGCACCCAGTCCGTCTCCTCGGCGGACCGGGCGTCGGCGTGCAGCGCGGCGATGGCGGCCTGGGCCTGGAACTCGCCCAGCCGGTCGCGGGCGAGGGCCGCCTGGAGCACCTCGACGCCTTCGGCGATCAACCGGGTGTCCCACCGACCGCGGTCCTGCTCGGCGAGCGGCACCAGCCTGCCGTCGGGGCCGGTCCTGGCCGCCCGCCGTGCGTGGTGGAGCAGCATCAGCGCGAGGAGGCCCGCGACCTCCTCGTGAGGGAAACCGGCGGCCAGCCGACGCGTGAGCCGGATCGCCTCGGCGGCGAGGTCGACGTCACCGGAGTAGCCCTCGTTGAAGACCAGGTAGAGCACGCGCAGCACGGTGGCGACGTCACCGGGCCGGTCGAACCGGACGCCCGACACGGTCCGCTTGGCCCTGCTGATCCGCTGGGCCATGGTGGCCTCCGGGACGAGATAGGCCTGCGCGATCTGGCGCGTGGTCAGACCGCCGACCGCCCGCAGCGTGAGCGCCACGGCCGAGGCAGGTGTCAGGGACGGGTGCGCGCACAGGAAGTACAGCTGCAGCGTGTCGTCCACCGCGGCGGCCGGACCGGGCACCGGCTCGCCCTCGACGCGTGCCTCACGGTGCTTCCGGGAGGTCTCGGCGCGGACGGCGTCGAGGAACTTGCGCCAGGCCACCGTGACCAGCCAGGCCTTGGGATCCCGGGGCGGCCGGTCCGGCCACACGCGCACGGCTTCGACCAGGGCCTCCTGAACGGCGTCCTCCGCCGCCGCGAAATCCGCTCCGCGCCGGACGAGAACGCCGATCACCGAGGGCACCAGTTCCCGGAGCAGCGACTCGTTCACTCGGCGGCCGTGGCCTGCTCGGTGTAGAACGGGCGGACCTCCAGCCACTCGTGGATCGGCCTGCCCCCCGCCCCCGGCGCCGCGGACAACTCGGCCGCCAGCTCCAGCGCCCGTTCGTGGCTGTCGGCGTCGACGACCACCCAGCCGGCGATCAGGTCCTTGGTCTCGGCGAACGGGCCGTCGGTGACCGGCGGCCGCCCCTCGCCGTCGTAGCGGACGAACGTGCCCTCCGGGGACAGCGCCTGGCTGTCGACGAACTCACCGGTGGTCTCCAGCCGTGCGGCGAAGTCCCGCATGTACTGCACGTGTGCCGACACCTCCTCCGGCGTCCACTGCTCCATCGGGACGTCGTTGACGGCTGCGGGCGCACCCCGGTAGTGCTTGAGCAGCAGGTACTTGGCCATCGTCCACTCCTTGGTTCGGTACGCCCATTGTGGCCGCGTCCGTCCCGCGGACGGAGCCGCCACGGGGTTCTCGGCGGGCCCCGGACGGACGAACTCGCCGTGCTCAGGCGCCTTCCCGCTCGGCCCGCCGCCGGGCCAGCTCCTCCACCGCGCTGGGCAGCGTCGTCTCGAAGTCGATGAGCTTCGCCCACGTCGGGGTCACGACGATCCGGACCATGCCGTCGTACAGCGAACGCACCTCCGCCTCCCAGTGGACCCGCTGCTCGGGCGTCATCTCGTAGGTGGTGTTCGCCTCCAGGTACTCGTCCGGGATGCCGTCGACCACGTCCAGCTCGGCCCGGCCGCGGACGAGCAGGATCTTCGGGGGGTGCACCTCGGTGTCGATCGTGAGGGCGACCGCGGGATTCTCGCGCAGCGCCGGGAGCTTCGGGGCGTTCTTCGCGGTGCACATGACGATCTCCGAGCCGTTCCAGCTGAACGCGATCGGGACGTTGCGGGGAGTGCCGTCCTTGGCGACGTAGGCCAGCCTGGTCAGGTCGCGCGCCAGCAGTTCCCGGCTGAGCGGGCGGTTCAGGATCTCGGCGATCTCGTTCGGTTCCATGGGGGTCCTCCCGGGGTTCTGCGGCGGGCCCGCGGCGGCCGTCCGCCGTCGCGCCGCCCGTCGCGGCCGCTGCTGCCCCCTGGGACGGAGCCGGTTCCCCGTTCTCGACACCGGACCCGAACTCATCTTTTTCCGGCGGCGACAGCGCCGTTCAGACCGGACGGGTGTCACTCCCGGGTCTTCGGTACGCCAGCCAGAGTGCGACCGCCTCGGCGATCGGCTGGCCGGTCTCCAGTTCGACGAAGCCGAACTGCCCGCCCTGGTTGCACTCCAGGAACCACCACAGGCCCTCGTCGTCCTCCGCGAAGTCGAAGGCCGCGTAGGCGAGCCCGGTGAACGCCATGTACTCCTGGACCGACCTGGCGACCCGATCGGGCACGGCGGTGGTCTCCCAGAGGTGACCGGTGTCGCCGTAGCGGCCGTCGATCTGGCCGGGGGCCGCGGTCTTCCGGGCCGCGAACAGGCGCGCCCCGACACAGGTGAGCCGGATGTCGGCCCGCTTGGGAACGTAGCGCTGGAGCAGCGCGGGGCCCGCCGCGACGCCGGAGAAGTCCGTGCCCGGTCCGATCAGCGTGGTCGGCAGGGAGACGTAGGGATCACCGGGCGGCGGCCCCGAGGCGGACTTCACCACCACCTCCCGGTACTCCTCCACGAACTGCTGCGCCACCCGCGGGGCGGTGGTGACGATCGTGGGCGGCACGGCGAAGCCGCTGAGGTGGGCGACGCGCAGCTGCCAGGGTTTGTGCCGGGCCTGTTCGGCACTGCTCGGATGGTTCATCCAGCGGGTGACCGCCGAGTACAGCATGCCGAAGAGCGCCTGCCGGGTCTCGGCGGTGAGCCACGGCGAGGCCTGGGAGGCGTGGGCGGCCGGCTCACCCGGGCGCCGGACCCAGACCGAACGCAGGCCCGTCATGCTGAGCACATGGCCGTTCACCGACAGGTGGCCCTCGAAGTCACCGTGGGCGTAGTCGGCGGACAGGACCGCCTTGTCGGGGAGGTCCGCGGGGTCGAGGCGCACCACCGGGACACCGCGCGTGTTCAGCTCGGCCACCACCATGTCGGCGGTGACATCCTGCTCGGCGGTGAGGACCAGGACCGTCATCCGGCGGTCCGTCAGTCGTCGAAGTGCGTCTGCGAACCGGCGGTGGAGGTGGTGGTGCCCGCGGCCATGAGGAGGGCGCGGTCACTCACCGCCGGGCGGCCGTCCGGCAGCACATTCAGCTGCAGGGAGGAGTCGAAGTGGTAGGGGGGCAGGGCGGCCGCCGGTTGCCCTGTGGGCAGGGCGTAGTTGAGCGTGAACGGTCGCACGAAGAACCTCCCGCGGTCTGACGATGCCTCTGCACACCGGTACGTGTATCCCCTGTAAGGAATTCATCACTTTCCGACACATGAGCGTGAAGGCCGTCACATCGTGGGCTCGTGACGCACACCTTGCGGCGGCCTTCCCCACGTCAACGCCGCAGCGGCCGGGGAGAGTTCCCGCGTGAGGCTGCGGCTCCATGAGAACACCGTGAGTGTCCGCACGGAGCCGCAGAGGTCACCTGGGAAGGCCCGCGGGGTCGGTTCCCCAGGTGGTGTTCGGCTGCGCGGCGAGGCGGTAGTCGAGCCTGCCGCCCCCGGTCACCAGACGCGAGTCCGTCCACGAACGGGTCGTGGTCCGTCCGTCGAGGCGGACGGCGTCGACGTACGGGTGTGCGGCGTCGGCGTCGGGTGCGCTGATGGTGATGCCGGTCCCGCCGGGACGGTCGATCACCGCCGTCGGGAAGAGCGGGGTGCCCAGCAGCAGGGCGCCGCTGCCCGGCGTCTGCGGGTACAGGCCCAGGGCGGAGAAGACGTACCAGGCGGACATGGTGCCCAGGTCGTCGTTGCCCGGCAGACCGGCGGGACCCGTGCCGTACACCGTGTCGAGGATCTGCCGTACGGTCGCCTGGGTCTTCCAGGGCTGCCCGAGGGCGTTGTACAGCCACGGCGCGTGGATGCCGGGTTCGTTGGTGGGGTCGTAGCGCAGCGGGTCGCCGCCGCGCACGGACCACCCGCCGTCCGCCGTGTGGAAGAAGCCGTCGAGACGGGCCGCGGCCACGTCCCTGCCGCCCATCGCGTCGGCCAGTCCCTGGACGTCCTGCGGCACCATCCAGGTGTACGTGGCACTGGTGCCCTGCGCGAAGCCGCGGTCGCTGCCGGGGCCGAACGGTGTCACCCAGGAGCCGTCCAGGTTGCGGGCCTGGACGTATCCGGCGCCGGGGGTGGCGGCGGGGTTGAAGACGTTGCGCCAGTAGGCGCCCCGCTCGGCGAAGGCGTCCGCCTCCTCGTCGCGGCCGAGCAGCCGCGCCCACTTCGCCAGCGCCGAGTCGGCGACCGCGTCCTCCAGGGTCTCGGCGGCTCCGCCCCAGCAGTGGCAGACGTCCTGGGCCGCGTAATGGGAGCTCAGGTACTGGGCGAGGTTGGGCCGCTGGCCCACGCACTGCCCGGGGCAGCCCGCGTCGGAGAGTCCGTCGGGGTGCGGCACGGTGGCCTGCCGTGCCAGTGACGCGAACGCGCCCTCGTGGTCGAAGTTGCGCACTCCCATCGCGTAGAAGGTGGCCAGGGTGGCCGCCGACGGGTCGCCCGTCATGACGTGGGTGGCGCCGTTGACGTGCACCCAGCGGTCCCACACACCGCCGTTCTGCCGGGCGAAGTTGAAGAGGGACTGGGCGAAGTCGCCCGCGATCCGGGGCTTCAGCAGGGCGAGCAGCTGGATCTGGGCCCGGTACTGGTCCCAGCCGGAGAAGTTGCTGTACTGGGCCCGCTGGCCCGGGGCGAGACGGTGCACCGCGCCGTCCATGCCGGAGTAGCGGCCGTCGGCGTCACTGATGAGGTTCGGCTGCATGAGGGAGTGGTAGAGCGCGGTGTAGAAGGTGGCCCGCCGGGCGGTGCTGCCGCCCGCGATGCGCACCGTGCTCAGTTCGCGGTCCCAGGCGTCGGCGCCCGCGCGCGCCACATCGGCCACGCCGGCCCGCGGAGGTATCTCACCGCGCAGGTTCGCCTCGGCGCCGCCGGGACTGACGTAGGAGATGCCGATCCGCATCCGGACATCGTTGTCAACGTGGGTGTCGAAACCGACGTAGCCACCGGAGCCGCGGCCCGCGCGGTCCGCTCCCGTGGCATATCCCTCGCCTCCGGAGGCGAGGGTCGAGCCGGCCGAGAGCGTGCCGTCCTTCCAGGTGCCGACGGAGGAGAAGGAGCGGTCGAACGAGGCGCTGAAGTACAGCTTGTAGTAGCTCTTGCGGTTGTTGGTCCCGCCGTTGGCCCGGCGGCCACACGCTCCGGTGAGGACCCAGCCGGTCACCTTGCGGTGCGCGGTGTCGATGTCGACGTGCGCGTCCTCGCTGCCGTTGAGGGAGTTGGAGACCCGGAAGAGCAGATTCGCGGGACGGTCGTCGGGGAAGGTGAAGTCGGCGACGCCCGCCCGTGTGGTGACCGCCAGGTCCGCACGCGCGCCGGTGTCGAGGCCGAGCGTGTAGCGCCCGGGTACGGCCTTCTCGTCGGCGTGCGCGAAGTCGGCCGCGTAGACGGCGTCCTTGGTGTCCGCCGACGGCGAGGAGGTCACGTCGCCCACGAACGGCATGATCGGGACGTCTCCGGCGGCGCCGGGGTTGCAGCCGGCGCCGTTGACGTGGGTGAGGCTGAGCCCGCGGATCCGGGTGGTGTCGTACTGGTAGCCGTTGGCGGCCCCGGTGCTGGTCTGGTCGCCGGTGGTGCTGGTCGGCGACCAGGCGATCATGCCGTGGGGAAGGGTGGCTCCCGGGTAGGTGTTGCCGCCGTTGGCCGACCCGATCAGCGGGTCGACGAGCGAGACCGGCCTCTCGGCCGGGCGGGCCGCGGCGTGGGCGGGGGACGGGACGGCCAGAGCCAGTGCGCTGGTCACGACGAGGGCGGCGGATCGGGTACAGAACCGTCTCGCCGTGCGCAGCCTTGGTGGGCGCATGTGCGGTGTCGCCTTCCGACGGGTGGAGCGGGGCAGGACAGGTCGAACGGGGCTGCACCCGACGGCTTTTCGGGCGGCGGCCCGACGCGAGGATAGAAGGCTCCCCGGGGCGCGGGAAGGGACGGACGCGTCGGGACGATGACAGGGGGGTGAACGGTGCGGCGGGGGCCGCCCTTGTCGCGGCGGCACGCGCTTGCGGGCCCCCGGCGGGCGCCTGGGTCGCGGCGGGCGGCATGCTCGGGCGGGGGCCGGTCCCGGCGGGCGCCCGGTCGGGCGGGGGCACTTGCGGCCGTCGCCGGGGGCGGATGGGGCTCCGCGACGGCGTCGCCCTGGTGTGAGGGCGGTCCCACGACGTACCACTCCGGCAAGACGGGGGGCCGCGACAGTGACCCCGGTCAGAGGACGTTCCCGCGACAGGTCGCTGCGGCCGGACCGCGGCCCCACGGAGGCGCTGCGGTCGGACGGCGCCGCTACGACAAGTGGCCTGGCCGCTGGTACGTCCGGCGAGGGCATCGACAACCGCTCACACCCGCGAGCCACCTGCGCCGACGACGCCACGCCAGGAACGCCACCCGCGCACCGGCCCGCGCGCGGGCGGGGACGGAGGACGTGCGAGGGCCTGGACGACGAACAGGCCGCCGTCGCGTCCGTGCCGCCGTCCGGTTTCACGTTGACCGGCCTGGTCCCGTACATGGCGGAGGTGGAGGGGAACTGGTTCCGCCGCGTGTTCGCCGGAGAACGGGCCCCGCCCGTCTGCGCCCTGCAGGCCGACGTCGATGCCCCCGACGGCGGCTTCGACGTGTCTGCGGGCGCCTCCCTGAGCGACGCCCTCACCATCTGGCACGAGGAGATCGCCCGCGCCCGCGAGCACTGCGTCGACCGTGCTCCGACCGATACGGGCCGCTTCAGGGAGCAGGACGTCAGCCTCCGCTGGATCCACGTCCGCATGATCGGGGTATACGCCCGCCACAACGGCCACGCCGACCCGGTCCGGGAACGCATCGACGGCAGCACCGGCGTGCAGGTCCGGATCAGGCCGAGTCCGCCCTGCCGTGGCCGCGGAGTTCGTCACGTTCGAGAAGTGAGGGAGACGATGCCCAGAGGTTTCGTGGTGGGCTGTTCCGAGCCACCGGAGGGCTCCACCGTGATTCCGACGGCAACCGCGCCGGCAAGGGGACCTTCGAGGACGCGTGCGGCTCGCTTTCCTTCGCCGTGCAGGAGACCGGCGGGGCGCAGTGCGCCCGTGTCGGCGGCGTACCAGAGTTCGTAGACCTTGTTCCCGGTCAGGGCCGGCAGGTCCCGGGCGGTGAAGAGGGCACTGCCTTGATCCCGTGAGACGACCACCGCGGCTACGGCCCCGTCGGCCAGTTCCGCCGTGTGCAGCGTTGCGTCGGGGGCGGTGACGACGCTGGTGAGAGTGCGGTTGGTGGACTGTGCTCGGTCGGCTCGGGCTCGGGCGTCCTGGGCCTGGGAGTGCTGCCAGAGGGCGACGCCGCCGAGGGCGGAGACGGCGGCGATGCTCGCGGCGAGAACGAGGTTCAGGGCCCGGCGGCGTACCGTGCGCGCCCGGTGGCGGGGACGGTCCTGGGAAACGCGGGTGAGGGCGTCCAGGGTGCTCGCTCTCACGTGAGGCGCCACGGGCATCGCATGCATGCCGGCAATGGCGGCGGTGGCCTCCTGCAGCAGGGCGGCTTCGTGGCGGCACGTCTCGCAGCCGGCCAGATGGTTTTCGAAGGCGGCTTCCTCGGCCGGAGACAGCGCGTGCAGGACGTACGCCCCGAGCGCCAGGTGCGGATCGTCCCGGGGTGTCATGTCTTTCCTTCCAGGCAGGCACGCAACTGCCTCAGGCCTGTGCGCATACGGGACTTCACGGTGCCCGCAGGGGTTCCCAGCGCCTCGGCGACCTCCAGATGGGTCAGGCCCTGGTAGTAGGCGAGTACCAGGGGAACACGCTGGAGCCGGGCCAGGGAGGCCAGGCAGTGGTAGGTGCGCCGCTGCTCATCGTGGGTCAGGACGGTCTCGGCGACCTCGTCGAAGTCCCGCTCCGCGAGGAAGGCGGAGGCGCGCTGTTCACGCTCTTTACTGGCCTGGGCGGAGCGCACCCGGTCCACGGCACGGCGGTGGGCGAGGGTGAGCACGTAGGCTTTGGCCGTCCCTCGCCGGGGGTCGTAGCGGTCCGCGGTGCGCCAGACTTCGATCATGACGTCCTGAGTGACTTCCTCTGCCTGGGCTGCATCGCGCAGAATGCGGCAGGCCAGTCCCATGACGGTCCCGCTGAAGGCGTCGTAGATCCCCGCGAAGGCCTCCCTGTCTCCTTCGGCCACACGAGGCAGCAGTTCCTCTGCTCGTGTGCCGGGCTCTGAGCGGCGCAACAACGTCGGCTCCTCTTGTGCGTCGTGCTGCGGTCCGGGCTGCGCCCGCAGCGTGCCGGGTTCCGCGGTCCACTCTGGTGCCGGCTGCTCCACGGCGCAGGGCGGAACAGGTGTGCGGGTGACGTCGGCGGTCCGGGAACGGGGCCCGTGGCCGTGCGGAGGCCATGACGACACGGCTTACCCCGTCTCCGGGCCGAGCAGGACGTGCACCGTCTTGCCCCCGAGTGCGGGCACGATCCGCACCTGCCCGCCGAGTCGCCCGACGATCTCCAGACCGAAGCCGCCGTGATCGCCCGCGCCTGCCCGTGCGTGAAGATCCGGGAGCTCTTCGCTCTGGTCCGCAACGGCGATGTCCAGCCGTCCGTCCTGGACGGTGAGAGTCAGCGAACACGAGCCCCGGGTGTGCCGGACCGCATTGGTGATCAGCTCCGAGACGATGAGTACGGCGTCCGCGACACGATACGGCTGGTCAGCGGCTCTCAGCCACCGTTCGGTGATGCGGCGGGCCACAGCCGGTGCGTGCCGGCCGCAGGGCAGGGATACGGTGTGCCGCTGCGTGACAGGCGGCGAGGCGATCGTGGACATGTCCGCCCCCTCCGGGGCCTCAGAACTGGTCTTTCCTCTGTGCAGGTGATTCGTAGCCGGCGGCCGGACGGATGCCGTGCCGGTACGGAATCTGACCCTGGCCGGCAGTCCCGCCCCGGGCGGCTTCACTTCACGGATGCCGCACAGGGCACACCCCCGCCCACGAGATGACAGGGCGCGTTTCTTCCCGCGGTGTCATCCGCGGCCTCGTCGGCTCCGAATCCCTCATGTCCGACACAACTAGGCAGCCACCGCAGCTCGTGTCACCCATCTGCCGCATCACCTTGCGGCCGTTCACGGCAGGACAGGCACCTTCTTCGTTGTGTTCGCCATGCTCTGGCAAGGAGATTCGAGCGATGACAGTATCCATGCGTGTCCGACGACTGGTGGCGGGAACCGCGGCCACGGGACTGCTGGCCGGAGGTGCCGCGCTCGGCATGTCCACCACGGCCAACGCGGCCCCCGCCCCCTCCTCCGTCTCCACCGCGGTCGCCGACCATCACGGCCACCACGACAAGTGCACGTGGGCGAAGGGGCACTGGGAGAAGAAGTGGGTCAAGGGCCACTGGGAGAAGCGACAGGTCCACCACAAGACCTGGCACCACGGCCACCACGACAAGCACGGCACCTGGCACCAGGGTTCCTGGGAGCACCACTACACCTACAAGTGGGTCTACGTTCCCGGCCACTGGGATCACCACTGGGTCAAGGGCCACTGGGACTGCAAGCACCACTGAGCCCCACGTGAGATGAGGGCCGGGGCCGCCTGAGGCTCCGGCCCTCACCCATGCTCCGGCAGGCATCCTGCGGGCCGCCTTCCGGCCGATCGGGCCGTCGCCGATGCCCCGGATGCCGCCTGCGACCCGACCGCGCAGGTCGGGGTTGCGGCTCCCCGGTCAGTCCGGTGCCTCGGATGAGGCGGCCGACTCGGAATCGCCGGCCGGCGTGGCTCGCTCGATGGTGCCCTGGGTCGCGGCCCGGCTCGCCAGCAGGTTCAGGGGAAGACCTGGCCGATCTCGATCCACTATGGTTTCCCCCGTTCGGCCGATGAGGTACCGGCCCTCACCCTCACGCAGGTGCGGCGCTGCCACCCGCAGGGCGGCGGAGCAGGTGCAGACAGACGACCGAGGCGACGACGGTCCGCCGTTCGGAGACGTCCAGGAGCAGATTCATTTCGACCAGGTACCGCTGCAGTCCGAGCCACGGGTCAGCGGTGGTCACCGTGACCCGGCCGAGCGGCTCGGGCACCGGGTTCCCTTTCGGATCGGCCTCGGCCAGAAGCCACTCGTGGGACAGATGGCCCTGCCGCGAAAGGAGAATATGACGTCCTCGTCGTGCGCGAAGGGTCAGTCGTCGGGTCTTCATGAAGCCACGCGCAACGGCGCTGCCGGTCTCCACGCCCGCGCTGTCGGTGAAGCGGAACTGCACTGGTCCGAAGGGGCCGAATCGGGGACGCCTGTCGATACGGACGATGCACTCGCCGGACGTGTCGGCGAGGAGGGAGTGAGTGTCGTCGGCATGCGTGACCTGGGCGGTCAGGCTCCCCTCCACCGTGGACACGGACAGGGCAGGACCCACGTACCGGCGCCATCGTGAACGCGCCGGCTGCCGCACCACGACGGTATCCGGTGCGAACAGTCCGCGTTCCGCGACCGGTCTTCCCTCCCCCACCCCGACTCCCCCTCGACCGAGTACGTCCACTGTGACCGCCGAAACCGAGTGTCACCACCGGATTGGCCCAGCCGGGCTGCGATGCAACACAGGGCTGTGCTCGGTGGATGCCCGGTCGAGCAGAGGGCTGACCTGTCCCGGCGAGCCGCCGAACTCACCTGTCAACGCTCAGCAGTGCCCGCTGAACTGGGCTTGTGCCGGTAGGTGTTGCGGCGTGGAGATCAGCGTCGCCTCCTGAAGTAGCCCCTGCGGTGCAGCTTGTGGATGATCCATGGCGCAAGGGCGATCCATACGGCCAGGAACGTCCACTTGAGCCACGGAGGTCCGTCCGGCCTGCTGTCCTGGGCCAGCCCAGTCGCCACCACGAGCAAGGTCATGCTCCACCGGTGCCCGGCCTACGGAGACCCAGACCAGGGGTCCGGCATGCCGCTGCCGGCAGGCAACAGGTCAGGAAGCCTCAATGACGCCCATGTCCACTGTCGGACCCTGCCCGTACCGTGCATGCAGGCTCTGGACACACGACAGGCAAAAGGGAGCGCGAGTGGACGAGTGGGTCCGAGTGGATCGATGAGCACCAGGCAAACCTTCAGCGTCTGCGTGAAGCCTGCGGCGAGTCCTGAGGGCGGCGACGCCGATCTCTGTCATCGCCCCACGTATCCGTGAGGGCTTGGCGGAGTGGGGCCGGTCGGTCGGCGCCTGGTCATGGTCAGCGGGGTGATGCCTTGGCCGGGTCGCCACCCGGCTCCTTGGCGATGCGATCGCCGACCGCGATCGACTTCCACAACCCGCGGTCGATGCGCACCTTGATGCCCCGACCGTCCACGCACCTCACCTTGACGACGTGGTACAGGTTCGCGCCGTCGAGCATGCCCCGCGACTTGTCCTCGACGATGCCCTCCCAGGCATCGCCCGGTCCTGGTTTGCGAGATTTGAACATGCCGCAAGCCTACGGATTTCGACTCGCGTGCTGCAGTGTCGAGAGGCACAGGTACCGCAGTACAGGTGTCGCCCGAAAGGCCGGACAAATGTCCTGAGCAGGGCAACGGCGAAAGGGCGGACGCGCCGCCGCCCGCTGGGCTCAGACGCGGGAGTCGGCCCGGCGCCACCCGGCGGCCACCGTCGAGCCGGACGTCCTCCGCGTCGGCGACGACAAGGTCCCGACGGCCGCGGGCAAGGCCGCCATGGACCCGTGCCCGCCGCCCTTCACTCGGCTCCCGCCGCTACCAGCGGCCCTCCACCTCGTCCTTGATCCGCTGATCGTAGAGACGCTCGATCGCGTCGAGGGTCTCCGGTGACAGCTCCGGCATCTTCGCGGCGGCCGCGTTGGCGCGGGCCTGCTCCGGCGAGCGGGCGCCCGGGATCACCGTGGTCACACCGGGCTGCTGCACGATCCAGCGCAGCGCCAGCTGGGCCGGCGTGAAGCCTTCGGGTGCGAGGGCGGAGAACTCGGCCGCCGCCTCCACCCCGGTGGCGAAGTCGACGCCCGAGAAGGTCTCGCCCTGGTCGAAGGCCTCTCCGTGCCGGTTGAAGGTCCGGTGGTCGTTCTCGCCGAACACCGTGTCCTTCGTGTACTTGCCCGACAGAAGACCGGACGCCAGCGGGACCCGGGCGATGATGCCGACGCCCGCTTCGGCCGCGGCCGGCAGGACCTTGCGGAGCGGCTTCATGCGGAAGGGGTTGAGGATGATCTGGACACTCGCGACATGGGGCCGGGCGATCGCGGTCAGCGCCTCGTCGCACGTCTCGACACTCACCCCGTAGGCGGCGATCCGCTCCTCCTCGACCAGGGTGTCGAGGGCGTCGAACACCGCGTCGGAGGAGTACACCGCGGTCGGCGGACAGTGCAGCTGCACCAGGTCGATGCGGTCGACACCGAGGTTGCGGCGGGAACGGTCGTTCCAGGCGCGGAAGTTGTCGAGGACGTAGTTCTCCGGGATCTGGTCGACGCGGCGTCCCATCTTGGTGGCGACCAGCACGTGCAGGTCCGGCCTGCCGCGCAGGAACGTGGCGATGGTCTGCTCGCTGCGCCCGTCGCCGTACACGTCGGCCGTGTCGAAGAACGTCACGCCCGACTCCGCCGCCGCCTCCAGTACGGCCAGGGCGTCCTGATCGTCGACGTCGCCCCAGTCCGCGCCGAGCTGCCACGTGCCGAGTCCGACGACCGAAGCATGCTGTCCTGACCTGCCGAATTCACGCTCGTTCATGATGTCAGTCTGACACTTCCCCGTCCGCGTGCGGGACGGCCCTCACCGGTGCGCCGCGATGTCCGCGCACCCTACGTCGTGCCGGTCCGCTGGATGCTGTCGCCGGTGTTGCCGATCGCGATGTACGTGGCGAGGCGCCGGAAGTCGTTCATCACGCCGAACATGCTCTTGTCGGTCGGCAGGAGGGCGCGCAGGGCAGGGGCCTGCGCCAACCGGTCGTGGAACTGCTCCTTGTAGGCGTTGTAGACCCTCGCCGTGTAGCCGGGCTCCTTCGCCGCGTTCGTCCGGTGGTCGTTGGTGAGCGCGATGGAGGCGAGGTCCATCAGGTAGCAGTCGATGAGGTCGGTGACGTCCTGGGGCCTGGCCCCCTCCTCGCCCGCCTGCGCGTCCGCCGCCAGCACCGTGGCCAGGTCCACGACGATGTCGCGGTAGATGCCGTGCCGGATCGTGTGCGGGAAGGCCGCCATCACGTGGTCCTCCTGACCGGCACCCTCGGTGTTCATGAAGCGCGGCGTCTTCAGGGTCTCCAGCCCCGGCACGAGCAGGGGCATGCCCCGGTACAGCTCCTCCTCCTCGGCGATCCTCGCGTTGCGCGAGGCGAGCGGGTGCAGGCCGATCTCGTGCGCCAGCATCCCCATGATGTGACCGATGCCGTACTTCTCGAAGTAGTAACTGGCGAGGTTGATCCGGACCCCCTCGTCGCCCAGGTCCCGCACGTCGGCCGGGGGCTCGGTCGTCCGCAGGTGCAGGGTGATCCGGCAGGGGCGGCTGCCGATGTACTGCCTGATGGTGTCGTGCTTCCGCAGCAGATCGATGATGCGGATCGCCTTGTCGCGGTACCTCTCGTTCGAGTGCGCGAGGTTGGTGAACTCGAAGTTCCCCGACGAGAACGGCACGTGGGCCACTGGCGTCGGAGCCGGTGCGTCGTGCGAGTCCTGCGGCATACGGGCGGGGACTTCGCTCCCTTGGGCTCCTTGGGCCCCTTCGGTGCCTTCGGCGCGTGGGCCGTCGGCGGACCGCCGGGGCAGGGAGACCGGGTCGACCCACACGGACTCGCGGAGGACCGGGTCGGTACCGGTGCGCACCGCCTCCCAGGTCCCGTCGTCGACCTCCCCCGCGGGTGCCTCGGGCTGCCGGGTCAGGTCCCCGATCAGCGCTCCCAGCAGGGCGAGATGGCGATCCCGCAGACCGGCCGGCCGAAGCGAGGGGTGCTCCGGATCGGCGTCCAGGCCGCCGAGGAGACTGCCCGGGACGTGGGGGCGGTGGGGCGCGTCGGCATCCCGGTATTCGTCGCGCAGCCCGAGCTGATGGGTCAGCTCGTGCGCCAGCTGCACCGGATCGGCGTCCGCCCACCATGTGTTCTGGTCCATCACCCGGTCCCGTCCCGTCACATCGACGGTCAGGTGGGGGTCGTCGGCGGGGTCGACGTGTTCGACGGTCACGTGCAGCAGGTCCCCGTTGGGCAGACGGTGGCCCGGCGCGTTCAGGAACTCGTGCACCCCCAGAGCGAGTTGACGGAACGCCCGCGTGGCTTGCTCGTCGGTGCCGCGGAGCGCGATCCGGACGGTCAGGTCGGTGACCGGGTCGCCGTCGTAGGTGAACCGCCGTGCGTCGAAGCCCGAGCGCACCACGAACCGGGGACGGCTGTCCCGGTGTCCCGGACGCGCCCCTCCGGACGACCGGTCCTGGGGGGCCGTGTCCGCAGTCTCCTGCGGAAGCCGGGGACGGGCCGCACCGGAGTCGCCACCGGTCTGCGCCGGTACGGCGGTCTGGATGCTGTCGCCCTGGTTGTTGAAGGCGACGCTGCCGCCCAGTCCGAGGAAGTTGCCCGTGACGTTGTACCAGCTCTTGTCGGCCGGCAGCAGGTCCCGCACGGGGCTGTCCGGTGCCAGCCGTGCGGCGAACAGCGCCTTGTAGGCGTTGTAGACCCTCGCCGTGTACCGCGGTTCCCATGCCGCGTCCCTGCGCCTGTCATTGGTCAGCGCGATCGTGGCGAGGTCCATCAGACAGCAGTCGATCAGATCCGTGACGTCTTGCGGCCGCGCACCCTCCTGGCCCGTCCGCGCGTCCTCCGCCAGGCCCTGCGCCATGTCGAGCACGAGGTCGCGGTAGATCCGGTGCCTCGTACTGCTGGGATACGCGGCCATGATGTGGTCCGCCTGCCCGGCGCCCTCGGTGTTCATCATCCGCGGCGTCCTCAGATCGGTCAGCCCCGGCACGGTGAGCGGCATCCCCGCGAACATGCCCTCCTCGTCGGGGATGCCCGTGTCCCGGGAGGCGAGGGGGTGCAGGCCGATCTCGTGGGCCAGCATCCCCATGATGTAACCGATGTCGTACTTCTCGAAGTAGTAACTGGCGAGGTTGATGTCGACACCGTCGTCGCCGCGGTCCGTCACGTCGGCCGGGGTCTCCGTCGTCCGCACGTGCAGGGTGATCCGGACGGGGCGATCGCCGATGTACTCCCGGATCGTGTCGTGCCTCCGGAGCACGTCGATGATGCGCACCGCCTTGTCCCGGTACTTCTCCTCGGTGTGCTTCAGGTTCGTGAACGCGAAGTTGCCCGACGTGAAGGGGACGAGGACCGGCTCGGGAGCTGCCGGGGTGGTGGCGGGGCCCTGCGGCATGCGCGCCGGGACAGCGGTGGACGCCGTGCCGTCGGCGGTGCTCTGCGGCAGGCGCGGGCGTGCCTCGGCGGTGCTGTCGCCGGTCTGCGCGGGCGGGGCGGGCTGCCGGATGCTGTCGCCGCGGTTGTTGGTACCGACGGCGGCGGCGAGGGCGGCGAAGTCCCCCAGGACACCGAACCGCCCCTTGTCGGCGGGGAGCAGTGGGCGTACGGGGCTGTCCTGGGCCATGTGCTCGGCCAGTTGGGCCTTGTAGGCGTTGTAGACCTTCGCCGTGTAGTTCGGGTCCGTGATCGCCCGTGCCCGGTGGTCGTTGGTGACCGCGATGGAGGCCAGGTCCATCAGATAGGTGTCGATCAGGTCGGTGACGTCCTTGGGCCTGGCGCCCGCGACGCCGACCCGTGCGTGCCGCGCGAGCACCTCGGCCATCTCCAGGACGATGTCGCGGTAGATGCCGTGCCGGATGGTGTGCGGGAAGGCCGCCATGACGTGATCTTCCTGACCCGCACCCTCGGTGTTCATGAACCGGGGCGTCTTCAGGCTCTCCAGCCCCGGCACGAGCAGCGGCATGCCCCGGTACAGCTCCTCCTCCTCGGGAATCCTCGCGTTGCGGGACGCCAGTGGATGCAGGCCGATCTCATGGGCCAGCATCCCCATCACGTAACCGATGTCGTACTTCTCGAAGTAGTAGCTCGCCAGGTTGATGTCGACGCCGGCATCACCGCGGTCCGTCACGTCGGCCGGGGTCTCGGTCGTCCGCACGTGCAGGGTGATGCGGACGGGACGGCCGCCGACGTAGTTCCTGATGGTGTGGTGCTCGTCCAGCAGCTCGACGATGCGGACCGCCTTGTCGACGTACTTCCCGGTCTGGTTGAGGTTGGTGAACTCGTAGCTCCCCAGCTTGAAGGGAGGTACGACCGGCTCCTGCGCGGCGGGCGCGGCGCCGGACTCCTGTTGCATGTGGGCCGGGACCTCCGCGACGGCCGTGGCGTCGGCAGGCCGGGGCAGGGAGACCGGGTCCACCCAGACGGCCTCGCGGGTCTCCGCCGGGGCGGCGCTCCGGGCCGCGGCCCAGCTCCGGTCGTCCCCCGTCGCCCTGCCGGGGCGCCGGGGTCACGTCGCCGATGAGCGCTCCGAGCAGGGCCAGGTGCCGGTCGCGCAGTCCGGCGGGGGCGAGGGAGGCGTCCTCGGGAGCCTCGCCGAGGTCGCCCAGCAGGCTGCCCAGGATGTGGGGGCGGTGCGGGGAGTCGGCGTCGCGGTACTCGTCGCGCAGGCCGAGCTGGTGGGTCAGCTCGTGCACCAACTGCACCGGGGCGGCGTCGGCCCACCAGGTGAGCTGGTCCATCGCCCGGTCCCGGCCCGCGAGGTCCACGGTCAGGTGCGGGGCATCGGCGGGGTCGACCTGCTCGACGGTCACGTGCAGCCGGTCGCCGTTGAGCAGACGGTGCCCCGGGGCGTTCAGGAACTCGGCGACGCCCGACGTGAGTTGGTCGAACACGTGCGAGACCTGGTCGTCCGTGCCCCGTATCGCGATGCGGACGGTGAGGTCGGTGACCGGCTCGCCCCGGTAGGCGAACCGGCGGGCGTCGAAGCCGGAACGCACCACGAACCGGGGACGGCTGTCGCGTGGGCCACGGGTCGGCGAGGTGTCGGACGGCGCGGTCTGCGGTGCGGTGCCGGTCCCGGGAAGCCTGGGCCGTGCCTCGCCGGTGTGGTCTCCGGCAGGGTCCTGGGCGACGGGCCGCTGGATGCTGTCGCCGCGGTTGTTGGTCGCGATGCTGGTGGCGAGCTGGGTGAAGGACCGTGCCACGCCGAACAGCGTCTTGTTCGAGGGCAGGAGGTCCCGGAGAGCGGCGTGCTCCGCCAGTCGGCCGTGCAGCATCTCCTTGTAGGCGTTGTAGACCCTCGCCGTGTAGTTGGGCTCCTTGACCGCGTTCAGCCGGTAGTCGCTGGTGACCGCGATGGAGGCGAGGTCCATCAGATAGGTCTCGAACAGGTCGGTGACGTCCTGGGACTTGGCGCCGCTCACGCCGGCCCGCGCGCGCCGGGCGAGCACCTGGGCCATCTCGATGACGATGTCGCGGTAGATGCCGTGCCGGATGGTGCGCGGGTGGGCGGCCATGATGTGGTCGGCCTGACCCGCCCCCTCGGTGTTCATGGTGCGTGGCGTCGGCAGGTCGGTCAGCCCCGGCACCGGCAGGGGCATGCCCCGGTACGCCTCCTCCTGTTCGGGGATCTCCGTGTTGCGGGAGGCGAGAGGGTGCAGGCCGATCTCGTGGGCCAGCATGCCCATGAGGTAACCGGTGTCGTACTTCTCGAAGTAGTAGCTGGCGAGGTTGATCTGGACGCCGTCGTCGCCCAGGTCGCGCACGTCGGCCGGGGTCTCCGTCGTGCGCAGGTGCAGGGTGATCCGGACGGGACGGCCGCCCACGTACTCGTTGATGGTGCCGTGCTCGTCCAGCAGCTCGATGATGCGGACCGCCTTGTCGACGTACCTGTCCGTCTGGTTCAGGTTGGTGAACTCGTAGTTCCCCAGCTTGAAGGAGCGGAGGACCGGTTCGGGAGCGACGGGCGCCGGGTCCGGTACCGGGTCCGTGCGAGGGTCGGAGCCCGCCTCGGTGCCGGACAGCGTGCTCAGCTCGTACGCCTCCTCCTCGTCCTCCTCCGGGAGACCCGGGACGTCGCCGCCCGCGGGCGACGGGGGCAGCGGCAGGGCGGCCGCGTCACGGAGGACCGTGTCCGGCGGGGTGGGGTCGTGCGGGGCCGGGTCCGGCGCGATCCGGTTCTGCCGCGCCGGGGCCTTCGGCGCGGGTGCCGGGGTGAGTGGGGCCAGCGGGACGAAGTCGCCGCCCCGGCGGCGGAGGCGGAGGTGCGGACCGCTGTCGCCGGAGGGCCCGGCGAAGGTGTGGACGGTTCCGTTCTCCTCGATCAGGGTGATGGTCGTGCCGGTCGCGGCGGCGGCCCACTCGGCCATCGCACGGTCGGCCCCGGGGCCCCACGGCGCTTCGGCGAGATGCCGGCGCAGATGCCCGTCGAGGGCGTCCCGGCTCGGCGCGGGCGCGTCGGGACGGATCCGGAGGGGCGGCGGCGTGAACAGCGCATCGCGGTCGGCGCGGTCACCGGGCAGGCCGTTCAAGCGCATCAGCCGGGCAGGGGTCGCCTCGGCGCGCAGGCGCAGCCGTGCCGCCTCCCGGCGGTCGAGACCCGGCTCTTCCGCCGCCCGGCGCAGGGCCGTGGAGAGCGCGCCGAAGAAGCCGTTGCCGCGGCCGGCGGGCGTTCCTTGCCTGTAGGTGGCGCCGTCGGGTGCGGTGAGGACGCCGTCGCGGCCGAGGCGGTAGCGCGGACCGCTGCGGTCGGCGGGCGGCAGCCACGGCGCGGTGCTGTGGCTGCGGTGCGCGGGCGGCGGCTCGGTGGTCGGGCCCGTGGTGTCGGCACCCGGGGTCCCGGTGCTCGTACCGGAGACGACCGCGCCCGCGGGGGCGGGCAGCGCGGTGACGGACGGAGCCGGGGTACCGGGCGGCAGGGCCGCGTGGAAGAAGCCTCCGGTGACGAAGAGGACGGGATCGACGGCCGGGTCGACGGATGCCGGGTCGCCGCCGTGCGGGAGGAACAGCTGGTCGCGCCCCTCGCCCGTCACGACGGTGAGCGGGGTGCCCAGGACGCGGGCGGCGAGGGCGGGCAGCAGATCGGCGCCGCCGTGGTCGCCCGCGCGGCGCTCGGGCGGATCGCCGTCCGCGAGCTCCGTGCCGGCCTGGCGCGACTCGCCCGCGAACGGGCGGGACAGGGCCGCGGTGGCGAGCGCCACCCGCTGCGCGGGGGCCGGCCAGTAGGTCTGCGGCAGCCGGCCGAAGGCGTCGAACTCGGCCTGCTGTGCCGGGGTGAACACCACGTGGGCGGCGTCCAGTTCGGCTTGCGTGAAGGTGTCCGCGAGGTCCAGGGCAAGGGAGTCGAGCAGGTCCTCGTTGCCGTCCTCGCCCAGTTCCCAGGCGAGTCGGTCGCGGGCGCCGCCGATGGCCTCCGCGGTGACCGCCGGGTCGCCCGGAGCGCTGCCGAACCGGTCGGCGAGGTCGTCGCCGAGGAGGTACGGCAGCCGGCCGCGGGCCGCGGCGACGGCGAGCAGCGCGTGGAAGAACGAGGCGCCGTCGTGCGGCATCTCGTGCAGTTCGCGGACCGTGGCTCCGTCCGGGGAGGTGAGGGTGCGCGGCGCGGCACCGGTCCCCTCGTCGACCGTGTACGGCTCGGGTGCCTCGGAGCGCCATTCCGGTTCGGTGTACTCCTGCGGCCGGTCCGGCACCGTGACCGCGGCCGAACCCTGGTGGTGGGCGGTGAGGCGGGAGGCGGCCAGGTGCAGCCGATGGTGGTCCCGGGCGGCGGCGTCGGTGCGCTGCTCCCAGCGGTGGACCTCCTGACGGGCGGCCTGCCAGGCGACGACGGCCGGGGACCAGATCACGTCCTGCGGCAGGTCGGCCGGCGGGCCGGAGTTGTCGTCGCCGAGCGCCGTCCGTTCCGCCGGGCTCAGGTCGAGCCATGTCTCCCGGGCCCGTGCCCGGGCGTCGTAGTAGTGCTTCTCGGCCGTGGCGAGGTCGGCGGCCGCATTGGCCTGGCCGTCCCAGGCCGCGAGGACCTCGTCGGGGAACGTGGTGTCGTCCAGCAGCCCGTGATCGCGGGCGATGTCCTCGCGCAGCCAGACCAGAGCGGTCGTCTCGGCCTCGGCGGCACGGGGCCCGCGCTTGGCCTTGCCGAGCGCGTGCAGCGGCCGGCTGTCCGTGACCCGGTGGTCCACCTCGGCCACCGACAGCCAGGTCACCGGCAGCGCGAAGAGCATGCTCCGGTCGGTGACGACCTTGGTGTGGGTGCCGAGGGTGGTGTCCACCGCGCCCTTGAGCGCGCTGCCGTCGTTGGCGCCGGCGATGGGGACGGTGGCGCCGGGGTTGGTGACACCGGCGTTGCTGTTGCCCGCGAGCGGCGCCGTGCCCACCGCGCCCTCGACGTTGTCGGTGATGCCCGCTTCCAGCGCGTCGGAGGTCTTGGCCCGCTGCATGGCCTCCATGCGCGGCTTGTTCTCCACCGCGAGGAGCCGGGCACCGCGGCGGTGCATCTTCGCGTAGAGGCGCGAGTCCGCGGTGTGCGACTGGCCGAAGAGGTGGGCGGAGGCCTGGGCGGGCAGCGGCGTGCCGTGCGCGCCGAGCGCCTCGCGGAATCCGGCGGTGAGACCGACCTGTGCGGTTGCCTCCTGCTGGGCCTGTGCCGGTGCGGTGCCGAGGCCGGTGAGCGAGGTGAGACGGGCCGTGCGTACCTGGCCGCCGAGGCTCGTACCGGTGTGCCGTTTCCCGAGGTCGCCGTCGCCGAGTCCGTCGGCGCGGGCGGTGGCGAGCGTGAGGGCGTCCTGCACGTTGGCCGCGCCGCGGATGTCCACGGCGAGGATGCCGGAGCCGATCCGGTCGTCGAAGGGGAGGACGTCCGGGTCGGCGCCGCCCCCGGGGTCCCCGGCGGCGGCGGTACGCCAGGCGGCGATGCCCTCGGGGCGGGCCTGGGCGGCGGTCAGCATCCGCACCGCGCGCTCGGGTTCCGGCACGTCCTGCTCGGTGAGTGCGCCGTCTGCGCCGTCGCCGTCGGGGGTGAGCAGGCCGGCCGGGAGGGTCTCGTGGAGACTGCCGACGGGTACGGAGGTGACGCCGGGGGTGAGCGGGTCACCGGCCGCGTCCGTCATGGCGACGGTCAGGGTGTAGGCGGTGACGATCTCGGCGTGGACCTGGGTGGTGGCGATGTTCGGCATCGCGGTGGTGCCGGCGGTCCGGGTCAGCGCGCTCGACCGCTGTTTCGCCGCGGTGCCCTGGAGCGAGGGGTTGGCGACGAGGACGCCGTCCTCCGCGGCGCGTTGGCCGCCGCTGAGCGTCACGTCGGCGCCGCGGTCCTGGGAACTGCCGTCGGCGTCGTCGCGGGCCGTGGTCCGGTAGTCCTCCAGCTCGTAGCCGGTGCGCAGCCTGTCCACGGCGGTGGTGACCGGCGTCAGCGTGAACCGGAGCTGTCCGGGGCTGCCGCCGACCGGCAGATGGAACGGGTCGGACCAGGCGCGGTAGCGGACCGGGAGGGTCATGCCGTCGGTCGTCAGCTCGTGCAGGTGGGCGGCGAGGAAGTCCGGGGAGAGCCGCTGGAGCACCTGCTCCCGGTCGTGCGAGGGCACCCCGATCCTCTCCAGCTGCGGGAGCAGGTGCCGCGCCGCGGCGCTCGCGTCGAGTTGTCCGCCCGGATGGGAGGGGAAGCGGCGGAACCTCAGGTAGGGGGGCAGCCGGTAGCCGCCGCCGAGGTTGCGCGGGGTGCCGGTGGCCAGGCCGTCGGGGGCGAGCCCGGCCTCGATGACGTCCTGCATCGGCAGGTGGAACATCACCGCGTCGCGGATGCGCTGAACGGCGGCGGCCGCCCTGCGGGGGGCGAGGCTTGCGCCGAGGCGCGAGGAGAGCCGGCCCGCGGCGGCGCTGAGGCGGTCCCCGGCGCGGGTACCCACCGCGCCCATCGCAGCCGTCCAGCGGTCCCGTACGGCGATGGTCTCGGCGGTGTCGGCGACCACCAGGTACATGCGCCCGGCGAAGGAGAGGGTCGTGTTGCGTCCCCGGGTGAGCACCTGCGAGGCGCTGCGGCCCTTGCCCCAGGCGTACTGCAGGGCGGCCGAGTAGGAGCCGACCACCGCCTGCCGGCCGGGCGCCTGCTGGAGGGGCGTGTCGGCGCCCTGGAGACCGAGGGTGGTGCGTGTGACGGTGCTCGCGCTGCCGGCGACGCGGTGCTCGTTGCCGACGGTCGTTTCGAGGCTCGCCGGCTTCGGGTCGCTCCTGACCCGGAAGTTGCGCAGCTCGCCGCGGACCGCCGCCTTGAGGTAGTGCGTCCGGAACGGACCTGCGCCGTTGAGTCCCGCGACCCGTGAGCCGAACGGGCCCAGGTACTGGCCGAGTTGACCGGCCACGCTGAGGTTCGCCATCGCCCGGCGCAGCGCGGTGCGCACCGGGGCACCGGGTGCGCTGACGTGCCAGGTGGTGCCCGAGGCGCGGTCGGCGGTGTCCTGCATGAGCCGACCGCGTTCCGGGCCGCCCTCGGCGCTGAGCACCACGTGCGGGGCGCTCAGCAGCTTCCGGGTGAGGTGCCGGTCGGGCGACTCCGCCCCCGGGAACGGGCCTGTGCCGTCGAGGAGTTGGTCCGCCTCGGCGGAGGAGAGCTGCGTCGGCGTGCTCGCCGTCGCCGGGGCCGGGCCGGTGGGCGCCGGGTCGGCGGGGGCGAACCGGTCGGAGCCGTGCGCCGACGGCACGGCCAGCTCCACCCGGCCCACGGTCTCGTTGCCCCGCGCGAAGAGGGGCCGCTCCTCGACCTTGCTGACGAAGACGCCCGCGCCGAGCAGGCCGACCGAGGCGAGCCGGGCCCAGCCGCGGGGGCGTCGGTGGCCCTCGAAGGACGCGCTCAGCTCCACCTGGTAGCTGTAGAGGTCGGCGCCGGTCTGGAACGTCAGGTGGTCGTGGGCGACCGCGACCGTGCTCCTGGTGGCCTTCTGGTCGGTCCTGGCGTGGCGCAGTCCGATGGCCACGCTTCCGGCCTGGCGCGGCAGGCCGACGTCGGGCACCTTGTCGTGGTCGCGCGGCGCGACGCCCAGCTCGACGCCTCCGGAGAGGGTGACGGCCGCCTGCTGCCCCTGGCCCGACACCTCGGTGCCGATCACGGCGTTGCGCAGCGAACGCTCGCTCATGGTCGTCTCGAAGCGCCGGTCGGTGAGGCGCGCCCGGAGGGTGAGCGTGTGGTGGCCTCGGCGCACCTTGCCGTCCTCGGTGAGGGTGACGGGCACTCCGGTGGTGGTCAGGTCGTCGAGGCTCTGCGCCAGGGCGGGCCGGTTGAGGGCCTCGCGCACCTGGCGGTCGTTGTGCAGCGCGGTCCGCATCCGCCCGTCGCCGTACCAGTACTTGGCCAGCCGCGGGTGCCGCAGCATGAACGGCGGCACGAACAGCGACGGGTAGGACTGGTGCAGGGTGTCCAGGACGGCGTCCGTGAAGGCCCGCACGGGGTCCTGGGGGGCGGGCGGCCGCGGCACCGGGGTACGGGGCCGGGGCTGCGCATCGGGTTGCCCCGACGGCGGGTTGAGCGCTGCCGGTTGCGGCTGTGTGTCGCCCGGTGGGCGGACGGGGCGGAAGCCCTCGGCCCGGACCTGGCCGCTGAGGTGGACCGGGTCCTCCCGGGTGAGGTACCACGGCACCGGCGGCTCGGCGTCCGGGTGGGGGCCCGTCCGGCCCGGCGTGCGGCTGTCCCAGCCCGCGAGGCGCCGTGCGTCCTGGGTGGAGATCCAGTCCAGGCTGACCACGCGCACGGGACGGGCCGCGGACGACGGCTCGCCGGGCCGCCGCACCATGAGGGTGCGTTCCACCCGGTAGAGCGCCACAGGCTGGTTGCGGATGCGGCCGGTGGTCTTCCGGGCCGCGTCGACGCCGAGGTAGTGACCGCGCCCGGTGGAGAGGTCGGCACGGACCAGCGGGCCGCCCTGGAGGCGTACGTCGGTCTCCGGGTTCACGAGGGTGTGATTCGGGCCCGCGGTGACCTGGAGGCCCAGCCGGGTGTCACGGACATGGCCGCGTTCGTTCTGGTATGTGGTCTGGGTGAGGTCGCGCAACTCCGCCTTGACCGACTCGGTGACCAGGGTGGCCCGGTGCGGCACCGACCGTTCCACGATCAGGTGCCCCAGCGGATGCCGGCCGCTCCCCCGGGTCAGCTCGGGCCCGGTGACCGGCCCGGAGAGCCGGCCGAACAGGGCGAGCAGCCACCCCGGCCGGACGTACGAGACCAGCGTGCGGTGGGCCGAACTGCCGGGCCGGGCACCGGAGAGGGCGAGCGCCACGTCTTCCGGCGGGTCCGTCAGGTGCAGTCCGGTGATGTCGGTCATGCGGGGCTCGACGCCGTCCGGGAAGGTGAGCGTCCGCGGTGCCCGCCGGGGCCCCGTGTACGGCACCGTGAGGTCGTCCGGCAGCCGCCAGCTCAGGCCGTCGCGCATCGCGAACTCGGCGGTGTGCACCCTGGTGCGCCGCCAAGGGAAACCTGAGAGCGATGAGTCGGCCGTGTCTCCGCTCCTGCCGACCGCGGTGTCCGTACCGGCGTTCCTCGGAGCCTCGGTGACGCGGTCCACCCGCACCCGGTAGTGCACGTCGTCCAGATGCAGGTGCGAGCCCTCGTGGGCGCGCCACTCGGACTGGTGGTACGCCTGAGTGCCCTGCGCGTAGTCGGTCCTGCGGGTCCAGCCCAGCGAAACACCGATCTTGAGCAGCCAGTTGAGCGGCGGACCCATGCTGAGGCCCCCGGCGATGCGCCGTCCGAAGCCGACACTGCGGCCGCCTCCCGTGCCGGCCTGGCCGCGTCGCATGGTGTCCAGCCGGACAGTGGCACCGCCCACGTCGGAGAAGCGTTCCCAGCGGTGGTACGGGATCGCCTCGACCGTCATCTCGTGGCCGACCCCGGACTTCTCCCGGCCCACGAAGCGCGCGCCGCGCGGGGCGGTGAAGGCGCCGGGCTGCTGCGTGAGCAGGCGCAGCAGCTCCGCCTCGTCGAACTGGTCGCGCAGCCTCTTCGGCAGCTTGCCCAGGATCTCCTCGGCGACCTGCTCGGGAGAGCGCAGTGTGGTCCTGCCGGGCCCGGTGAGGAGCCCGGTGGGGCGGCTGCGCGCGGTTCCGTCCGTCCGTCCGCCGGGGGCGGCGTCGTCCGGGTCGGCGTCCGGGCTGATCAGGACCGTGGGCAGCCGACTGCCGTCCTCGAAGGTGACGGTGCGGGGTGCCGGTCCGGGCGGCCGGGCGTCCCGGCCGGTCAGCAGCCGGGCCGGACGGTGCCGTTCGAGCTGGGTCTCCAGCGGTACCGGGTCCCCGCGGTCGGGGTCCTCGGTGGCGCGGTCGAGGTCGGTGACCCCTCCCATGCCGCGCAGCCACTCCCCGAAGACGTCGGCACCCGCCGCTTCCTGGGGGGCCGGGTCCCGCGTCGCGTCCGTCTCGGGCATGGTGTGCCCGTCAGGTACGGGGGTGAGCGGCGCCGAGGCCGGGACCAGCGCGTCGTAGTGGTCGGTGCCGTTGTAGGACAGGTGCAGGGTGCCGCCCCGGCCGCCCGGGTTGAGGGTGTTGACGAAGGTGGTCCGCGGCAATCGGGGATCGGGCTGGACGAGCCGCAGGTCGAGGTCGAGGGTGTGCGCCAGTGCTTCCGGGAGGAGGTCGGCGAACGGGGAGGACCACAGCGCGGGCAGTTCGGCCGCCGCGGCGACGAGTCCCCTGGCGCCGAGCCGCCGCGCGTCGGCGGGGGTCGGCGCCACCGCGGCGAGCTGCGGGTAGTCGCTCTCCCGGAGGATGCGCTGCCACTCGGCGGTGTCGGCGCCGGTGACGATGTTCCGCGCGGTCCGGTTCCACCGACGTGTGAACCGGTCCCGCTCGGCGGGGTCCCGTACCCCGGCGACGGCGCGCATCCGCAGGTCGTCCACCACGGCGAACACCGGGTCCGGGATCGCGACGGACACGGTGTCGCCCAGTTCGGACCCGGTGATCCGGTCGCGCAGCAGGCCGCGCAGCCCGGCGACGTTGCGTGCGGCCCACGCCGGGGGGACGTCCCGGCTGCGCGCGCTGTCGAGCAGCGAGCGGAAGAGGCAGTTCCCGCCGCCCGGGGTCTCCAGCCGCCGGAAGGCCAGGCCGTCGGCATGGACGGCGGGCTCCGTACCGGGTGTGGCCTTGCTCAGGAGGGCCATGTCCCCGGCGAGGCTCTCCGGGCGGCTCGACGCGGGCGCCAAATCGGGTCGGCGGCGCGCGAGTTCGGCGGTGTCCTCCGAACTCAGCCGCAGCTCGGACAGCGGCAGCGGGGTACCGGAGAGTGACCACGTGATCTGCGCGGAGGGCGCATAGGCGAGCCCGCGCACGTCCTCCGGCGAGACCAGGGTGGTCGGCGGGAGAGCGGGCGGCGGCGGGGGCAGCAGGGCGTCGAGCGTGGCGTCGCGCCCCCCGGTGCTCCGCAGCTCGGCCGCGGCCCGCAGGAACCCGGTGTACTGCTCGGCGGTCGGCTCCGCGGCCGGATCGCCGAGGTCGTC
Organism: Streptomyces sp. NPDC026417; assembly: GCF_055567695.1. Classification (NCBI taxonomy): domain Bacteria; kingdom Bacillati; phylum Actinomycetota; class Actinomycetes; order Kitasatosporales; family Streptomycetaceae; genus Streptomyces; species Streptomyces sp. NPDC026417. The sequence goes on from NZ_JBVHPY010000002.1 coordinate 287,796, forward strand.
GCCGGTCGCGGCACCCCGGTCGACGACCATCCGGCGCAGCAGGTCCGGGGTCATCCGACCGTCGCCGTACCGGGCCGCGGTGTCCGGGCCGAGCCAGCGCAGGTGGTCCACGAAGGCCAGACCGGCGAGCAAGTCGCGGTTCTCCGGACGCTGTTCGGCGTCCGTACCGAGGGCGGCGCGCAGCGTGCGGATCTGCTGGAGGGTGCGGGCCCGCGCGAAGGCGTCGGCAGGTCCCGGGCCCGTGTGCAGGCCGGCGTCGCGCGCCAGGTCGTCCAGCTCGGTACCGGCGGGCTCCGGAGTGAAGAGCCGCCAGCCTCCGGGCCCCGCGGGGCCCTCGGCGAGCACCGCCCGGACGTTGCCCTCTCCGTCCCGGGCCGTGCCCACCTCGGTGGTGGGCGCGTACACCTGTCGTCCGGTCCGGTTCGCCACGTGCTGCGCCACCGGCAGCCCCGCCACCTCCGGCTGACGTCCGGTCTCACAGGAGAAGAGCACCAGCGGCCGGTCCCGGTCACCGTCCTGCGCCCACGCGTTGAGCACCTCGCCGAGCTGCACGCCGCTGACCTTCACGGTGGGCCGCGCCGCGTCCTCGGTGCCGAGCGTGACGGTACGGGAGGTGCCGTGCCCCGCGAAGTAGTCGGCGCCCCGCTCCGTGCCCGAGCCGGGCAGCGGGCGGGGCGGGCCGGTGAACACCGTACGGCGGACCGGCGGGTCCGCCGCGCTTGCCGGTGTGGGGCCGGCGGACGTGGTGCGCACACCTCGGAAGGTGTCCTGGCCCCCTAGTGCGCGCCGTCCCGCGGCGTGCGGCGTTCCGTCCTCGGCAGCTCCCTGCGAGATCGTCAGCGTCTGTACGGCGCGGCCCGGTTGGGGACTGACGGTGGTGCCGGGCACGAGGCGACGCAGCTGTGCTACGGGCACGGTGTGGCCGTCCAGGGTGGTGACGACCGGCTCACCCGCGGGCCGTCCGGGGGCGGTCGAGTCGTCGGCGGTCCGGCCGCCGTCCGAGGGCCGCAGGAGGATCCGCCCCCGCGGCGGGGGCGACACGGGCGGTGACGACGGAACGTCGCCCGGCGGGGCCGGCACGGGCGAAGGCGAAGCGCCCCCGCTGCCGAGCCCGTCGACCGGCCCCCCGCGCGGATCGGAGTCACCGTTGCCGTGGCCCGATTCCAGGTGCAGGCCGGTCGCCGTCTCGGTCCAGGGGCGGGACAGGGTGGCGAACTCGGCGGTCACGGGGGCACCTGTGTCCGCTGGGTTCGGACCGAGCCCGTCGTCGTCCGGGGCCGTCTTCCCGTCCGAGACGAGTTTCGGGCGCGTGGCCGGATCGACGACCGGGTCGCCGGCAGGCGTGACGCCGCTCTGCGTGGCGGGACCGGAGGCCGCGGCGGGTGCGGGCCCCAGGGCGTCGGCGAGCGGCAGCAGCACGTCCGCGCCGGGGAAAGCCGTGTCCGGGCGGGCGGACGTTCCGTCCGGCGTCTCCGCGGCCGGGGGGCCGGTGAGCGGACGGACCCGAACCGGGGCGCCCGGGCCTTCGCGCGTCAGCTCCACCGCGGCGCGCACCGGGCGTCCCGCCCCGTCCGACGCCGGCGACGGTCCGAGGACGACGGCACGGTCGACACCGGCCCCGTCCAGGAGCTCGGCAGCCTCCGGTGCCCCCTCCCCCGGCGGCGGCCCCTCCGAGACGACGATCGTGAGCGGCTGCGCCTGAGGCGACCGGGAGTGCGTGGTGCCGGGGCCCGGCCCGGCCTTCGCGTCCGCGGGGCTGCCGCTGTCGCGTCCGTCCCCGACAGCGCGTACGTCGCCCGTGTCGTCGTGGGAACCGGTGGTGCTCACCTGCGGCGGGACGGTGGTGAGAGTGCCGTTGTTCCCGACCGGGTCGACGGTCTCCGGGGTGACGGCGGTCTCCGGGGAAGCGACGGACTCCGGGGTGACCGCGGCCTCCGGCGAGGAGGTGGTCTCCGCTGAACCGACGGTCCGCGGCGGCTGCGAGACCTTCGTGCCGTCGTCGGCCGTGGCTTGTGAGGGGTCGACCGTCGCGGCCTCTGAGGGGTCGCCGAGCGCGGCCGGTGAGGTGTCGGTCGTCGGAGTCTGCGAGCCGTCCGGCGGCCGCGGGGCGTCCGGGGTGCGGGTGCCCTGCGGCTGCGTCCCGGCGGGGGTCTGGGTGCCCCCGGGGGTGGGGACACCACTCGACCGGGCACCACCGCCCGGCCCGGGCCCGGTGCCGCTTCCGGCGGGCCCGGGAAGGGAGGTGCCCGCCGAGCCGTTGCCGAACGTCCCGGCGGTGATCGGGGCGTCCACCGTGACCGGCGTGCCGAAGGAGTCGAGGGCGCGCCGGACCAAGTCGGTGTCGATCCGGGCGGCGGGGCCGTCCCCGGCCGGTACGACCCGGACCTCGGGCAGCTGCGACAGGTGGCCGTGCAGGCTGTCGCGGACACCGATCTCGGTGCCGCCGGGCGGCTGGGAACCGCGCACGGCGGCGAGGTCGCGCAGGGCCTGCTCGCGGACGTCCGCGCTGCCGTTATGGATCTGCTGCCAGAGGTCGTGCTCGGCGGAGGTCAGGGGCAGCGGCCCGGGCGAGTACGGCGGCAGGTCCACGCTGGTGTACGGCGGCAGGTCCCCCAAGGAGGTCGAGGAAGCCGCGTCATTCCCGGTGACGTCTCCGTTGGTGGTGCCCCGCTGGGCGACGGGCGGGGGTGAGGGGCGCGCGGACCCGGCCCCGCCCGGGGAGCCCGGGGTGTCCGGGTGCGAGGGGCCGTCGATGTGCTCGGAGTCGCCGCGGGAACCCGTGGCACGGTCCGAGTCGTGTCCGTCGGCGCCGCCTGCGGCGACGGTGGGCGGCGGGTTGCGCAACTTGTCAATGGCGTGCCGCAGTTCGGCGCCGCTGTTCAGGGCGGTGTCGCTGAGCGTGGCCTCGACCTGGCTGCTGAGGCCCGCGCCGACGAAGGTGGACCAGCTGGTGGACCAGTCGCCGTCGAAGGCACCCTTGATGAGGATCTCCGCGAGCGCCTCACCCGAGCCGGCGGCGAGGAAGTCGGACGTTCCCTTGAGCCCGTAGTGGCCGGCCAGCGCGCCCGGCCGGTCGGCGTTGTTGCGCAGGATCTGGTTGTTCCGCCACAGGTTGGTGTTGTTCCGGAAGGACAGCGGGTCGTTCCGGAAGGTGACCGGTGTGTGGTCCGCGCCGTTGGGGCCGTTCCCGTTCGGGCCGGGGTCGGGGCGGTCCTTCGGCGCGTTGTCGTGGGGGCTGGGCGTGGGGCCGGGGTTCGGCTTCGGGCCGTGGTTCCCGAGGTCGAGGTCCGGGGTGTTGCGCAGGTTCGGGTTGTTCTTGAAATCGAGGTCCGGGCCGTTCTTGAGGAAGTTGTTGTCGTAGCTCCTGACGATGTTCTTCGCGAAGTCGTCCAGGATGCTGGTGAAGAGGCCGGCGGCGGCGCCGAACGCGGCCGACTTGAGGATGTCGTTCCAGTCGAAGCCGTCGGGGCGGCGGCCGTTCGGGGCGAAGTTCATCATCGCCAGCCGTACCGCGAAGGTGGTGAACGCCTCGGCGAACGCCTCGGTCAGCGAGGGCGCGATGTGCAGCCGCTGGAGCAGATGGCTGAGCGTGGTGAGGATCATGAAGCGGCTGCGCAGCTTGGCCATCATGATCTGGCTCGCCGAGGCGCCGCCGGTGAAGAAGGACATCGCCAGGTAGATGGCGATCTCGATGAGCAGCCGGATCACCTCGGCGATGACCTGCCACTTGGACTCCATGATGTCCATGGAGGTCTTGCGCCGGCCCTCGGCGATCTTGTCGAGTTGCTCGGCGAAATCGCGCAGGTAGTTCTTGCCGCCGTCGTCGATGAGCATGCCCATCGCCTTGGCGTACGACTTGGAGAGGTCGTCGGGCATGACCTCGGCGATGTCGTGGACGGACTTCTCGATCAACGACGACATCCGGTCGAGCTTGCGGCCCAGACCGGAGTAGGGCCGGCGGCTCTCATAGGCGAGATCCTCGTCGGCGTCGATGAGCTTCTCCCCGGTGAGGATGAAGATCATCGCGTTGACCTCGGGCGATGCCATCATGCTCATCGGGGGCCGCTCCGAGGGGTGTTCGGGCAGGCCGGAGCGGCCGCGTCGGTGACCCGCCGGCGAGTGGTGGCCGTACCGCGCCGCACCTTGGCCGGTCCCGGCACGGTGCGGGAGCGGCCGGCGGCGCGCGGATCAGCGGCGGCCATGCCCGCCGGGGCCGCCGTTGCCGTCCAGCCCATGGGTGTCGAGCTCCCGGTTGTTCTGCTCGATCTCCTCGATGTTGCCGTCACGGGTGGTCTTCATCAGCCGGACCTGGCTGACCGTGGCGTCCGTGATGCCCACCAGTGCGTCACGGATGGACATCATGGTGTCCTTGGTGGTCTGCCGTTCCTTCTGCTCCTGCGGTTTGGCCTTCTCGGCGAACTCGCCCTCCGTGCCGGGCCACCTGACGGTGGGGGCGAGTTCGTCGAGGAACTCCTCGGTCATGCTCCGGGCCAGGGCGCCGATCTCCTCGAGCTGCCCCGCCAGTGCCTCGATGCGCTGCGGGTCCGCGTAGTACCGCTGTCCCATCGTCAGTCCTCCCCGTCCTCGCCGAGCGCGTCCCGCCAGGCGGGTGCGGCCCGGCCGCCGCGCGTCGTGTCCTCGTCGTCCTCGCGCAGGACCTCGGGGCCGAAGATCCGCTCCCAGTCCAGCTCGAAGCCCTTCAGTTCCGGCACGTTGCTGCTGGGCTCGGTGAAGGGCGCCATCGCCTTCATCACATGCCGGTTCATCTTCAGGCGTGCCGCGTTAGCCGCCTCCAGGACACTGGCCGACAGCTCCTGGGGGGACATGTCCCGGTACTTGTTCTCCAGGAACTCGATCCCGGTCAGCTCACCCTGCGGGCCCACGCTGGCACGGACCGCGCGGTCGGAGGAGAGCACCGCGAACGACGCCTGCCGCAGCTCGCGCTCGGTCCGCGCGACCGCCTCCTGTGCGGCCCGGAGTTCGGCCATCGCCTTCTCCAGCCGCTTCTCCAGCGGTTCCGTCACGGCCGCCCCGCCCTTCTCCGTCGGTCCCCGCACACGCCCGTCGGTCCGGAACGTGTCGCGAGGTATCCCGTCCGTACCTCCCGACGGGCCCTTCGCGCGTCGTGCTCAGGTCCCGAATCCGTCAACTGCCTTGTTGATCCTCCCTGGTGAGGGGCCGTTGGCGGAAGCCGGGTCCGGGTGGGATTCGTCTCTCCCAGGTGGCCTGGCCGGGCCCGTACGGCCGTCATCGCCCGATGACGGCCGGGGTGCCGCCCTCCTCGGTGCCCCACACGTCCTCGTCCTCCTCCAGGTAGTCGGCGGAACTGGTGGACCTGCGGCCCGGTTCCGCCGCCTCCTCGGTGGAGTCGCCGCCACCGGTGGTGTTCACCCGGGAGGGGGCGAGGAAGGTGTCGCTGTCCTCCTGACGGTTCCAGGGGCTGCGCCGGCGGCGGTTGCGACGTTCGCTCTCCTCCGCCGCGTCGACCAGGACGGCGCGCACTCGCTCGCCGTTGCCCTTGTCGCCACCCGCGCCCATGCCTCCCATGCCGCCGCCCATCGGCATGCCGGGGCTGCCGGGCGTGCCCGGGGCGCCCGGCGTACCGGCCGCCGAGGAGGCGGCCCCGAGCGGCGCGCCCGTGCCGTCCGAGAGGGGACCGGCACCGGACGCGCCGAGGAGGTCCGAGGACAGGGAGTCCGATCCTGCGAGGCCCCCGCCCGAGGCCCCGCCGCCCGCGCCGCCGAGGTTCAGTGCGGAGAGCGGCACGTCGCGGGAGGTGGTTCCGCCGCTTGCGTCGAGGGCCCCGAGACCATCGAGGACATCCGACCTGCCGTTGTCCGGGGACGAGTTGAGGTCGTGCAGGTCCACGGTCTCCGTGCGGCCCTGCGGGTCGGTGACGGTCACGATGCCGGTGTCCGGGTCGACGACCTGCTTGCTGCCGTCCGGAAAGGTGGTGGTCAACTGGCCGTTGTCCAGGGTGGTGACGGAGCCGTCCGGGTTGGTCACCCTCGCACCGTGGGTGAGGTCGGTGGTCGTGGTGGTGCCGTCCGCGTCGGTGGTGGTGAGCATCCCGTCGTCCGGGTCGAACGAGGACTTGCTGCCGTCCGCGAACGTCGTGGTGAAGTCGCCGCTGTCGTCGAGCGCGGTGTGGCCCCCGGTCGGGGTCTCCAGACCGGACCGGCCGCTGTTGATGTCTCCGAGGTCACCGATCGTCTCGGTCGTCACGTCGGAGTTGATGTCGCCCAGATCGCCCGGATCACCCAGGTCGTTCAGGTTCGTCAGGTCGTTCCGGCCGTTGAGGTCGCCCAGGCTGCCCAGGTTCTCGGTGGTGGTGCTGCCGTCCGGGTCGGTGGTGACGGCCTGGCCCGTCGACGGGTCGACGGTCTGCGTGGTGCCGTCCGGGAACGTCGTCGTCAGCTTCCCGTCGTCACCGAGCGACGTCACCGAACCGTCCGGGTTCGTCACCTTCAGACCGTCGCCCAGATCCTGCGTGGTGACCGTGCCGTCCGGCGACGTAGTGGTCAGCAGGCCGCTGTCGGGATCGAAGGAGGTGCTGCTGCCGTCCGGGAAGTCGGTGGTCAGGTCACCCGCGTCGGTCAGCTGGGTGTCGGTGCCGGTCGGGCCCTGGAGCACACCGTCGCCGTTGAGGCTGCCGTTGAGGTCGGTGAGGCTGCCCAGGTCGGTCGTGGTCGTGCTGCCGTCCGGGCTGGTCGTGACGGCCTGGCCCGTCGACGGGTCGACGGTCTGCGTGGTGCCGTCCGGGAACGTCGTCGTCAGCTTCCCGTCGTCACCGAGCGACGTCACCGAACCGTCCGGGTTCGTCACCTTCAGACCGTCGCCCAGATCCTGCGTGGTGACCGTGCCGTCCGGCGACGTGGTGGTCAGCAGGCCGCTGTCCGGATCGAAGGAGGTGCTGCTGCCGTCCGGGAAATCGGTGGTGAGCTTGCCTCCGTCGGCCTGGGTGCTCCCGCCCGTCGGGGTCTTGAGCGAACCGCCCCCGGCGTTCAGCCCGCCGAGGTTGCCGAGGCCCTGAGTGACCGGTCCCAGGTCGGTCTGCGGCCCCTGGCCGGTTCCGTTGATGTCGCCCATGTCGCCGAGGCTCTCGGTGACCGGGTTGTTCCGGTTCAGCAGGTCGTCGAGGCCGTCGAGGTTCTGCTCGCCGACCGCGTTCGGATCGTTGAGGCCGCCGAGACTCTCCTGCATGGCCTTGGCCTGCTCCTCGGCCTCGCGCTTGGCCTCCTCCTGCTCCCGGCGCTGCTCCTCGCGGAGTTCGTCCTGGTACTTCTTGTCCTCGTCGCGCTGCTGGTTCTGCTCGTTGCGCAGGTCCTCCTGGAGGCGCTTGGCCTCGTCCTGCTCCTTCTTCTGCTCGTCGCGCAGCTCGTCCTGGTACTTCTTGTCCTCCTCGCGTTGGCGGTTCTGCTCCTCCCTCAGCTCGTCCTGGTACTTCTTGTTCTCCTCGTTCTGCTTCTTGATCTCGTCCTGCTCCTCCTTCAGCTTCTTCTCCTCGTACTCCTCCGACGCCGTACTGGTCGACTTCGGCTTGGGCACGTTGTCCGTGAAGTCCTCACCGAGTTCGAGGAAGTGGTTGTTCAGGGCGGACTGCACCTGGGCGGCGGGCTTCCCCAGGTACTCGTCGACCCCCTGGCTCCAGATCTTGACCGCCTTGTCGCCGACCTTCGCCCAGTTGGCGATGTCGGTCAGGTCGCCGTACTCCGGGTGCACCTGGGAGAAGCCGCCCTGCGGGCTGTGCCGGACGGTCGTGGAATAGCGGGTTGACGTCGAGGTGATGTCCGTCTTGGCGACGTTGTTCGCGTCGACCCACTGGGCGAGGTCGTCCAGGACGTACCGCAGGACCTGGTGCGGGTCGTAGTACGAGGACTTGGCCCAGGCCAGCCAGGCGTCCAGCAGCTTGGTGGCGGCGTCCTCCAGGTACCCGCGGCCCAGCGAGAGGGCGCGCGAGTACACGGTGTTGCCGGTGCCGGTCTCGTCGCCCGTGCCGGCCGAGGAGTCGAAGGTCTCGACGTAACTGTCGTAGTTCTCCCGGATCTTCTTCAGCAGGCTGCGGAAGACCTCCGCCGCCTCGCCCTTCCAGCTCGCGTCGTCCCGGCCGAAGCGGTCCTCCCAGTCCTTGAGCACCACCGCGTGGTCCCGGAAGAACTTGGCCGCGAAATCGAAGGAGTCCCCGGTGGTGTCGAAGGAGTTCAGGTCCACCACGTCGGTCCCCGGCACGCCGAGGTTGCTGAACCGGGCGTCCTGGCTGCTGCCGCCGAGGAGGGCGAGGAGCGCCGCCCGCGGCCCGTTCATGTACCGGGCGAGCGGGATGGTGGACATCTTGTCCTTGTTGTAGTCCGTGAACTCGTTGCCCTCACGGACCTGGGCGTCGTGGACGTTGTTGGAGCCGGGGCCGGCGAAGATGACCTCCTCGCCGGCCTTCACGCGCCCCTCGAAGACGATCCGCGCCTGCATGATCTTCGTCTTCTTGCCGCTGTCGAAGAACCAGATGTCGTAGTCCTCGCCCTTGTTCGTCAGGAAGCCGGAGTCCTTGACGAGCAGGCTGAGACTGCGCTCCTTGATGTCCATCCGGAACAGCTTGCCGCCGTGGTCGGAGCGGAGCGTGTCGAAGACGGTGGTGCGGTCCGGCACGGGATAGCCCGTGATGTGGGTGACCAGGGTGGCCCAGGTGTCGCTCGACGGGTCGCCGGCGTTGTCGAACTTGTCGAGGTTGGCGACGGAGTTGGGATCGTACCGATCGGCCACCGGGCGCCCTTTCTGGTCGGTTGTCGTTCGCACCGGCGCACCGTGTCTTCGGACGGGCGCGCGAGCGGGTGTCTGGTGCGGAGGCGCACCGGGCGGGGGTGTCCGCCCGCGCCCGCGCCAGGGTCAGTCCTCTTCTTCCGCACTGCCGGCGGTGAGGGTGTCGACCTCTTCGAAGGTCTGGAGCAGCGTCTGCGCGTCGATGGCCCCGAGGTTCTTGTCCTTGGTCTTGCCGGCTTCCTCGATGGTGTCGGTGAGCGCCTCCTTCAACTCCTTGAAGAGGTCCATCTGGTCGCCGAGCAGCTTGTCGATGGCCTCGGCCGCGGTGCGGAGCCCCTCGATCAGCTTCGGTCCCGAGACCAGGGGGTCGGTGACCATCTTGCCGATGCGCAGAAGCTGTTTGTCCTGGGCGAGGTTGTCCGGGGTGGTGTGTCCGTCGACGAGGTGGCCGAGCGGGCGGATGGTGGCGCCGTCGCCCTCCTCGCGGTGCTTCTTCGCGGCGGTGTAGACCGGCTGCACCTCGTTGTCCCGGAAGTTCTCCATCTGCTTGAGGTCGAAATGCTTGACGTCGGCCTTGTCACCGGCCATGGGACGATCTCCTGCTGCTGGGTGCCGGACGGGGGACGCGACGGGTGCCCGGGTGGGCTGCGCGGGACCGTTGCCCCGGCCGCCCGCATGACGCCGCCATGCGGGCGGTTCGGCGCTTCGATCGCACGCACGCGGCTTCGGGCAGCCGCCGCCGGGGCGGAGGAACGGCTCCGGGCAGGCCCCGCGGGCCAGTCCTCAACGGGCCCGTACGTTGCCCCAGTTGTCGGCGCTCCTGCGCTCGTCACGGGAGTGGTTGTCGTGGATGGTCCGGATCAGCTCGCCATTGTCACCGAGGAGCCGTGCCATGTTCTTGGTGGCGTTGTCCCACTCCGCCTGGACCTCACGGTACTTCTCCTGGTCCGCACCCTCCCAGGACGTGACGAGCGGCTTCAGCTCGTCCTCCAGGTTGTTGAGGGTGTTGATGATGACCTGGGTCTGGTCCATCAGTTCCTCGATGGCCTGCTGGACCTTGGGGTACTGCACGTCGATGATGCCGTCGGCCATGACGTCTCCTCTCGAAGGCCGGGCACGGGGCCCGGGAAGCTCACGTAGTCCGGCCGCACGCGAGGGGGCCGGTACCGCGGGTGGTTCAGCTCAGTGCTTCGAAGACGCCCTGGCTGGTCTTGCTGTTGAGAACCTCGGTCAGGTCCTGGTTCTCCTTCGCCAGCCGGTTGGCGGAGGTCACGTTCTCCTGGAGCGCGTCGATCATCGTGCTGATCTGGATGACGACCTTCTGCGCCTCGGCGTTCCAGCTGCGGAAGAGCTTCAGCAGGGCCTGGCCCTCGTCGCCGCCGACGCCGGAACGCGCGGCGATCTCGGCAACGTTGTTCTGCGTCTTCTCGACCTGGTCCCGGGCGGTCTCCAGGGAGGAGACGCCCCCCAAGCCCTTGGCATAGTCCGCTTTCCTCGCGGCGCTGTCCGCCATGTCACGCTCCCTTCGTTCAGGCGCGTCTCGTCGCACCGTTGCCAGCCGAGGCTAAAGAGAAAACAGGGTTCCGCGCAACGCGTGCCGGAGAGATGTGAGAAACGGCCGGTCGGCCGAAATCGCTTCCATGTCAACGGAGTTGTGTGAACGTTGCAGCGGGATGAACAGATACGCCGGAACTGCGGGGGAAGCCGGGCGCGAACCGCCCCGCCACGACTCCCGAAGCGGGCGGAAATCGGGCATGCGAAGAGACCGAACGGTCACGGAGAAGGGCCGCGCCCGGCAATGTGCGCGCATCCCGCGGATTCCACGAGTGCCGCCCGCCCCTGATATTTGAGCTTTCCCTGAGCTTTCCCCCGGGAACCGGCACCGGGACTCGGACCTGCACCATCGAATTCACGCCAGGCGGCGCCGATTTCGGCCCGATCCTTTCCGCCGCCGTACCCATTCCGCGTTCATTTCCCGGGCCGTTTGCGCTCCTTGCCTGCATCGGTAGGCGGTGTCAGCTCTGCGAACCGGAACCCGTCGTGACCGGTTTGCTTGCCTTGTCCGAGTCGCCTGCCCCGTTGTTCGCCCCGGCCTTCTCCGGCCGGCCTGCCGCACCGCAGTCCGGGGCCGTGACCGCGGGCTCCCTGGCACCCGTGGCGGCGTCGGCGTCGAGGTCCGCCCCGGTGGGGAACGCCGCGAGCAGGGGGGCCGGGACCGAGTCGATGTCCGAGGCCTCGTACCCGAGGGCCGCCAGCGACTCCTTGGCGGTCACGCGGTACTTCACGCCGTTCTCGGCCACCAGGTAGGTGGTCGCGGCGTGCGCGGCGCCGCTCGCGTTCAGCGCGCGGACCAGGGCTCCGTGCCCGGGCCGTACGACCGTGGCGTCCGTCGGGACGCAGGCCGGCTCCAGCGGCTGCGAGGTGCCCTGCGACACCGCGACGGGGGTGAGCCGGGCCAGCGGGACCAGCACCGACCTGATCCGTACGCCGCCGTTGTCGCCGTCCACCTGCGCGCAGAGCGCCATGCCCCGCTCCGTGGACTGCGGGAGGGGCGGCGCGTCCGGCAGCTCCGCGGACGCGGTGGCACCGGAGTCCTTCCCCCGGTGTTCGCGCAGGGCGTCCGCGCCGACCGTGCGCACCTCGGGCGACTGCCCCTCGTACGCGTCCTGCTGGGTGGCCGGGTCGCCGAGCACCAGGGCGGCGCCGAGGCGGGTCAGCGGCACCAGGCCGTCCCTGCGCAGCAGGTAGTAGGTGCTGTCGCCACCGGGGACGCCGACCTTGAACAGCTGGCCGATCCGGCTGGACTCCCCGCCGATCGTGGGGCCCTTCTCGCCGCGCCCCGGTACCGCGGGCGGCTTCAGGGCGGGGCCGGGTGCCAACGCGTCGAGGAAGGCCGCCGAGACCGGCATGGGCTTCCGGGACCCGTAGCCGAGGGCGTTGCGGGCGTCGGATTCGCGGTCCAGCGGCAGTCGGCTGCCGCGCCACACGAGGTATTCGGTGCCGTCGGTGCCGCGCACCAGCACCCCGCGGTCACGGCCGATGCCGCGGGAGTCCAGGGACGTCCCCGCAGCCACGGTGGTCGCTCCCGGCTTGTCGACCCCGCCGACCGGCACGGTGCCGGAGGTGTTGGGAAGTGCCCCGTCCGGGCCGGTGACGCACATGTGCCAGGGTTCGTCGTCGAGTTGGTCGGGCGCGGGTACGGCGTCCGGGGCTCCGGGGATGCCGACCGGGGCGCCCACCGGGACGCCCTGCAGCGAGGGGGTGCGGACGTCGGCGGTGGCCAGGTCGGAGCCGCCGATCAGCTTCGCCGAGGCGTAGTTGCGCACCGGGTGCAGGACGCCGTCGGTGCCCGTCCACAGGTACCGGGCGCCGGTGTCACGGTTGACCACGAGGTGCTCCCCGTCGCGCCAGGCATCGTTGCCTCCGGGGCGCAGCAGGCCGTAGACGGTGGCGCCCGCCCCGATGAGGACGGTGACCAGCACCCCGAAGACGACCCCGCGGGTGGTGCGCCCGAGCGGGCTCTCCGGGGCGTCCGGGTCGGCCATCAGCAGGCTCGAACTGAGCCTGCCCATCAGGAAGGTGTGGGCGTGTACCTGGTCTCTTTTGGACTGCACGGCTGGTCCTCAACTCCTTCTGCGTGCCGTGGCGTAGGGGGTGTGCTCAGCCGAACAGGCCGCGCAGCCAGCCGAAGAGGCCGGCGGCCCAGAGGCTGAGCGGCAGCAGTGCCACGGCGAAGCCGGTGTGCGCCAGTTCCGCCGCCCGGCCCCAGTACGGCAGCATCCGGCGGCCGGGTACCGTCCACGCGGCGATCACGAGGGCGGCCGCAGCGGCGAGCAGCACCGCGAAGACCACCACCCGCAGGTCGCCGTGGTCGTCCGCCGCCCAGGCGCGGGCGAGGAGGAGCAGCCCGCAGCCGCCGGGCACGGCCAGGGTCAGCCGCTGGCCGATGTGCACCAGGCCGCGGCTGTGCAGAAGCAGCAGCAGGCTCAGGCCGACCGAGGTCAGCACCTCGGGCAGGTTCGGGTGGTAGGTCAGCACGGCGAGGGCGGCCGCGACGACGACACCCGTCGAGGCGAAGAGCGCGGTGACCCAGCGCCCGGCCAGCTCGGTGCGCTGGGCGACCTCGTCGCCCGCGTAGGGCTCGATGCCCTCCTGGAGCTGGGCGGCCGAGGACGGCAGGGCGGGCAGCCGCATCCCGGCCAGTTTGAAGGCGAACGGCGCCACCGCTCCGGCGGCGAGGGCGAGCGCCGTCGCCACCAGCGCCGCCGAGGCCGGCACGTCCAGGCCGGAGTATCCCATCAGAGCGCCCGCCGCCGCGGTCGCCACCGAGACGATCGCGGTGCCGAAGAGGGCCGGGGCGGCGACCGCGGTGGCGGCCAGCGCGAGGACTGCACCGCCCGCCCCCGCGGCGCCCGCCGCGAGCAGCCGGGCGCCCACGACCTGCGCCGCGTCCGGGCCGGTGAGGTCGCCGCCGGGCAGCAGCCAGCCGGCCAGTGCCAGGCACGGGGCGACGAGCAGGGCGAGCGCGGTCGCGGAGAGACGGTCGCCGACCGCGCGGCTGGCGGAGCCCGCGCCCGCGAGGAGCAGCAGTCCGGTCACGGCCGCGTAGGCGACCTGGCGGGAGCCGGAGGCGGTCGCCCCGGGCCAGAGCACCACGGCGAGGGCGGCCGCCACCGCCGCCACCGCGGCGCCCACCAGCAGCCCGCGGGCGGCTTCGGGGTGCCAGGTGTGCAGGCGCCGGCCCGCGGTGTCCGCTATGCCGTCGACGAGGTCGTCGAGCCGGGCCTCGGGCAGCGCCTCCGTGTGCGGCCGCAGGTAGAGCACGGCGCCGTCGGCGAGTCCGGAGCGGGCGAGGGTGGTCTCCTCGTCGAGCGGCGCGTCGCCGAGTTGCTGGAGCACCCAGCCGGCGTGGTCGAGCCCGGCCTCCTCGGCCTCCTCGCCGACATAGCGCAGCAGTGTGGGCAGGAGGTCGGCGACCGGCACGTCGGCGGGCACGGCCAGATCGACGGAGACGCTCGGCGCACGTACGGTCAGGCGGCACAGTTCGGCCACAGCGCTGTCGGTCATCAGCTGAACTCTCGTCTTCGGTGGGGACTTTGACAGGAGGACTATTTCGGGAGGGGGACCTGCGAGGAGCACGGAAGGCCGGCACGGCCGGGAACGGGGTTGCCGGGCAGGGGAATTGGATCCGCACCGTCGGCGACCGCCTCTCCCGCGTGGACAGGTCGCGTTCCGTGAATGCAGACTACTGCCTACGCCCGCCGGGTCGTGCTGCGGACCGGACTCGACGTCCGGTATGGACTTGCCGCGCAAGGGAGTTGGCGAACCCGCCATCCGCTCCGGACATTCACCCCGGCGTTCACCGCCCGACGCGCCACCCGGAGAATCAGCCCGGTACGGTCTTTCCCGCCGCCGGATGCGCGGGTATTCGGTGCGGGCCGTAAAGCCAGTGAAACCGGAGGTTCTGTTCCTTGAGTGTGGTGCTGTTTCGCCGGCCGGCCCGTAGACGCGGACCGGAGATGCCCGAGGGTCAATTGACCCTGCAGGAGCCACCGGTCCTCGCCGAGACGGTGCCCGACACCTCGGCGATATGGACCTATTTGCCGATGGCCCTGATGTCGGTGTCGATGATGCTGATGTTCCTGCGCCCGGGCGGCGGGAACGGCGTCTTCATGTATCTGGCGATGGGCGTCATGGCGCTCTCCGCCGGTGCCATGCTGCTGGGGCAGCTGATGCGCCGCTCCAGCGAGCGCAAGCAGCGCCTGAAGGGTGAGCGCCGCGACTACCTCCGCTATCTGGCGCAGACCCGCAAGCGGGTGCGTTCCACCATCGTGGAGCAGCAGCGGGCGCTCGCCTGGCGCCACCCCGACCCCGCCTCGCTCCGCTCGCTGGCCCGCACCTCACGGCTGTGGGAGCGCCGCCCGGCCGACGAGGACTTCGGCGAGGCCCGGCTCGCGGTCGGCGAACAGCAGCTCGCGCTCACCCTCCAGCCGGTCTCCACCCGCCCGGTGGAGGATCTCGAACCGCTCTGCGCGCACGCCCTCCGCCGTTTCATCCGCGCCTACTCGACGGTGCCCGATCAGCCTCTCGGCCTGTATCTGCGCTCCTCGGCCCGGATCCTGATGCGTCCCGAGGGTGCCCCCGGCCAGGCATCCGCCGAGCCGGGTATCCCGCCGGAGGGCCGACTCGGCGAGGGCGGCTCCGGGGGCGACGCCCGGGCTCAGGACCCGACCGACTCCGTACGCTCCCTCGTGCGCGCCGCGCTCGGTCAGCTGGCGGTGTTCCACGCGCCCGAGGAGCTGTGGCTCGCGGTCTGTGTCAGCGACGAGCGGCGGCCCGACTGGGAGTGGGTCAAGTGGCTGCCGCACGCGCTGCATCCGCAGGAGGAGGACGGCGCGGGCCAGGTCCGCCGGATCACCGCCGACCTCACGGAGCTGGACGACCTGCTCGGCGCCGAGTTCGCCGAGCGGCCCGGTTTCGACCCGGACGCCCGACCCGGGCGTGACGAGCCCTACACGGTGGTCGTCCTGGACGGCGTGACCGTCCCCGAGGGCCACCGCTGGGAGGGGCACGGCTACCGCAATGCCGTGGTCCTCGACGTCTCCGGGGCGCTGCGCTGGCGCCCCGGCCGCAATACGCTGCGGCTGACCGTCGGTCCCGGCCGGGTGAACCTGGTGCGCACCGACCGCAGCCGCAAGGAGCGTTCCGTACCGCTCGGCCGACCGGACCGGCTCGGCCCGCTCGGTGCGGAGTCCCTGGCCCGGCTGCTGACCTCCCGCCGGATCAGCCTGGGCACCGACATCGCGCAGCCGCTGGACGCCGACGTCGAGCTGACCACCCTGCTCGGCATCCCCGACCTGCACCGCCACGACCCGGCGGCGCTCTTCGCCCGGCACACCGGTTCCGCCCGGCTGCGGGTACCGGTCGCGGTCGGCGTGGACGGCCGTCCGGTGGAACTCGACATCAAGGAGTCCGCGCAGGGCGGCATGGGCCCGCACGGCATGCTCATCGGCGCCACCGGCTCCGGCAAGAGCGAGCTGCTGCGCACCCTCGTCCTCGGACTCGCCCTGACCAACTCCTCGGAGACCCTGAACTTCGTCCTGGTCGACTTCAAGGGCGGCGCCACCTTCCTGGGCCTGGAGGAACTCCCGCACACCTCCGCCGTCATCACCAACCTTGCCGACGAGGTGGCGCTGGTGGAGCGCATGCAGGACGCGCTGCACGGTGAACTCATGCGCCGACAGGAGCTGTTGCGCGCGGCCGGCAACTACACCTCCGCCCTTGAGTACGAGCGGGCCCGTGCCGCGGGGGCCGATCTCGCCCCGCTGCCCAGCCTGTTCGTGGTGGTCGACGAGTTCAGCGAACTGCTGTCCACGCACCGGGAGTTCATGGACCTTTTCGTGATGATCGGCCGCCTCGGCCGATCCCTCGGGGTGCACCTGCTGCTCGCCTCGCAGCGCCTGGACGAGGGCCGGATGCACCAGTTGGAGAGCCATCTCTCGTACCGGATCGGCCTGCGTACCTTCTCCGCCATGGAGAGCCGCGGCGTGCTCGGCGTGCCGGACGCCTACGAACTGCCGGCCCAGCCCGGCAGCGGCTACCTGAAGTCCGGTGTGGAGTCGTTGACCCGGTTCCGTGCCGCCTACTCGTCCGGCACCTACCGTCGTCGTACCGGCGCCGTGGTCCAGGCCCGGGTGGCCAGCCAGGTGGTGCCGTGGACCAGCGGCTGGGTGGTGCCGCGCACCCTGGAGGCCGCGCCCGAGCCGGAACCGGAGACGGAGGAGGCCGAGGAGGACGAGGAGACCCTGCTCGCCGTGGCTCTCGACCGGCTGCGCGACTCGGGCCCCGCCGCCCACCAGGTGTGGCTGCCGCCCCTGGACGAGCCCGCACCGCTGGACGCCCTGCTGCCCGGCATCACTCCCGACCCCGAGCGCGGGCTCACCGCAACCGGCTGGTCCGGGACCGGGAAGCTGCGTGTTCCGGTCGGCCTGGTGGACAAGCCGTTCGAGCAGCGCCGCGACCCGCTGGTCGTGGACCTCTCCGGCGCCGGTGGCCACGTCGCCATCGCGGGAGGGTCGCAGAGCGGCAAGTCCACCCTCACCCGCACCCTGATCGGCGCCCTCGCGCTGACCCACACCCCCGCCGAGATCCAGTTCTACTGCCTCGACTTCGGCGGCGGTGGCCTCTCGCAGCTCGCCGCGCTTCCGCACGTCGGCGGTGTCGCCGCGCGGCTCAACCCGGAGCGGGTGCACCGGGCGGTCGCCGAGGTGATGACACTGCTCGCCCGGCGCGAGCAGTTCTTCGTCGACCACACCATCGACTCCATGCAGTCCTACCGCCGTCGGCGGGCCGCCGGGGAGTTTCCCGACGAGCCCTTCGGCGACGTGTTCATGGTGGTCGACGGCTGGTCCACGGTCCGCCAGGACTACGACGACCTGATCGCGAAGTTCAACGAACTCGCCGCGCGGGGCCTCAATTACGGCATCCACCTGATCATCACCACCACGCGCTGGGTGGAGCTGTCCGCGCAGGTCCGCGACCAGTCCGCCACCCGTCTCGAACTGCGGATGGGCGACCCGATGGACTCCGAGATCGACACCCGCAAGGCCCGTTCGGTGCCGCGCAGCGGTGGCCGCGGCATCACCGCCGACAGCAAGATGCACTTCCTCGCCGGCCTGCCCCGGCTGGACGGCAGCGGCTCACTCGACGACCTCGGCGACGGAGTCGGCCACCTGGTCGGCGAGGTCGCCCGGCACTGGTCCGGAGCGCCGGCCCCCCAGGTCCGGATGCTGCCGCACCGGCTGCCGGCCGCCGAGCTCCCCGCACCCGAGTCCACGGAGGGCGGCGGCATGCGCCTGCCGCTCGGCATCGACCAGGACGCCCTGGAGCCGGTCTGGCACGACTTCAGCCGTACCCCGCACCTGATCGTGGTCGGCGACACGGAGAGCGGCAAGACCAACCTCCTGCGCACCGTCGTCGCGGGCATCACCGCCCGCTACTCCCCCGCCGAGGCGAAGATCATCGTGGTGGACTACCGCCGCACCCTCGTCGACACCGTTCCCGAGGAGTACCGCATCGGGCACGTCATCTCCCTGGACAACCTCAAGGAGACCGTCGAGGGCGCGGCCCGGGCCATGAAGACCCGAGTCCCCGGCGCCGACATCGCGCCCAGCCGCATGCGCAGGTGCGACTGGTGGACCGGCCCCCGCCTGTTCATCCTGATCGACGACTACGACATGGTCTCGGGCAGCTCGTTCCAGAGCCCCATGGAGCCCCTGTTCGAGTACCTGACGCTCGGCTTCGAGATGGGTCTGCACCTGGTCGTGGCCCGCAGCGCCATGGGTGCCGGCCGCGGCCTCAGCGACGGCCTGATCCGCCGTCTCGACGAGGCCAACAACCCGGCCGTACTGCTCTCCTGCCCGCCCACGGAGGGCCGCCTCTTCGGCAACGCGAAGCCCCGCAACCTCCCTCCGGGCCGCGCACTGCACATCGCCCGCCGCCGCGCGCGGCTGATGCAGACCGCCCTGGTGGCGGACCAGGAGGGCGGGACCGCCTGACAGGGCACGACGGGAGGCGGGGGCCGCCCTTGGTGGCCCCCACCTCCGGTCGCGGCCCCGTCGCCCCGCGAGAGGCGCGCGGAACTGGGCGACGGGCCCCACCGGCTCGTACCGGCTCGCAGGCAGCGGCCCGCGCTGCCCTACGGGCGCCCTTGGGCGGTCGGCCGAGGCGCGGGCACCCTGGTCCCGCCGTTCAGTCCTCCTCCGCGGCTTCCGCTCCCGCGGGGGCACCCGCTCCCGCCGGGCGCCACCCCCGGGCGCGGGCCCTGGGAAGGACGAACACGGCCCACAGGACGGCCAGTACGCCGCCGGTGCCGAGGAGTACGAAGAGCGTGGCCCGGTCGGTGGCACGGTCCGCGGCGGCGGTGTCGCGGACGGCCACGGGATCCGCCGCCCGTCCGGTGCCGGCGGACCCGCCCGCCTCGCCGAGGACGGTGGTGACGGCCGCGTAGGGGTCGAGCTGCGGGATGTCGGCGGGGTAGGCCGTCGCGGTCAGGCGTCGCGCGACGGCGGCGGCCGAGTCGTCGGGACGCGCGGCGCGGACCACCGCGGCGGCCCCGGCGGTGTAGGCGGCGGCGACCGAGGCACCGGCGCCCAGGTAGTGGCCGTCACCCCGCGGGCCGCCGGAGACGACCCCGGCGCCGGGCGCGGCCAGGTCGATCCCGCCGGTGGCCGGCGCGTTGTCCGGGCGTGCACCGCCGGGGAGCATGTCGGCGACCGACAGGACCCCCGGCTCACCGGCCGGCCAGTAAGTGCGGGAGGGGATGTCGCCGGTGCCGCTCCGCGGTGGGTCCGGGGTGGCCGCGGCCACCACCAGCGCGCCCGCACGGCGCGCGTCGGCGACCGCCCGGGTCAACTCCGCGTCGCGACGGGGCAGGGCCACCGCGACGGCGATCACGTCGGCGTGCGCCGCGGTCGCGTCGCGTACCGCCGCCACCACCAGGTCGCTGTCCGGCAAGCCGCGGGTGTCGGTCCCGCGCAGGGCGAGGATCCTCGCGGCCGGGGCGACTCCGGTCAGGCCCGCGCCGCCTCCACCGGCCCCGGCGACCAGCCCGGCGAGGAAGGTGCCGTGCCCGACGCAGTCCTCGCCGGCCGCGCCCGGCGCGGTGACCCGGCCCCGGAGGCCGGTGGCATCCGGATCGACGCCGGTGTCGACGACGGCGACGGTCACGCCCGCACCGGTGCCGTACCCGTGCAGCCGGTCCAGGTCGAGGCGCTGGCGCGACCAGTCCTGCTTCCTGGCCTTCTCGCGTGAGGCGGGGGTGCAGTTCACCGCGTCGGCGTCCGCGGCGAGAGCGGACGGCATGGCGGGCAGCTCCTGGCCCTTCTTCCCGTCGGCGGCGGGCGGCCGGGACGGCGGCGCCGCCTGGACCGGCACCGCCGCGGGCAGCAGCAGGGCGGCGACGAGGCCGGTGCCGGACAGCATGCGTGCTGCTGCGCGGGCCGGTGTCCTCATCGGGGAGCCGCCTTCAGAGACGCGGGCGCGACGTCCTGGGGGAGCAGAATGCGCAGGTCGTCGAGCGTGGGTGTGGCGAGTGAACTGAGGCGGCCCGCCTGGCGGGTGACCATCGACTCGACCACCTGGCGGGCCAGCCGGGCGTTGCCGAAGGAGCGGTCCCGGGGCAGCGAGTCGAAGTACTCCTTCAGCAGCGGGCCGGTGCCCGGTCCGCACTCGTAGCCCATGCTCGCCGCCTGGGCGCGCACGATGGTGACAAGTTCCTCGGAGGAGTAGTCGGCGAAGGCGATCCGGCGCGGGAAGCGGGAGGACAGGCCCAGGTTGGAAGCGAGGAACCGCTCCATCTCGTCGGTGTAGCCGGCGACGATGACGACCACTTCGTCACGGTGGTCCTCCATCAGCTTCAGCAGCGTGTCCACGGCTTCCTGCCCGAAGTCGGCGCCGCCGCCGCGCGGGGTGAGGGTGTACGCCTCGTCGATGAACAGCACACCGCCACGGGCCCGTTCGAAGACCTCGCGGGTGAGCTGGGCGGTGTGCCCGATGTAGCGGCCGACGAGGTCGGCGCGGGCCGCCTCGATCAGCTGCCCCCGGTCGAGGATGCCGAGCTGGGTCAGGATCTCCCCGTACAGGCGCGCGACGGTGGTCTTGCCGGTGCCGGGTGGACCGGTGAAGACGAGATGGTTGCTCAGCGAGGGCACCGGCAGTCCGGCGGCGGCACGGTGGCGGGCGGTGGTGATGAGGTTGACGAGGTCCGCGACCTCGCGCTTCACCTCGGCGAGACCGATCATGTCGCCGAGGCGGGTCAGCGGGTCGTCGGCCGGGACGGCGGTCTCGCCGGCCCGCGCGGCGGCGGTGGCCGAGACGTCGTCCGGCAACAGGAGCCGCAGATCGTGCTCATTGACCTGCGGCAGGGCGGCCAGCCGGACGGCCTGTCTGTCCACCATCTCCTCGAACACCCCGCGTGCGGCACGGCCGTTGCCGAAACCGCCGTCCCGCGGCATCGCCTCGAAGTGCGCGGCCAGTGCGGCCGCGGTGCCCTCGCCCAGCTCGTACTGGTGCTGGGCGCACATGTTCTCCATGATCGCGACGAGTTCGGGCACCGAGTAGTTCTCGAACTCGACGGTCCGCGAGAAGCGGGACGCCAGGCCCGGGTTGGAGCCCAGGAACGACTCCATCTCGCGGGAGTACCCGGCCGCGACCACCACCACGTCGTCGCGGTGGTCCTCCATCAGCTTCAGCAGGGTGTCCACCGCCTCGCGGCCGAAGTCGGCGCCGCCGTTGCCGCTGTCCGAGGCGAGCGTGTACGCCTCGTCGATGAACAGCACACCGCCGAGGGCCCGTTGGAACGTCTCGGTGGTCTTGATCGCGGTGCCGCCGACGACCTGTGCGACCAGGTCGGCGCGCGAGACCTCCACCAGGTGCCCGCTGCGCAGCGAGCCGAGTTCGGCGAGGATCGCCCCGTAGAGGCGCGCCACGGTGGTCTTGCCCGTGCCGGGCGGCCCGGCGAAGATCAGGTGCCGGCTCATCGGCGGGGCGGACATGCCGAGTTGCTCACGGCGTTGCGCGAGCTGGGTCAGGTTGACCAGCGTCCGCACCTGCTGCTTGACGTTCTCCAGCCCGATCAGCGCGTTCAGGGCGCCGAGCGGGCCGTCGGCGCGGTCCGGCGGGGGCGCGTCGGCCGCGCCGGAGCCGGCCGGGTCGGTGTTCTCGGCGCTGCCGGAGCCCCAGGCGTCCCGCTTGCCGTTGCCGGTGCTGTTGAGTCCGTCCACGGCGAGCCGTTCTCCGGGCGCGGTCTGCACCAGGCCCCCGCCCTCGTTCTCCCGGGCGAGGCAGTTCACCAGGGACACCGGCGCGGTGGACTCCACCCGGAAGCCGTCCTGGGCGCCACCCGAGACCTCGCAGCCGCTGAGCGAGGCGAGCGCGCCCTCGCGGAGCAGGAAGCCGTGCCCCCTCGGGGCGTGCACGGCGGTGCGGTTGGCGGTGAGTTCGCCACCCGCGGCGACGACCACGCCCTCCTCGCCGGAGATCTCGACCCGGAAGTCGCGGACGGTGACGTTGCCGCCGTCCTCCACGACCAGGCCGTGGGTGGCCGTGTCCGAGACCCCGCCGCCGGCCAGGTAGAGCGTGCTGCCGGAGGCCACCCGCACGCCGGCGCCCTTCGGCCGGACGACCTCGCAGTCCTCGACCCTGCCGCGGGCGTCCCTGGCGACCGAGATGCCGTCGCCGGAGGGTTCCACCAGCCGGGCCCGGCGCAGCAGGGGGTTGGCGCCGCCGCGCACCGCGACGGCGGGCGCCCCGCCGATCACCTCCAGGTGGTCCAGCTCCGCCGCCGAGTCCTCCTCCAGCAGCAGTCCGGTCTGCTCGCAGTCGCGGACGGTCAGGCCGGTCAGCGCGGGCGAGGCGGCCCCGGCGACCCGGAGCGCCGCGCCCTGCGCGCCGTCGACCCAGCAGTCCTCGAAGGTGCCGCGCGCCCGGTCGGTGACCAGGACGCCGTGTCCTCGGGTGCGCGTGACGCGGCAGCGGCGCAGCACCGGGTCGGTGCCCTTGGCCAGAGTGATCCCGTTCCCGGACGCCCCGGTGACGCGGACGTCCTCCAGCGTCGTACGGCCCGTGCTGCTCAGGTGCACGCCGGTGCTGGTGTCGTGCACCACGGTGCGTACCACCGAGAGGGAGGAGTTCTGCTCCAGGGCGATGGAGGGTTTGTCGGTGGAGGAGATGTCGCAGTCCTCGACCGTGCCGCGGGAGTCGTCGTTGGCCAGGAGGCCGTTGCCGCGGGCGTCGCGCACCGTGCAGCCCCGGATGCGGGCCTCGCCCTGTTCCGCGAGGACCAGACCGCTGGTGCCCAGGTGCTCGAAGGTGCAGGACTCCACGGTGGTGGGCGTGGTCGAGGTGACCACGATGCCCGCGCCCTGCGCGTTGCTGACCCGGCACTCCCGCAGCGCCAGCGAGCCGGTGCCGCCGGCCAGCAACGCGGTCCAGGCGGCGCCGACGACCTCGCAGCCGTCGAGCGCGGCCTGACCGCGGCGCACGTCCACGGCGGGCAGCTCGGCGTCGCCGCCGCGCAGCGTCAGTTCGGAGAGCATCACGGCGTCGGCGCGCAGCGCGACGACGCTGCCCGAGCGCGGCCGGATCTCCACCGTTCCCCGTCCTTCGGCGGCGGTGAGGGTGACCCTGGTGTTGATCACCAGGTTCTCCGCGTACGTCCCGGGCCGGACGCTGATGAGGGCGCCGGTCCGGGCGGCCGCGAGTGCCTCACCGATGGTCCGGTAGCGGTCCCGGTCCCCCGGGCCGACCGACAGTACCTGGCGCGACACGCACCAACCTCCTTGCCACGGGGGCGTCTTGAGCGAGTGCCCCGCTCGGGGGCGTGTCGGCGAACCGACGGTGCCATCATGCCCCGCCCGCGGGGCGGACGGGTATCGGGAGGGCTGCTCCCCCTCCCCGGGCGTCCTGTTCAGACACTCCACTTCTGGTTGTCGGTCCCCGCGCAGCCCCACAGCTGCAACCAGGCGCCGCTGCCCGCGTTGTTGTCCTTGATGTCGACACACTTGCCGACGACGGTGTTGACCAGGTCGTGGCGGTCGTTCAGGACGAACTTCTGGGCGTTGTTGCCGCTGCACCAGGCGATCTGGACGGGCGTGCCGTCGTTGTAGTTCGCGTTGGCCACGTCCAGGCAGAAGCCCTTGATGCGGACGGTGCCGTCGGAGGCGAACTGCCACTTCTGTGCGGCGGCGCCGTTGCAGTCCCACACCCACAGCTTCTTGCCGTCCGCGAAGTCGCCGCCCGGGACGTCGAGGCAGCGGCCCGAGAGATGGCTGCGCAGGGACACGGGCGCGCTGAGGGTGACGCCCGAACCGGCCCTCGCCGGCTGGTCGTCACCACGGTCGGCCTTGTTCTCGCCGTCCTGCTTCTTCTGCCGGTTCTTCTCGCCGGCGTCCTTCGGCCCGCCGTTCCCGCTCTTCTCGGTGGCCGACGCCGAGGCTTCCTCGACCGGCTTCCCCTTCTTGTGGCCGGACTCCTCGGAGTCGGTGTCCGGGGAGCGGGTGGCGGGTGCGGCCGCGGCGAACTCGCCCGGATCCTCCTGGGCGTTGCCGCCGAGCACGGTTCCCGCGGACGCGGGTCCCTTGTTGTCCTTGTCGTCGTTCCCGCCGAGCATCAGCAACGGCACCGACACGAGCAGGGCGCCGGCGACGGCGGCTCCGGCCAGCACCGCCCTGCCCGGCCGTCCCACCGGCCCGGCCGCCTGGTGCGGCCGGTCGATCGCGGTCGCGGTCATGGTGCGTACGAACGCCGGCAGCCGGCTCTTGGCGGCCGCGGCGGCGCCGGGGTCGGCCTCGGTGTCGGGCTCAGCCGTCCCCTCGGGTGCGGCCGTTCCTTCGGCTTCGGCGTCGGGGCCCGGGGCACCCGCCGGGCCGGGTGTTCCTCCGGCCTCGCCGGTCCGCGGTCCGCTCTGGGAATCGGGATCGGGATCGGGGTCGTCATCGGGCTCTGCTTCCGCTGCCGCGGGCCCGGTCTCCGCTGCCGCGGGCCCGGTCTCCGCTGTCGCGGGCCCGGGCGACGACTCGGGCTCGGCGGCGTTCGTGGCGGACGCCCCTGGTCGAGCGCCGGGTCCGGCCTTCGCCGCACCGGATTCGGCGGCGGCCTCGGGAGCGGCGGTGGCGCCCGCGGCGGCCTCGTCGTCCTCCGAACCGGACGAGGCAGGCGCGGAGTCGGGGTGCTGCTGGGCCGAGGGTGTCACGTGGTCCTCCCTGTGGTGTGGGGCCAGGGGTCGGGGGTGCCGTCGGGGGGCGCGGCCGCGGGACCGGTGGGTGCCGCCGAGCCGGAGAGGTCGGCGGAGTCCGGGAGGTCGCCGGAGACACCGGGGAGACCGCCGGAGACTCCGGGGGCGTCGGAGGGTCCGGAGAGGCCGCCGGGGTGTTCCACCTCCTGGGCCTCCGCTGCGGGCATGTGCTCGCCGTCCGGCGCCGGTACGGGATCGAGGAGACTGTCCGCCGGTACGAGCAAGGGTGCCGCGGCCCCCGCGTTGGCGAGCAGCCGGGTGCCCGAACCGCTCAGTGAACGGGCCAGGTCCCGGGCCGGAAGGGTGCCATGGCGAAGTGCCGGGGACATGAACTCGTGCACCGGTGAGGTGAACAACAGCACCACCGGCGCCCCGTCCTGACCGGCGGCCGTGAGGGGCCCGCCGTCCGCCCCGCGCACCACGGTGACGTCCGCCTCCGCGAGAGCCGCGATCGCCTCGTCCACGGAGCCGTAACCGGTGGCGGCGCGCTGGGCCGCCGCGTCCACCGGATCGGTGGGCTCCGGCCAGCCGAGCACGCGCGCCGAGGGCCGGTAGGCGGGGTTGGCGCGATAGGCCCCCACGCCGCCGCTCTCGTCCGACTGCCACTCCCCCAGCACCGCCCACTCCGGCGGTGTCCGCTCGTCGGTCCACTCCGGGTCGACCACGCCGATCCAGTGCCCCGGGGCCTGACGGGCGGCGGCCCGCACGGCCTCGGGTATCTCGGACACCTCGGTGCTCTGCCCCAGGTCGGGGGCGACGGTCACGGGCGGCTCGGGGGCAGCGGCCGGGCCGGAGCCGGCACGCGCCACGGACAGGGCGTCCTGCCTGCCCTCCTGCCGTTCTAAGGGCCGCATCTCCACCTGAACTCTTCGGTCCGTACGCGTTCTTGGGGGTGCCGCACCGGATGCGCGCACGCCGATGTTGATCGGATCGGGAAGCCAACAGGATGCCACACACACCCTTTCCGTGGGCGGCACGGCCGGGCCCGTATGGGGTGGCCCACGTGCCCGTTTGCTGCCCGATCCGAGGACCAATGGGGATCAGTGAGGCGCGGGGGGACAAAGCGCCGGGGCGGTCGGGGCCGCCGGTGCTGCTGTCGCCGCCGGGACGGGCTAGGTTGGGTACGCCATCGGACCCCGTCGAGGGCCCAAGCGCCTTCCACCCGGGCGTCCAACCCGGTCCCGTACGGGGGCAGTTCGCAGCTCGGAAGGCATCGGGCCGGTCGGCGGCCGCCACCGCGGCAGGCCCCGCGGACCCGGCGGCCCGGACCGGGCCGACCGGGCGCACCTCGACGCGGCACTTGACCAACGCCCGGCGGGCCGGCCGGTGTTCGCCGATCCGTCCGCCGCGGCGGGCCGCGTCCACCACGACGGCTCCGCCACCGAGGAGGAGTACCGCATGTCCCCCCAGCCCCAGACCCCCGGCGCGAGCGCGGAGGCGGCCGCCGCCCGCGCGGCGGAGGCCGGGTCCTCACCCGCGCCCTCGGCACCGGACGAGCAGGCCCCGGCCGGGGCCGCGGCTCCGGCGGCGGGGTCCGGCACCGCCCCGGAGACCGCGGAGGTCGCCGCCGCACCGCCCGCGCCCCCGGCGGCCGCCGAACCCGCGGAGGAGTCCGAGGAGGGCGCCGCCGTGGCGGTGGCCGCCGCGGCAGCGCCCCCGGAGGTCACATCCGACACCGGCGTGGGCACCGGCCGCCCCCGCAAGCCGATCCTGGCGGGTGCCGCGATCGCCGGCGCGATTCTGGTCGCGATACCCCTGCTGTTGGCCGGAAGCGCGAACGACGAGCGCCCCGACTCGGCCAAGGGCCTGGCCGCGGACTCCGACACCGTCCTCAACGCGAGCACCGCCCCCGCCGTGCTCGACGACTACGTGGCCGAGAAGCCCAGTGCGTCACCGAGCGCGAAGAAGCCGAGGAAGAGCGCGGTGCCGAAGGCCGCCGTCACCCCGCCCGCCCCGCCGGCGCCGGTGAAGCCGAGCACGTCGCCGGGGAAGAAGCCGAAGGCCGAGACCAGGCCCAAGGCGGACCCGAAGCCGAACTGGGGCACCAGGACCGTCTACGCGACCAGCGTCCTGCGGGCCGGACAGTCCTGGTCCACCAACCGCATCCGCATGACCATGCAGACCGACGGCAACCTCGTCGTCTACAACGAGCACGACAAGGCCATCTGGGCGTCCATGACCTTCGGGGCCGACCACCGGGCCATCTTCCAGCAGGACGGCAACCTCGTCATCCACAACGGTGACGACCGCCCCATCTGGGCCTCCCGCAGCCACGGCCACGAGAACGCCCAGCTGGTCCTGCGCGCGGACGGCAAGGTGGTCGTCCTGCACAACGGCGGGGTCGTCTGGTCGACCTGACCCTCCCCCTCCACGGCGTTCCCCCGGCCGAGGTTCTGCCCGTGCAGAGCCTCGGCCGCTCGTCGTCGTGGGCGCCCCGCGCCTTCAACTCATCGCTTCCGGAGGCCAATTCACCCGAGTGCTCGCTTCATCTCTTGACGTCTCTGGTTCAGACCTTTAGGTTCACCGATCACCAAGCCTCCACGCATGCGCTCGATGTTCACCTATGTGAACAAACCCCCCACCATCGACCACTTGTGAAGGGCCGTGATCCCCCGTGGCCGGACGATCCCGTGCGCGTTCCACCGCGCTCCGCGTCACCCTCTCGACAGCCGCGCTGACTCTCTCGGCCGGCGCTCTCACCGCCTCCCCCGCGGCAGCCGCCACCGGCACCGTCACCGGACTCGGAGGCACGTGCCTGGACGTCGCCGGAGCAAGTCCGGCCAACGGCACCCCCGTTCAGATCCACGACTGCAACGGGACGGCCGCCCAGCAGTGGACGGTCGGCTCCGACCAGACCATCCGGGCGCTGGGCAAGTGCCTGGACGTCACCGGCAACTCGACCGCCGACGGGGCCAAGCTCCAGCTGTGGGACTGCACCGGTGGCGCCAACCAGAAATGGACGGTCTCCGCGGCCCGCGACATCGTCAACCCGCAGGCCGACAAGTGTCTGGACGTCACCGGCAACACCTCCGCGAACGGAACGGCCGTGCAGCTGTGGAGCTGCACCGGCGCCGCCAATCAGAAGTGGACCGCGCCCGCCGCCGGTGGCGGCACGACCCCCTCCGCCCCGATGGCCGTCGCCCCGTACCTCTACAACGGCTGGGGCAGCCCGCCCAGCCCCGCCACCGTCATGAACGCCACCGGCGTCAAGTGGTTCACACTCGCCTTCGTCCTGAGCAACGGGTACTGCAACCCGCAATGGGACGGCAGCCGTCCGCTGACCGGCGGCGCCGACCAGCAGACCGTCTCCACCGTGCGGGCCAACGGCGGCGACGTCATCCCGTCCTTCGGCGGCTACAGCGGCAACAAGCTGGAGAGCTCCTGCTCCAGCGCGAGCGCACTCGCGGCGGCCTACCAGAAGGTCATCGACGCCTACGGGCTGAAGGCCATCGACATCGACCTGGAGGCCGACGCCTACACCAACGGCACCGTGCAGCAGCGGACCGTCGACGCGCTGAAGACCGTCAAGGCCGCAAACCCCGGTCTCAAGGTGTACGTCACCATCGGCACGGGCCAGAGCGGGCCCGACACCAGTCTCATCAAGCGGGCCGCGGCATCCGGGCTGACCGTGGACAGCTGGACCATCATGCCGTTCGACTTCGGCGGCGCCGGACAGAACATGGGGACGCTCACCCTGCGGGCGGCCGAGGGCCTGAAGTCGGCGCTCAAGAGCGCGTACGGCTACAGCGACGACCAGGCGTACCGCGGCATGGGCATCTCCTCCATGAACGGCATCACCGACGTCGGCGAGACCGTCACCCCGGCCGACTTCCGGACCATCCTCGGCTACGCGCAGCAACACCACCTGGCGCGGCTGACGTTCTGGTCCGTGAACCGCGACCGGCCCTGCCCCGGCGGCTACCCGAACGACGACACCTGCTCGGGTGTGGCCCAGACCCCCTGGCAGTTCACCGGCATCCTCGCCCAGTACACCGGCTGAGGCCCCTCTCTCCCTCACCCCCCACCTCTCCGGAGAAGCCGTGGCCCGGTTTCCCGCGAGACGCGCAGAAGGGACCGAGATCCGTATGCACACGAACAGATCCGCACCGGCGCGCATCACCCTGCGGGTGCTCCTCCTCCTGGCCACGCTGCTGGGGCCGGCGGTGACCCCCGCACACGCGGCCCCCGCGGCGACCCCGTTCAAGGTGCTGGCTCTCTACAACGGCACGTGGGACGCGGCGCACATCGACTTCGTCAAGGAGGCGAACGACTGGTTCCCCGCGCAGGCCGCCGCGAACGGCTTCACCTACACCGCCAGCAGCAACTGGGACCTGCTGAGCAACGGTGGAGTGAACGGCTACCAGGTCGTCCTGTTCCTGGACGACCTGCCGCAGACCGCCGCCCAGCGAGCGGGCTTCGAGCAGTACATGCGAGGCGGCGGCGCCTGGCTGGGCTTCCATGTGGCCGCCTTCACGACCGATGCGGGCAGCTGGCCGTGGTACCACGACCGGTTCCTCGGCAGCGGGAACTTCAGCAGCAACACCTGGGGGCCGACCACGGCGGAACTCAAGGTCGAGGACCGGACGCACGCCTCGACGAGGAACCTGCCGGCCACCTTCACCTCGTCGGTCAGCGAGTGGTACAGCTGGACGAAGGACCTGCGGCAGAACCCGGACATCAAGGTCCTGGCCTCCGTCGACCCCGTGAGCTTCCCCCTGGGCACGGACCCCGCCCAGTCCTGGTACAGCGGGTACTACCCCATCCTGTGGACCAACACGCAGTACCGGATGCTGTACGCGAACTTCGGGCACAACGCGATGAACTACTCGACCGACACGCGTCTTTCGTCGACCTTCGCCAGTACGGTCCAGAACCGCTTCCTGCTGGACGGGCTGAAGTGGCTCGGCGGCGCGGGCGCGACGACCCCTCCGGCGGACGGCATCTCCGAGACCGCCTGGTACTCCTTGACGAACCAGGCCAACGGCACCTGCGTGGACACCCGTTCCGCGGCCACGGCCAACGGGACGGCGGTCCAGCAGTACGCCTGCAACGGCACGCAGGCGCAGCAGTTCCGGTTCCCTGCCACGGACGGCGGCTACACGCGGATCACCGTCCGCGGGAATCCGCAGCAGGTCGTCGACGTCGTCGACCGTTCCACGGCCGACAACGCGGGGCTGCAGCTCTGGAGTTACTCGGGCGGCACGAACCAGCAGTGGCGGCCCGTACGGGAGGCCGGCGGGCGGTACCACTTCGTCGCCCGTCACAGCGGGAAGTGCCTGAGCACGGCGAGCACCGCGACCAACGGCGTCCGGCTCACCCAGCGAACGTGCGACGACTCCTCGGCTCAGAGCTTCACACCGGCCGCACAGCCCTGAGCCCGCACGCACGGAACGGCCGCCCCCGCTGAGCGGAGTCGGCCGTTCACTGCCCTCGGGCCGTCTTCTCAGACCCTGCGCCAGCGCGCCATCGCGAAGGAGAAGACGCCGAACAGGACCAGGCCGGCGGCGACGCAGGCGAGGAGCCACGGTCCCGCGGGCGTCTCGGCGAACGACCTCAGTGTGTCGTCCAGCCCCTTGGCCTTGTCGGGCTCGTAGTCGACGGCTGCCCGCACCGCGAAGGCGCCGGCCACCGCGAACACCAGACCACGGGCGACTCCGCCGCCCACGCCCGTGATGTCGACCACCCGGCGCGTCGTGCGCGACATCTCACCGAGCTTCAAGTGCTTGTGGTACTTGCGCATCACGGCCCGGGCCGCGATCCACACACCCGCACCCACGATGCCGATACCGGCCGCGCCCACGATCCACTGCCCCGCGGGCATCTCCAGCACCCGGGCCGTCACGTCCCGGGACTGCTTGTCGCTGGACTTGCTGCCGCCCGAGCCCGCGGCGAAGGACAGCACCGAGTAGGCGACGAACGCGTAGAACACGCAGCGCGCCGCCGACATCGCCCGCTTGCGCACGGACCGGCCGTCCTTCCCGGCAACTCCGAACACCGCCTCGGAGAGCCGCCACAGCGCCATGCCCACCAGCCCGGCCCCCAGGAGCCACAGCACCGCCGCCCCGAAGGGCTGCGCGGCGATCTCCTCCAGCGCACCGCTGCGGTCCGCCTGACGGTGCCCCTCGCCGAAGGCGATCTGCAGCGCCAGCACACCGACCAGCAGATAGATCACACCACGGGCGGCCAGCCCGGCTCTGGCGGCCTTCTCGGTCGCCGAGCCTGTCGCCGCACCCCGGACGCGGAATCGCCCTCCCCGCACCGCCGCGTCCGCGTTCATATGGACCGCGTCTGGGGGGTCGACTTGTTCTCGAGCTTCAATTGGACCTCTACTTCCTGGTCACCGGCTTCCTCACCCAGCTGGTGCACGGTGAACGCCTCGTCGAGCGCCTCGCGCAGGTGTTTCACCGCGTGGGGGCCGCCCTGTACGTCAGCCGTGACCGGTGCCGAGAGCTGCGCCGGAGGGACGGGTTTGTCTCCGGACGCGCCGGACGTGTCGAAGGTGCCGGTCCACATCGTGGGCCGTTTCCCCTCGGTCTCATGAGGCTCGTCCTCGGCACAGCGGTCCGAGGAGAAGCGGCTGCACAGTGCAGCGAACAGGCTCCCGGCGTCCGCCGCGGAGCAGTCGCTGAGCACCACCTGAACCTGCGATGCGGCCAGCGGACTCGTACTCATCGAAACCCTCTCCCTCTCGCCTGCGCACAGACGCGTTCGTACCGACACGGGTACCCCGCGGGTGGCGGTGAAACAGGTTCGCGGCCGCAGGTGTGTGGCGGTACCCGCCCAGGTCAGCACGGACAGTGAGCTATGTTGAGTCCTCGTGGGACATCAAGGAGGCGGCCCGGTGCCATCGCCGCAGCAGGCACGCGCGCAGGCATCTGCGATCACCTCGGGAAAGACGGCTCCGGAGGCGGGCGCGGCGCCCACCTCCCAGCTCAGGGAGCTGTTCGACGGCCCCCGGCTCTCGCCCGGGCAGCGGCGCATCGCCCAGTACCTGATCGAACACATCACCGAGGCGGCGTTCCTGTCGATCACCGATCTCGCCGAACGGGTGGGCGTCAGCCAGCCGTCGGTGACCCGGTTCGCCGCGGCGGTCGGCTTCAGCGGCTACCCCGCGTTGCGGGAGCGGTTGCAGGCGATCGCGCTCGCCACGCTGGGCAGCGCCCCCGGCACCCCGGCGGAGAACCGCAGCAACGAACTGCAGGCCGCGGTGGACGCCGAGATCGAGAACCTGGAGAACCTGCGGCGCGACTTCGCCGACCCCGACAAGGTGATCGACGTCGGCCGGGCCCTGTCGCGCTCGGCCCCGCTGACCGTGCTGGGGCTGCGGATCTCGGTGTCCCTGGCCGAGTACTTCGCCTACGCGGCGCGGCGCATCCACCCGGACGTGCGGCTGGTGACCCGGGGTGGCAGTGTCGCGTACGACGCACTGCTCCAGTCGCGGGAGGCGGGCGGCACCTGGGTGCTGGCTTTCGCCATGCCCCGGCACGCCCAGGAGACGCTCACCGCGGTGCAGGTGGCGCGCCGGGCCGGGCTGCGGGTCGCGCTGGTCACCGACCTGGCGCTCGGGCCGCTGGCCGACGAGGCCGACGTCACCTTCGCCACCGGGACCGGCTCCCGCCTCGTCTTCGATTCCTACGCGGCGCCCGTCGTGATGTCCTCGGCGCTGCTCCAGGCCATGACGGACGCCGATCCGGAGCGGACGCAGGGGCGCCTGGAGGAGTACGAGCAGATCGCCGAACAACACCACTTCTTCCTGAAGGACTGACGTTCTCCGGGAAGAACTGAAGGGCTGCGGCACGGTGGGTGACCGTGTCTTCACGGACGAATCGGCCCATATCTCGCATGAATTTTTTCATGTCCTTGCGTATCCGGCGGTATATATAAATACTCCTTGCGGATCGTGGCTCCAGAGGCCTCCGGGGCCACGTCCGACGAACACCCGGGGCCGTCCGCTCCTACCCAACGGGTTCCGGGTGCTCGGAACGGGACTCGCTCGCGAGTGCCGTGGCGGCGGCCCCGGTCATCCCCTAGGTCGGGGCCGCCCCAGAACCCGCACTGAGCCGCCGACGTCCCCGGAAGCGATGAACATGGCCCTGACTTACTCGCCGATCAGTACGGACTGGCCGTGCCAGGTCAAGAACCCCGGCAGCTACGACTGGGAGAGGTCCGCCGCCAGGTGGCTGCGCGACCTGGTGCCGGCCCGCTACGCCAGCTACCCCGCATTGATGCGCCACCCCGTGCTGCTCGCCCGCCACGCACAGATCCAGGTGCAGCACGAGATCCGGGTCGCCCGGACCGCCCTGCAGACCGCGCGGGCCGAACTGCCCGCCCTCGGGATCCCGGAGTCGGTCATCGAGCACACGATCAAGATGTACGCCGCCGAGGTCGGCCAGCTCCACCACATCGCCCGCAGTATCAGGGCCGTCAGCCAGGCCCTCCTCGACGGCGGCGGCGGGCGCCCGCACTGACGTCCCGGACCGGACGCGCGTCGGGGCATGACCCGCGCCGCACGTGGCAGACGATGTCGACATGAGCACCCCGCACGAACAGCACGCCGACCCCATCACGACCGTCCTCACCTGGCGGGTCCGGCCCGGACACGAGGCCGAGTTCGAGCAGTGGACGCACGGCATCACGCGCTGCGCGAGAGAGTTCACCGGCAACGAGGGCGTCTCCTGGCTGCGGCCCGAGGACGGCCACCTCTTCCACGCCGTGCTCCGCTTCGCCGACCCGCAGCGGCTCACCGACTGGCTGGCGTCTCCCGAGCGCGCCACGTGGCACGCCCGCATCGAGGGGGTGGCGACCGAGGTCAGCAGCGAGCGGCAGTCGACGACCGGCCTCGAGACGTGGTTCAGCCTCCCGGGCACCGCGGTGCGGGCGCCGGCCCGCTGGAAGATGGTGCTGACGACGTTCCTCGGCGCCTATCCGTGCACGCTGCTGATCCAGTGGCTGGTGACCCCGAAGACCACCGCCTGGCCCCTGCCGCTGCGCGCCGCCGTCTTCCCGATGATCCTGCTGCCCCTGCTGACCTACGTGATCATGCCCGGACTGAGCCGGCTGTTCCGGCTCTGGCTGTACCCGACCCCGGACGCCTGATCACCGTCCGGGCGGGTAGACGAGCCGTGGTAATTTCCCGGCGGCGGCGCGGCCGTGCCTGCCCCGGACGAGATGTGCGCCGTACCCGGTCGGCAGGAGGACGCACCGAAGGAGACGTCGTGGACACGCCAGGGCCCGAGGACACCGCCACCGCCGCATCCCCCGCGGCCCGCACGCTGGACGTGCGGTGGATCCACGGGTCGCCGTCGGCCAAGCACGACACGAACCCGGAGATCCAGGTCCACGCGTACGACGAGCACACCGTCGTCCTGCGGCAGAACAAGGCCGTCGACTACGAAGCGCCGTTCCTCTTCCTGCTGTTCGGCGAGACGCGCGCCGTGCTGATCGACACCGGGGCCACGTCCCGGCCCGAGTTCTTCCCGCTGCGCCGGGTGATCGACCAGCTGATGGAGAAGTGGCTGGCGGCCCACCCCCGCGACGGCTACGAGCTGCTCGTGCTGCACACCCACCCGCACGGCGACCACATCGCCGGGGACGGTCAGTTCGCGGACCGCCCGGACACCCGCGTCGTGGACGCGGCCCGGGACAGCGCCTTCGGCTTCTTCGGGTTCACCGACGAGCCCGGCAAGGTCGCCCGCGTCGACCTCGGCGGGCGCGTGCTGGAGTGCCTCGCCACTCCGGGGCATCACGAGGCCGCCGTCACCTACTTCGACCCCTGGACCGGATTCCTGCTCACCGGTGACACCGTCTATCCCGGCCGCCTCTACGTGACCGACTGGGCGGCGTTCACCCGCAGCATCGACCGGCTGATCGACTTCTGCGCGAGCCGGCCGGTCACCCACGTGCTCGGCTGCCACATCGAGATGACCCGGCGTCCCGGCGAGGACTACCCCGTCCGCACCACGTACCAGCCCGACGAACCGCCGCTGCAGATGACGCCGGACCACCTGCGCGCCATCCGTGCGGCGATCGACACCGTCGGGGACCGGCCCGGACGGCACGTCTTCGACGACTTCGTCATCTGCCGCCTCGACACTCCCGACCAGGACTAGGACGCGGACATGGACCTCACCGCACGGAACCTGCTCGTCGTCGGCGCGATCCTCGCGGCGGCCGTCCTGGCGGTGGCCGTCGTGCTGCTGGTCCGGCTCGTCCGGGCCCGCCGCGACCTGCGCCGCGCCGGGCTCCCGTCCGGACCCCGCTGGGTGTTCTGGGGTGCCGTCGCCTACCTCGTGCTCCCCACCGACCTGCTGCCCGACCCCGTCTACCTCGACGACATCGGCGTGCTCCTGCTGGCCCTGAGGTCGCTGCGCGCGGCCGTGCCGGAACGGGAACCGCGCGGCACCGGCCGCGCGTTGTCCGACTAGGCGCGGGCGGGCCGGTCTGCGCGGGCGGACCCGCGGCGTCCGGGGACGGCGGGCCGGTGCGGGCGTGACTCAGCGACGGGGGGGGTGTCGTGACGAGCGAGCTGGTTCCCGGGGGCAACGTGCCCCTCCCGCCCGGCACCCTGACGCTTCGGGTGCCGGGGCCCTTCGACCTCTGCGCCCTCGTCACCGACGACGGCGGAAAGGTGCGCGGCGACGACGACTTCGTGTTCTACAACCAGCCCGGCGCTCCCGGAGTCCGGCTGCTCGGCGAAGAACTGGCCGTCGATCCGGCGAAGCTGCGGTCGGGGGCCACGCGCGTCACGGTGCTGGTCAGCCCCACGGCTTCCGGGACCCCGCTGGGTCGCCTTCCTACTCCTGTCCTGCACGTGACGGGTCCGGGCGCGGGCACCCTCGCCCGGTTCGTGCCACCGCGCCCCGAGCGTGAGACCGCCCTGCTGCTCGCCGAGCTCTACCGCCGCGGCACCGGCTGGAAGCTCCGCGCCCTCGGCCAGGGGTACGCCGACGGACTGGCCGGCGTGGCCCGCGACTTCGGCATCGAGGTCACGGAGGAGCCACCCACGGCTCCGGTCCGCCCCGCCCCGGGAACCACCGCACCGACGGCCCGGAGGACCCCCGGCCCCGCACCGCGGACCACCGCCCCGGCGCCCCGGGCCGGACCCACGAGAGCCGTGCCGGGCTCCACCGGCGCGGCGCCCACCCCCGCGGGACCCGCTCCCCGGACCGCCCCCTCACCGCCCCGTCCGGCGCTCGGGAGGACTCCGCCGCCGCCCCGCTCCGCACCCCGAGCCCTCGCGCCTCCGGGGGACGCCGCATCCCGGACCGGCGGCGGCTCGGCCCCCGACGGCTTCCTCGATCGCGTGAACGCGGCCCGCGCCGCCGCGGGCGCCCCGCCCGTCTTCGCCGACGCGCGCCTGACGGCCGCGGCGAGCGCCCACGCCACCGCGATGGCGTCCGCCGGGCGCCTGGGGACCGAGAGCCCGGACGGCGTCTCCGTCCACCAGCGCGTCACCGCGACCGGATACGCGTATCTGGCCGTGGGCGAACACCTGGTGTCCGGCCCCCGCACGCCGGCCGAGTTCGTGGCGTACTGCCTGTCCGCGGAGCGGACCCGGCTCACCCTGTGCGACCCGCGCTTCCGTCAGACCGGTCTGGCCTCGGCCGCCGATCCGCGCACCGGTGACATGTTCTGGACGGCGCTGTGGGCGTGCCCCTTCTCCCCCGCCGGGCTGGCTCGGACGGCGGCCGAGGTCCTCGCGCTCACCAACTCCGCACGGACGTCGGCCGGTCTCCTCCCGCTCGCCGCGGATCCGCGGCTCACCGCGGCGGCCCAGGCGCACAGCGGCGACATGGCGGCGCGCGACTTCTACGCACACACCACTCCCGAGGGGCGCGAGCCCTGGGACCGCGCGGCCGCCGCGGGCTCCGTCCACCGCTCCGTCGGGGAGAACATCGCCTGCGGTCAGCGCTCCCCCGCCGAGGTGGTCCGCGGCTGGATGAACAGCCCCGGCCACCGCGCCAACATCCTCAAGCCGGCCTTCACGCACCTGGGCGTCGGCTTCGCCGGCGGCGGCAGGGCCGGCACGTACTGGACCCAGCTCTTCGGGGGCTGACGGCGCGTCAGAGCAAGTCGCCGGCCGCGACGGACCGCAGCCAGGCCGCGGCCTCGCCCGGCGTGCCGAAACGCACCACGCGGAGCGGCGCGAAGCGGGGGTCCCGGGTGCGGCGTGCGATCTCCGCGCGTCTTGCCCCGTGCCGGGACCACGCCCACCACGCGGGGTGGCCGGGCCGGAACCAGTCGGCCAGGGTCTCCCGGTTGCCGCCGAAGAGCCGCTCGCGCAACAGCGTCCTGCGCAGCGACCGGCGCAGCACGCGGGGCATCACCACGCGGCGCCCGTAGTCCAGCCAGAGCACGGTGTCGGCGTGCTCCCACAGCAGGTCGCGGACCTCCGGATAGCCGAGCGAATCGAAGATCCAGCCCGGCGACCGGGCGATGCGCCGCACGTCCTCGGAGAACGTGCAGTTCACCGCCCAGCCCGGCCCGGCGTAGTACAGCTCGTCCATCTCGTGGTAGGGCAGCCGTAGTCGCGTCGACAGGGCGCGCGCGAGCGTGGACTTCCCGGCTCCGCTGATGCCGACCACGAGGATGCGCTTCATCCCGGGAGCCTACGTCCGGGCCGGCCACTTACCCGTCGACGCTGCCCAGCAGATCGCTGTTGGGCCGCCGGTGCACCGGTTGTTCCGGTGCCGGCCGGTGCGGGGTCTTCGGTATGTCGCGCCGTTGCGGCTTGTCGGCGTCGACCGTGAGCGGCTCACCGTAGTGATGGAGGGTCAGCGGCTCACCGGTCAGCAGGGTGTAGGTGGCGGTGGTCGGCCTGACCTCCACGCGCAGGCGGCGGCCGAGCAGTTCCAGGTGGAAGGCGAGGCGGCTGAACCGCTCGGGCAGCCGGGGAGAGAACTCGATCGTCTCCCCGTGGTGGCGCATCCCGCCGAAGCCGGCGACGAGCGCCATCCAGGCACCGGCGAGGGAGGCGATGTGGAGCCCGTCGCGGGTGTTGTGCTCCAGGTCCTCCAGGTCCATCAGCGCCGCTTCCATCAGGTAGTCGTAGGCGAGGTGCGGATGGCCCGCCTCGACGGCGATGACGGCCTGGCAGCAGGCCGACAGGGAGGAGTCGCGGACGGTGAGCGGTTCGTAGTACGCGAAGTTGCGCGCCTTGTGCTCCGCGTCGAAGAAGGGGCTGCACTTGTACATCGCCAGCACCAGGTCGGCCTGCTTGACGACCTGCTTGCGGTAGAGGTCGAAGTACGGGAAGTTCAGCATCAGCGGGTACTGCTCGGGGCGGGTGGCGGCGAAGTCCCAGCGCTGGTAGCGGGTGAACCCGGCGTGCTGCTCGTGGACGCCCAGGTCGTGGTTGTACGGGACGTGCATGGCCTCGGCGGCGTCGCGCCAGGCCGCGCTCTCCTCGTCGTCGACCCCCAGGGCCGCGGCCTGGCGCGGATGGCGCTCGACGACCTCGGCCGCGGCGAGCAGGTTCGTGCGGGCCATGAGGTTGGTGTACGTGTTGTCGTTCGCGACCGCGCTGTACTCGTCCGGTCCCGTCACGCCGTCGATGTGGAACGCGCCGTGGTGGTCATGGTGTCCCAGTGACCGCCACAACCGGGCGGTCTCCACGAGGAGTTCGACACCCGTGTCCCGTTCGAAGCGCCGGTCGCCGGTGACCGCGACGTAGCGCACGACGGCGTCGGCGATGTCGGCGTTCACATGGAACGCGGCGGTTCCGGCCGGCCAGTACGCGGACCCCTCCGAGCCCTCGATGGTCCGCCAGGGGAAGGCGGCGCCCCTGAGCCCGAGCTGGGCGGCCCGCTCACGGGCGGCGGGCAGCGTGTTCTGGCGCCAGCGCAGCGCCTCGGCCACGGCGTTGGGCGAGGTGTACATGAGCAGGGGCAGCACGAAGGTCTCGGTGTCCCAGAAGGCGTGTCCGTCGTAGCCGGAGCCGGTGAGTCCCTTCGCGGGTATCGCCCGCTGTTCGGCACGCGCACCGGCCTGCAGGACGTGGAAGAGGGCGAAGCGGACGGCCTGCTGGATCTCCTCGTCGCCGTCCACCTCGACGTCGGCCCGCGCCCAGAAGTCGTCGAGGTAGGCGCGCTGTTGCTCGACGAGGCCCTGCCAGCCCGACCGGGTGGCGGCCGCGAGTGCCGCGTCCACCTGGTCGCTCACGGCGGGCAGCGACCGCGCGCTCGACCAGCCGTACGACACGAACTTCTCGACCCGCAAGGTCTGTCCGGGGGCGAGGACGGAGGTGACGGTGAGGCGGGCGACGTCGTCCGTGCTCTCGCCGTCCGTGGTCGTCGGTTCGGGGCCGTCCACGGTGTGGTCGGCCGCTGCGGCGACGCGCAGGCCGCTGCTCCGGGTGCGGTGCACGAGCCGCAGCCGGCTGTCCTTCGCGAAGTGCTCCTCCGGCTCCAGCGGAGACTCCAGGGCGATCGCCGCCCTCGGGTCGCCGTTGCGGCCCGGCAGCTGTTCGTTGGCGACGAGTTCCGACTGGACGACGATGCGGCTCTCGCTGTCGACGGCCTCGACCTCGTAGGCGACGGCGGCGATGGCCCGCTGGGTGAAGGAGACCAGCCGCGTGGAGCGCACGCGGACCGTCGAGCCGGCCGGCGACGTCCACTCGCAGGTCCGGGTGAGCAGGCCGGTCCGCAGGTCGAGCACCCGCTCGTGCGAGCGAAGCCGTCCGTAGCGCAGGTCGAACGGCTCGTCGTCCACGAGCAGCCGGATGATCTTTCCGTTGGTGACGTTGATGACGGTCTGCCCGGACTCCGGGTAGCCGTATCCCGCCTCCGCGTAGGGCAGCGGGTGGGTCTCGTGGACCCCGTTCAGATAGGACCCCGGCAGGCCGTGCGGTTCGCCCTCGTCCAGGTTCCCCCGCCAGCCGACGTGGCCGTTCGACAGCGCGAACACCGACTCGCTCTGCGGCAGGACGTCGAGATGCAGGATGTGCTCGCGCACCGCCCAGGGCTCGACGGCGTACGACGTGTGGGTGATCAACGCTGCTCCCTCAGTTCCGCCAGGTCCGGTACGACGACGTCGGCGCCGTGGTCGCGCAGGGCGTCGGCCTGACCGACGCGGTCCACTCCGACGACGTATCCGAAGTGCCCGGAGCGCCCGGCGTCCATCCCGGCCAGTGCGTCCTCGAAGACGGCCGCGGCCGAGGCGTCCACGCCCAGGTCGCGGGCCGCGGCCAGGAAGGTGTCCGGACGCGGTTTGCCGGGCAGTTTCCGCTCGGCGGCCACGACCCCGTCGATACGGACGTCGAAGAGGGACTCCGCGCCGATCGAGCGCAGGACGTCCCGGCAGTTGGCGCTGGAGGAGACGACGGCCGTGAGCAGTCCCTCGGCGCGGGCCGCCTGGATGTAGCGCAGCGTGCTGTCGTACGCCTCGACGCCGTCGGTGCGGATCAGCTCCAGCAGGAGTTCGTTCTTGCGGTTGCCGAGGCCGTGCACGGTGTCCCGGTCCGGCGGGTCGTCGGGGCCGCCCTCGGGCAGTTCGACGCCGCGCGAGGCGAGGAAGGTGCGCACGCCGTCGGCGCGGGGAAGCCCGTCCACGTACTGGTCGTAGTCGGCGTCCGAGAAGGGCCGGAAGCCGTCGCCGTCGCGTCGGTGCAGGAAGTCGTCGAACGTCCGCTTCCATGCGGCCCTGTGCACGACGGCCGTCTTGGTGATGACCCCGTCGAGATCGAAGAGGCAGGCCTGGATTGCTTTCGGAAGACCGAGCTGCGTCATGGTGAGAACCTTCCCCGGGCGGTGCCGTCCCATCGAGTGGCGGGCACCACATGCCGATCGCTTGCGTCAGCCGCGCGAGGCCGGGGGCGCATGGGCTGGTCGGCTGCGGGCATCGTCGGTTCATACTCCTTCCACGATCTCGGGAAGCGTCTTCCCGAGATGGGGGGTGTCATCCCCGTGAGTCCTGCCGGCACCCGTCCGAGCACCGAACGAGGAAGCGCGTTCATGACCTTCGACGACCCGACTCCCGACGATCCGTCCTCCGACGCCCCGACCTCCGGCGATCCTTCCTTCGGCGATCTGCTGAAGCGGGCGGCGGCGCTCGTACGTCCCGGCCGCCGCGCCGTGCTCGGCATCGCGGGCAGCCCGGGGGCGGGCAAGACGACGCTCGCCGAGCACCTGGTGAAGGCGTTGAACGGGAACGCGGCGCCATGGGCGGCGCATGTCCCCATGGACGGCTTCCATCTCGCGGACGCCGAGCTGGACCGGCTCGGGCGGAGGGACCGCAAGGGCGCTCCCGACACGTTCGACGCCGCGGGTTACGCGGCACTGCTGCGCCGGCTGCGCGCGGACGAGGACGACGTCGTCTACGCGCCGGGCTTCGAACGGACCCTGGAGCAGCCCCTCGCGGGGGCCGTTCCGGTGCCTCGGGACGCCCGACTGGTCGTCACGGAGGGCAACTACCTGCTCGTCCCGGACGGCGACTGGGCACGTGTGCGCGCCCAGCTGGACGAGGTCTGGTTCTGCGAGCTCGACGAGGAGGAGCGCGTACGGCGGCTCGTCGGCCGCCACGAACGCTTCGGCAAGGACCACGCCACGGCGGTGGCCTGGGTCCTCGGCACGGACCAGCGCAACGCCGACCTGGTGG
The DNA here is from genome assembly GCF_055567695.1 of Streptomyces sp. NPDC026417. Classification (NCBI taxonomy): domain Bacteria; kingdom Bacillati; phylum Actinomycetota; class Actinomycetes; order Kitasatosporales; family Streptomycetaceae; genus Streptomyces; species Streptomyces sp. NPDC026417. Next base: position 328,936 of record NZ_JBVHPY010000002.1, read on the forward strand.
CCACCACACGCGACCGCGCGGACCTGGTGGTACCGGCGGCACTCCTGTCGCAGGCTGAGCGCGACACCGGTCCGGTGTCGCACGGCTGAGCGCTGCACCGGACCGGGCGCCGGTGGCGGGATCGGCACAGGCCCGGCCCGGGCGGTGGGCGAGCGGGGGCCGCGGCCCGGCGCGGCGGGCGTCAGTGGCCGCTGACGGCCCGCGGGGTGTACGGCTGCTCCAGTCGTTCGGTCTCCTCGTCGGTCAGCTCCAGGTCGACGGCGGCGACGGCGTCGTCCAGCTGCCCCGCCTTGGTGACACCGACGACGGGGGCGGTGACGGGACTCTGCCGCAGCAGCCAGGCGAGGGCGATCCGGGCCCGGGGCACCTCGCGCTCGGCGGCGATCCGGCCGACCGTGTCGACGATGCCGCGGTCGCCCTCCTGGTAGAGCTTCTTCCCGTACTCGTCGGTGCGGCTCCGCGCGCTCTCCGTGTTCCACGGCCGGGCCAGCCGTCCGCGGGCGAGCGGGCTCCAGGGCAGCACACCGACCCGCTGGTCCCGGCAGAGCGGCAGCATCTCGCGCTCCTCCTCCCGGTACAGGAGGTTGTAGTGGTTCTGCATGGAGACGAACCGCGTCCACCCGTTGAGCCGGGCCGTGTACTGGGCCTTGGAGAACTGCCAGGCGTACATCGAACTCGCCCCGATGTAGCGGGCCTTGCCCGCCTTGACCACGTCGTGCAGGGCCTCCATCGTCTCCTCGACGGGGGTGACCGCGTCCCAGCGGTGGATCTGGTAGAGGTCGACGTGGTCGGTGCCCAGGCGGCGCAGGCTTTTGTCGATCTCCGTCATGATCGCCTTGCGGGACAGGCCGCGGCCGTTCGGGCCCGGGTGCATCGCGCCGTTCACCTTGGTCGCGATGACCACCTCGTCCCGGCGCGCGAGATCCGCCAGCACCTTGCCGACGATCTCCTCGCTGGTCCCGTCGGAGTAGACGTTCGCCGTGTCGAAGAAGTTGATCCCGGCCTCGAGCGCCTGCCGGATCAGCGGTCGGGACGCCTCCTCGTCGAGCGTCCACTCATGGGAGCCCCGGTCGGGGAGGCCGAAACTCATGCACCCCACACAGATCCGGGACACGTCCAGACCCGTCGCGCCCAGCTTCACGTACTGCATGCTCACTCCTGCCGTCACGGAGGCGGGGCGCGCCTCACCCCAGGGGCGACGGTACCCAAGACACCCCCTCCCGGCACTCCCCCGCACCGGCGCCGCGGGCGGGGCCGACGAACTCCTCGACCACCGCCTCGCGCTCTACGACGGGGAGCAGCGGATGGTCTTCGGCGCCCACACCTATCGCGCGTTCGCGCGGATGCTGGCCGGCGCCACCGAGGAGTCCGAGGTGCGCGACCCGTGGGTCACCCGGATGAGGAGCCTGCCGGCAACGGTCGTGTCGACCACCCTGGAAGGCCCCCTCGACTGGCCGGACGCGCAGGTCGCGAGCGGCGACGCCGTCGACGTCGTCGCCCGGCTCAAGGAAGAGTCCGAGGTGCCGTTGCGCTCGCACGGCAGCCTGTCGATGAACCGGGCGCTGATGGCCGCCGGTCTGGTCGACCGCGTCCAGGTGACGCTCTTCCCGGTGATCACCGGCCGCACCGGGCTGGATCCGATCTTCGCGGGTGCGGCCGACTTCGATCTCCGGCTCGTCGAGTGCCGGACGCTCGACGGCGACATCCAAGAGCTCGTCTACCGGCCCACCCTGCACGGCTGAGTCCGCGGGGACTCGGTCACCCGCGACCTCGATCCTTCCGCTGGCCCTGCCGGGAGCGGGCACGGTGGTGGCGGGCTCCGCGCCCTCCGTCCGTCCGGTGAGGTTCCCCAGCAGTGCGGACGGGTCGACTCCCGGGGCGGAGGTGAGGAGTTCGACGCCCGGAGCGACGTTGTCCACGACCGTCCGGTGGAGGCGGCTCGCTCCGTCGGTGGAGATGACGGTCATCCTGCCGATCGCGCCGAGGGGTTCGGACGCGTGGGCGACGACCTGGGGCACGGCCTCGACGAGCATCTCCAGAACGGCCGCCGTACCGCGCGAAAGCGTCGGCCTTCTTCCGCACCGCCCCGGCCTGAGCGGCACTCTTCGCCCCGATCGCGGCGGCCTCCGCCTCCCCCTCGATGCGGACCGCGTCGGCGAGCGCCGCACGGTGCGCCCTCTCCCCTCACCGGTCACGCGGGACCGCTGTGCGTCCACCTCGGCCACAACGTCACGAGAGTCCCCCTGCCGCCTTCACGCCACGTCGCGGTGATCTTCCCGCTCGCCGGGCATGACGGTCATGGCCGGATTCCGGCAGTCTTCACACGCCTTCGATGCCGGGACCGCGCCCCGTTCCGCTCGTGCGGGGCACTCCCGACGACCCGCCTCGGGACGAGATCGAGCACCCATACGCGGCGCCGACCGGACGCCCCATAACCTGGTGTCCGAAGACCTCGGATGCACGAGGGGCCGATGAGGGGAGGCGCAGGTGCTCGGTAGCGGCACGCGTCTGCTCGCGGGCGCCGTGGTCGTGGCCTGCGTGGTGCTCGTCGGCCCCAGCGCACCGAGCGGTGCTCCCTCCGCCCGGCCGCTGCCCGCCGGAGCCGCCGCGGACGTCGTACCGAACCGGCTCATGACGTGGAACCTCTGCAACCCCTGCGAGGCGGGCGACGTCGACCGGGCGGCGGAGATCGCCACGTACGCACCCCAGGTCGTCGGCCTCCAGGAGGCGTGCGTACGCGACGTGGAGCGTATCCGGGACGACCTGGAGAGCTTCTACGGGCTCGTCTACCACGTCGAGTACGGGTCGGTGCTCCGGAAGTGGGGGCGCTGCGGAGGAGCGCCGTGGAGTCCGGGGGCGTACGGCCAGGCGATCCTCTCGGCGGCACCGATGAAGGACGTCGTCACCGCGGAGTACCCCGAAGGCGGTTCCGAGGACCGCGGGTACATGGCGGTGACCACCACGGTGGGCGGCCGGACGGTCCGGGTCTTCAACACGCACCTGGCGCAACGGCGTCAGGAGGCCGTCCGGGCGGACCAGACCCGGGTCCTCGCCGCGGAGGTCGCCCGGCACGAACGCGCGATCGTCCTCGGCGACTTCAACGCCGTACCGAACGCCCCCGAGCTCGCCCGGATCTGGGCACTGGCCACGGACACGGACCCGCAGTGCCACCCGTCGCACACCGGCGCCTGCAAGCCGACCACCGACTGGCAGAGCAAGTTCGACTACGTCTTCCTGCGCGGTGTCGCACCGCTCCGGCACCGGGTGCAGCCGACCCGGTACTCGGACCACCACATGCTGTACGCCGACGTCGACCCGACCTGACGGGTCGTCAGTCGCTCAACCGCCCCCGAACCGGGCGACGGTGTCCGCGTCGGGGAACGACGGCGTCTCCGCCTCCGCGACCATGAGCGCGGCGATCCCCGCACGCGGCGCCGAGGGCGGGATCGTCCGCGGCGCGAACTCCTCGGCGCGGGTGAGGCGTCCGTCGCCCCGGTAGGGCCGGGCGGTCAGCGGGCCGGCATGGACGGTGGTTCCGCCCGCGGCGCGGACGATCCGGTCGGCGACGTCCTTGGCGTGCCACTCGTGGCGCAGCATGCGCTTGAGGAGCGCGCCGGTGACGGCGCCGAGCGCCCCCTCGGTGGCACCCGTGCCCAGCGAGGTGAGCCAGATGACGCGCGGGCCGGCCGAGGCGATCTGACGGGCGCCGTCGGAGAGGATTGCGGCGTCCTGCTTCCGGGAGACACCCAGGGCGCTCACCACGACGTCGGCACTCGCGACAGCGGCGGCGACACTGCCGGGATCGGACACGTCCGCCCGCACGACCCGCAGGTTCCCGCCGGCCGCCGGCGTGTCGACCGCCTCCGGCCTGCGGGCGAGGGCCAGGACGTCGTGTCCGCGCTCCAGGGCGCGGGCGATCACCAGGCGGCCCGTCCGCCCGGTGGAACCGAGTACGGCGATTTTCACGTTGCTCTCCGGTTGCACTGACAGGGGAGATGGATGAAGTGGGTTGCACGACAAGAAGTTGACGACACGTCATGGGTGCGGGCCGGGCGGCTCGGGTCAACTCCGGCCGGACAGGACGTCGACGGCCTCGGCGTGCAGGCCGGGAGCCGACGCCAGCAGATCGCTGCTGCTCAGGCTCCACGGCTCTCCCCGGGTGTCGGTGACCGTACCGCCGGCTTCGGACACCAGCAGCGCGCCGGGCAGCAGGCCGGAACGCACGTCGGAGAACTGCCAGAAGGCGTCCATGCGGCCGGACGCGACGTGGATCAGCTGCAAGGTGGCCGGCACCGAGACCCGTACGACGAGGGCACTGAGCAGCATGGCGGTCACCGAGGCGCCCATGCGCCGGAGGGCCTCCTCGCTCTCACCGGGCCTGGCCTGGCCGGTGCCCACCAGGGCGGCCCGCAGGTCGGTCTTGGCGGACGAGCGCAGGGGCTCACCGTTGAGGAAGGCTCCCCGGCCCCGGACGGCGGTGTAGGTGTCACCGGTGATCGGCAGGTGGACCACGGTCAGCACCGGAGCGCTGTCGCGCACCAGTGTGGCGGTCACTCCCCAATCGGCCATTCCGTGGATGTGGTTGATGTTGCCCTCGGCCGCGTCCACCACCCACCACTCGCCCTCGGGCAGCGGGCCGCCGGCCAACTCGTCCTCCGCCCACCGCGAGCCGGGGCGCGCGTCGAGCAGCGGCCGCCGGACGCGTGCCAGGACGGCCTCGTCGTTGGCGTCGATGGCGCGGACGATCTCGTCGAGGTCGCCCGGGCGCGCGGTCACGTCGTGGCGCTCCCGCAGGTGCGCGCCGGCTGCCCGCACGGCGGCCACGGTGTCCTCCAGGACCCTTTCGAGCCGGTCGGTTCCGTCGGCGGCACCGAGGTCGGAGAAGGCGTGCATGAGCAACTCCCAACGCAGAAGGGGCAGTTTGGCCTCTCGGCCGTTCGCCTTCGACGTTAGGTCCAGGCATGATTGACGGCAAATGCAATGTGGCTACGACTGGATTTACTCTCATGCAACTGGATCTGAATCTGCTCACCGCGCTCGACGCCCTGCTGGAGGAGGGCAGCGTGACGGACGCGGCCGCCCGCCTCCACGTCTCGCCCCCTGCCATGAGCCGTACCCTGGGCCGTATCCGCCGGGCCACCGGCGACCAGATCCTGGTACGCACCGGCCGGACCATGACTCCGACCCCCCGTGCCCTCGCGCTGCGCACGACCGTGCACGACCTCGTGCAGCAGGCGCAGGCGGTCCTCTCCCCCGACACCGATGTCGACCTGGCGTCCCTGGAGCGGACCTTCGTCCTGAAGTGGCACGACGCCCTGGCCGCCGCGGCCGGCCCCGCGCTGCTCGGCTCCCTGCGCGCCGGGGCACCGGGGGTGCGACTGCGGTTCCTGGCCGAGGCCGGTACCGACACGCACGACCCGCGGCGCGGGGACATCGACCTCGAAACCGGATCGAGCGCGCCCTCCTCACCCGAGATCCGCCACGAGATCGTGGGCCACGACCGGCTCGTCCTGGCCCTGCGCCCCTCGCACCCCCTGTGCCACGGCCCGCTCACCCCGGAGGACTACGCGGCCGCCCAGCACATCACCGTCTCCCGCCGGGGACGGCTGCGTGACCCCGTCGACGACGCGCTGGAGGCGCAGGGCCTGAGCCGTCAGGTCGTGGCGGCGGCGCCGACCAACGCCACGGCCCTGCAGTTCCTCCGCCACCACGACCTGGTCGCGGCCGTCCCCCGACTCGTCAGCCGCCCCCTCCTGGAGGACTTCGGCCTGCACACCCGGCCCCTGCCCCTCGCCATGCCCGCCATCCCCGTGCACCTCGCCTGGCACCAGCGGTACGACAACGACCCGGCGCACAGCTGGCTGCGCGCCCAGGCCCGGACCGCGCTGCGCCGAGCGTGCGACTCCGCCGACGACCTCGCGAAGGCCCACCCGGAGGCCGAGCCACGGGACTGAACGGGCCGGACTCGTCCCGGTCACCGCACCGGGCGCCCGCGCGGCGGAGCGCCGCAGGTGCCCGGCTAATCTACGGATCATGTTCGTCATGGAATTGACCTATACGGCTCCCATCGAGCGCGTCGAGGAGCACCTCGAAGCCCATGTGGCATGGCTGGGCACCCTGTACGAGGAGGGCGTCGTGATCGCCTCCGGCCGCAAGGACCCGCGTGACGGCGGGGTGATCCTCGCGGCGGGCATCGACCGGGACCGGGCCGAGCGCATCGCGGCGGCGGACCCCTTCACCACCGCCGGCGTCTGCGCGTACCGGATCACGGAGTTCATCGCGACGAAGACGGCGCCCGCGCTGGAGCCGTACAGGGAGCAGCTCCCGGCGTGACGCGGGCGCGGACCGCGCCGGTGTCCCGGGCGGGCCCGCCTCCGCAGGGAGACGGGCCCGCCCGGGTTCAGGGCCGGTGCCGTACCAGGCGGATGTAGGCGAACGACTCGCCCGCGCGGGGCGCACGGGTCCAGGACCGGGTCGTGAAGGTGTGGAGCGCGCCTCGCGTCAGCGCGAAGCGCGGCAACGACAGGCCGAGTTCGGCGTGCAGGGCCTCCAACATGCGCAGTTCTCCCGCCTGTTCGGTGTCCTGCGGGCGGAAGAGGCGGGCCGGGTCCAGTGCCTCGGGTATCGCACCGGAGCGCTCGGTCTCCGTACCCCGCACGGTGAACGCCCAGAGTTCCTCGCCCTGTTCGGCCACCGACAGATGGAACGCGGTCGGAGGACGGTCGCCCGGGGACGAGCGGCTCGGTTCGCGCCACAGCACCACCGCCCGGCCGGACGTGGACGCGGCCGGAGCGAAGGACACGAACCGTTCGCCGAGGTGTCCGGGGTGGCCGTCGAAGGCGAAGGCCCAGGCTCCGGCGGCGCGACCGACGGCGACGACGGCCCGGTCCTCCCAGGGTTCCACGCCCTCCCGCTCGAATGCCCCGCGGCGCCGCCAGGACGACTCGCGCGCGTCCTCGGGTGCGCTCAGCCCGGCGCCCTCCTCACCGATCAGGGCGGGGAGGCCGTCTGGGTCGACGCCCTCGGCCCAGACGCAGCGGTATCCGTCGTGCGGCCGCCGGTTCGCCTCGGGCCCCGTCAGCCAGGCCAGGCCCGGCGGGTCGAGGTCGGGCACCGGGTCGGGAGCGGGTCCCGTCCGCCCGGCCCGCGGTGTCGCGAGGATCTCCCGTCCGCGCTCCGGGGTGACCAGCGGGCCCAGGACCGGATCGGCGAGCAGGCCGACGGGGGCGATCAGCAAGGGTCCGGGCGCCTCCCACAGGGGCAGCGCCTCCCGCAGCGTCCGCCACGCGGGGTCGGTCCGCCCCCAGCGCGCCGCCCTGCGGGCCTCGGCGACGGCCCGGCCCCACGGCCCCTCGGGCACGTAGCGATGGCTGCCGTCCCGCATGGCGTGCAGTACGGCCTCGGCGGTCTGCCGGGCGGCGCCGCGGGCGGCCATCATCCCGAGCCAATGGTCGTCCCCGCCGAGCCGCGACGCTCCGCGCGCCGGCGCCATGGCCTCCACGGGAAGGATCTCGGGCAGGTAGCACGGGTCGGCCACCAGGCCGCCGTAGCTCCGGCTGTTGTGCGGATCCAGCAGATGCCTGAGCTGGTCCAGCAGCGGTCCGCTGCGCGGCCGTCCGAACGACAGCGCTTCCTCGAGCAGCGGCAGGGCTTCCTCGTACCGTCCGCGCAGGGCGAGCAGTCGGGCCTCCTCCACGCGGGCGTCCTGGGTGCGCGTGGTCGCGTTCACGAAGTCGTCGCGCTCCACCCGGTCGGAGTGGAAGTGGCGGTACATGGCTTCCATGTAGGCCCGGAATGACGGGTAGCGGTCGGGCAGTTCACCGCTCCAGCCCTTGTGGACGTAGAGCGCCCACTCGCCGTCCGGGTCGCTGTCGCCGGGGTCGAGCAGGGCGTACGACATGTCGGAGTCCGTCTCCAGCCGGAGCGCCCGTCGCCACATCCCGGCCAGCAGGACGTCCTCTTCGCACGGGTCGTCGCCCAGGTTCTCCTCGTACAGGTCGGCCATGCCGTGCGGGTCCTGGAACCAGTCGATGTCCGCGACGCCGCCGAGCCGGTAGATCCCGGCCGTCTGGCCCACGTCCCATCCGTCGCTCGCGGCGAGGAACTCCCGGTACGACGGCGGCAGTCGCCGGCCCAGCCGCGCTTCCGCGGCGGCGATCGCCGCCTCGTCCGCCCCGGGCATCCCCGGGTGGCCGGCCGGCCGCTCGTCGTCCTCGTACACGTCGTCGGCCGCGCGCGGGACCCACTCCTCCTGCCAACGCCGCAGGAAACCATGCCAGTCGAAGGACTCCCCAGTCATGTCCGGATGGTGCCACCCGGCACTGACAACGGCGCCCCCGGCGCGGAATGACCCCGCCCGAGGTGCACGCACCACGCGAAGCGTACGTTCGTACACTCCGGGGTGTACGATCGTACGCATGCCGACGGACCACTTCGCGGACGACCCGCGCACGAACCTGCAGCGCATGGAGGCGGGGGACCTCTACATCGCCGACGACCCCGAGATCGCCCGCCGCCAGCAGGACGCGGTACGCCTGGCCGCCCGCTACCAGGCCGCCTACGCCGAGGACGCGGACGGTGCCCGGCCGGTCCTGGCCGAGCTGCTCGGCGCGCTCGGCGACGAGGCGCACGTCCGGCCGCCCCTGTGCGTCGACTACGGCAGCAACATCACCATCGGCGCACGCACCTTCGCCAACTACAACCTCACCGCTCTGGACGTCGCGGCCATCACCATCGGCGAGGACTGCCAGATCGGACCGAACGTCCAACTCCTCACGCCCACCCACCCTTTGGAGCCGCAGCCCCGGCGCGACAAGCTGGAAGCCGCCCGGCCCATCACGATCGGGGACAACGTCTGGATCGGCGGCGGCGCCATTGTGCTGCCCGGCGTCACCATCGGGGACAACTCCGTCATCGGCGCGGGTGCCGTCGTCACCAAGGACGTCCCCGCGAACGTCGTCGCGGTCGGCAACCCCGCCCGCGTGGTGCGGAACCTGTAAGCGCGTCGCCATGGCCACCGGACGCACCGACCCCCAGCGCCGCGAACGCATCCTCGCCGCCACTCTCGACCTCATCGCCGACGAGGGCACCGCAGGCGTCTCCCATCGCAGGATCGCCACGCGGGCCGGTGTGCCGCTGGGGTCGATGACGTATCACTTCAGCGGGATCGACGACCTGCTCCGTGAGGCGTTCGGCCGCTTCACCGACCACATCGTCGCCGTCTTCGACGCCCACCTGTCCCCACCGGCCGACGCGGGTCAGGCCCGAGCGGCCGTGGCCGACCTCGTGCACGCGCTGTCCGCGGGCAACCGGCGCGACCTCGTGCTCGCCCAGGAGCTGTACACCCTCGCCGCCCGCCGGCCCGCCTACCGGGAACTCACCCACGAGTGGATGCGCCGCAGCCGCGTCCACCTGGAGAGGCATTTCGACCCCGCCACCGCCCGCCAGCTCGACGCCCTCATCGAAGGCCTCACCCTGCACCGGGCCCTGGCCACCGAGCCGCACGACCGCGCCCTCACGCTCGACGCGATCACCCGCATCACCGCCGCCGGTGCGCCGGCCTCCTGACCGCCCGTGCGGCACGGTCCTGACCGCCGTGCCGAGCGCCCCGTTCACCCGCTCGTTGCCGCGTCCCGTCGTGGAACAGGTGAGAAAAGCGCGGTCGCCGTCGCGCAGGAAGGAGGTGAGGTGACCCATCTCGCCGCCGACCGTCGGCGCCACGTCGCGCACCGAGTACCAGGGCTCGGTGCAGCCCATGAACTCCACGAAGGAGGCCACCTCTTCCCAGCGTTCGGTGGTCAGGAAGGCCAACGAGACCCCGCGGGCGTTCAGGTGGACCGCGTCCTTCCAGCTGATGACCGCGACGACGACAACAGGACTCGCTGTCCGCGTCAGCCCGTTCGTCAGCCGTACGCGGCCATCGTGGCGCTGTCTGCCGCGTCTACCGCCCGGTATCGGGGTGGGCAAATGCGCCCGAACCCATTTGTTCGAACTGGCCCTGCAGGTTGGCTGCGAAAGTCTGCGGGTTGTCGCCCCCGTATGCCTGTCCCACGGCGTTCATCGCTACCGTGAGGACACCCTTGAAGGGCGCGCCTGGAGCGGTGCGCACGGGTGTGCACATGAAGCTGAAGGCCTGCGGCGTCTCGGAGTCGTACGGACGGAGGGTGACCTTGGACAGTGTGGTGGGCTGTCCTTGGCGCAGGGCGTCGTCCATGGCACGGAACACGCCAACCTGGTCGAGCCCGGGGAGAACGTGTCGGGCGGGGCTGAACTGTGGCACCTGGCCGAAGGCCTCCCCTTGCTTGCGATTGGCGTAGCGCAGCAGGTGATCGGGACCCTCGGTGAGCATGATCGGGAACTGTGCCCCGTCGAAGACGGCGAAAAGTTCCTGCTGCTGGGCGAGGAGGCTGTCGCGCAGCTTGAATTCCGATTGCAGGGTCGCCGTCAGTTCCGTCATGGCGTCCATGATCTGGTCGTCCCAGCGCCGGGGCCGGAAATCCGCGACGCAGACGGTGCCGAGGACCTGCCCGACGTTGTCGAGCAGCGGAGTGCCCAGATAGGAGCGGACGTTGAGGTCGTTGACCAGCGGGTTGCCCTTGAACCGGGGGTAGTCGAACACGTCGTGCAGGGCGAGTTGGGATCGTTGAGCAACGACGTGCGGGCAGAAGCCGTACTCGCCGGGCGCCTCGCGTCCGAGTGCGCTGAGATCGAAGGGTATGCCGCCACCGTCGACGTCCACTCCTGCGTCGGGGGATGCAGGGGGCACGTACATGCCGCGGAACATCTGGCGCTCGTCGCTGATGAAGTTGACCATGGCCAACGGGGCTTGCGTCAGGCGGGCGGCCAGTCGTGCCACGCGATCGAATGTGGCTTCCGCGTCGGGCGCGTTGAGGCCGAGAATCGTCAGCCGACGGGTCCGTTCCGGTCCAGTGCGACGGAACGCCTCAAGGGGATCGTGGGAGTCCATGAGGCTAGATCAAAGCAGAGATCCCGGCTCCGTGGTCCGCCCCGCAGGACCTTGCCCTCCCGGTTGTCACTCTGCCAACACCATTGCGGCCAACGCAAGTTGCAGCGCGCCCGCCGAGGTTCCGGGTCGTCTTCACAGCGTGTCGCTGTGACCAGCCTCTGGGCATCCGGGAAGGCTGCCCAGGTCCTTTGATGTTTCAACCATCACCGATCACTTCTCGTCATTCCAGGCCGCCTCCTCGAACGGAAACGATATTGCGCCCGACAATCGTGCGGTGGACCGGTTTTCGACACTGCCAGAGCACCTCGGCGCGAAGAGGCAAACCCGAATGCATGTTCGTTTTCTGGAGGTGGGTTGAGTGCACGACTGCGCGCCAGTGCCATCCGACAGGGGGCAGCGGTACCTGCCTCGCAGGGCCTGACAACGGGTTTTGCGCCAGGCTCCAGGGCTCCATCACGTAGTCGGGCGAATCGGCGCGGAAGCCCAATGTTGGCCGGAATGAGTGGCCTGCCGAGGTGTGAGCGGACGGTGAGCAAGCCGGCGATCAGCCGCCGGTGCGCGTGTCCCGCTGATCTTCCGGTCACAGTCCGGTTCCGGCTGCCCGGCGGCGGATATCTATGGCTAGGTGCAGTGATCAAGGTCGACTGCTCCACAACGGAGCGATGTACGAAACGGAGTTCTCGATGACCAGGTACCGCAAGTCCGACGTGGACGCTCGGTCGGTCGCGGTGATCGGCATGGCCTGCCGCCTGCCGGGGGCGTCAGGACCCAGCGACCTCTGGGACCTGCTGAAGGCCGGCGGCAGCTCCCTCAGTGAGACACCGCGAGATCGTTTCGACGCCGACGCCCTTCATTCCTCTGAGCCCAGACGGGGCCGAATAGCAGGACGCCGAGCGGGCTACATCGACGGCGTTGCCGATTTCGACGCCGACTTCTTCAACATGTCGGCCACCGAGGCGACCGAACTCGACCCGCAGCAACGGCTCTTGCTGATGACCGCGTGGGAGGCCCTGGAGGACGCGGGGCAGCGCACCGACCTTCTGGCGGGGAGCCGGAGCGCGGTGTTCGTGGGCAACACCCGTGCCGACTCGCTCGAGGCCGCTCTGCGGCAGGGCCCGGAATCGGCGACGGCCGCCCAACTCCACAACTTCCGATCCCTGCTGTCTGCGCGGATATCCCACTTCTTCGACTTCCGCGGCCCGAGCATCGTCGTCGACACGGCCTGCTCCTCGTCGCTGGTAGCCGTCCACCAAGCCGTCCAAAGCCTGCGTTCGGGAGAGAGCCCGCTGGCCCTGGCTGCCGGCGTGAACATCGCTCTGCGCCCGGACGAAAGCCTCGTTCTCTCGCATGCCGGAGCAATGTCGAGCGACGGACGCTGCAAGTTCGGCGACGCGGACGCGGACGGCTACGCCCCCAGCGACGCCGTGGCAGTCGTCGTCCTGAAGCGGCTGACGGACGCGCTCAGCGACGGCGACCGGATCCATGCTGTCATCCGCGGCAGTGCCATCGGCAACGACGGCCGCACCAGCGACACGGTCCTCAACCCTTCGCTCCAGGGCCAACTGGACGTACTGCGCTGGGCCTACGAGGACGCCGGTCTGGATCCGGCCGACGTCGACTACGTCGAGGCTCACGGCGCCGGCTCGCCGGCGCTCGACCCTCTGGAGCTGAGCGCACTCGGCGAAGTGATGGGCGCTGGACGTCCCGCGGACCGCCCGCTCCTCGTCGGGTCCGTCAAAACCAACATCGGGCACGCGGAGGCAGGCGGCGGCCTGGCCGGACTGATCAAGGCCGTGCTGTGCCTGGCCCACCGTGAGGTTCCCGCCAGCCTTAACCTGCAGACGCCCCACCCTCGTGTCGATTGGGACCGGCTTCCCCTTGTCGTCCCGGACAAAGTCCAGCCGCTGCCGGACCTTGGCCGGCCCGCCGTTGCCGGGGTGAGCGGACAGGGCTCGTCAGCTCTGAATGCCCACGTAGTGCTCAGCCAGTTCGAGTCCGCGGCCCCCCTCACCAGTCCGGCATCGGCCGGCACGCCGTACGTTCTGGCACTCTCCGCCCACAGCACGGCGGCTCTCCAGGACCTCGCCCGCTCCTACGCCGACTACCTCGGCCCCGGCGGCGCCGGCCAGGCCCACGCGCTCCGGGACATCTGCTTCAGCGCGGCCACCCGGCGCCGGCACCACGATCACCGGATCGCCGTGGTCGGCTCCAGCCATGGGGAACTGGCGGCCGCTCTCACCGGGACAGCGGCCGTCGGCGGACGTCCCCTGTCGGCTGCCGCAGACCGGTACTGCCGCGGCGAGGCGTTGGACTGGGCGGCGCTCTTCGGCGATGCCGGCCACTACGTACCGCTGCCCGCCTACCCCTGGCAGACCAAACGGTACTGGCCCGGCGAAACGCACGAAGACGAGACCGACCTGGCGGCTTGGGTACTGCGCGAGCACGCTCGCACCAGCTTCGACGACGACTCGACTCTCACCGAGATCGGCATCGACTCGCTGGCGAAACTGCGCATAGTGGTCGAACTCGGCAAACGCAGCCAACGGGAGGTCGACCCTGAAGGGTTCGGCCGGCTGCGTACAGTCGGCGAGCTGCGGCAGTGGACGCGTGCGCTACTGGCAGTGGCCCGGTGAAGCTGCGCACTCTGTTCGACTGGTTCGCCCGCTCGGCGGCCGCGTACCCGGGTGAGACGGCCCTCGAGGTCGGTTCGGTGCGACTGACCTATCGAGAACTGCACGACCAGGTGGAGCGGCTCGCTGCGCGTCTCGTCACGACGCCGGATGGCCGGCGCCCGCGGCGGGTCGGGCTGATGGCCGCACGATCGGTGACGGCGTACGCCGGCTATCTCGCCGTTCTGCGCGCGGGCGCCGTTGTCGTGCCGCTGAGCCCGGAGTACCCCGCGGAACGGACGGCCCAGATCGTCGCGGCAGCCGAACTCGATCTCATTTTGGCTGAGTCCGTCGACAGCGTCCCCGACCTCGGGATCCCCGTCCTCGTCGCCGGCCCGGATGAGCCGCCGGCCCCGGCTGGGGCTCTTTCGACCGCGGTTGCGCACCGGCACGTGGGTCCCGACGACCTCGCGTACGTCATCTTCACCTCTGGATCGACCGGCACTCCCAAGGGCGTACCCATCACCCACCGGAGTATCTGCGCCTACCTGGAACTCGTGGCGGACCGATACGACATCGGGCCGGGCAGTCGCCTGTCGCAGACCTTCGAGCTGACCTTCGATGGTTCGGTGCACGACCTGTTCGTCGCGTGGGCGGGCGGCGGCACGCTCGTCGTCCCCCAACGCAGCCAGCTGCTGTCCCCGGTGAAGACCATCACCAGCCTGCGACTCACGCACTGGTTCTCCGTCCCGTCCCTCATTTCCTTCGCCTCCCTTCTGGGCACCCTTGCCCCGGGCAGCATGCCGACGCTGCGGTGGAGCCTCTTCGGCGGCGAACCGCTCACTCTGCAAGCGGCCCGCCAGTGGCGACTCGCAGCTCCGAACAGCCGGCTGGAGGTCCTGTACGGGCCGACCGAGTTGACGATCTCCTGCACCGCCTACCGGCTTCCCGACGACATGGCCGCCTGGCCGAGCACACCCAACGGCACCGCACCCATCGGAAGTCCGCATCCAGGCCTTGATCTGCTCTTGCTGGACGAAGACGGACGGCCCAGTGACAGCGGAGAGCTGTGCGTACGAGGCCCGCTGCGGTTCTCCGGCTACCTTGATCCGGCCCACACCACAGGCCGCTTCCTCACCACCGACCTTCAACCGGCCGGCGACCGTCCGACACCCGAGCACTGGTACCGGACAGGAGACCGGGTCACCGTCCAGAACGGCCACCTGGTGCACCTGGGCCGAACCGACCAACAGGTCAAAATCCGCGGCCACCGCATCGAACTGGGTGAAATCGAGGCCGCACTACGGGCGCACCCGGAGGTACAGGACGCTGCCGTGATCACCCTGCCCGCCGCAGACGGTGAACTGGAACTGCAGGCTGCGGTGAGCGGCCTCTGCCGCGGCACCGACCGGCTGTTCGCAGCCCTGCAAAGGCAGCTGCCGCCCTACATGCTGCCCCGCCGGATCACCGTCCTGGAACAGCTCCCGCTCAACGCCAACGGCAAAATCGATCGAAGGGCGCTGCTCGACGAACTGGCCAACTCGCGCTGATCACGCCCACTCAGGTCCCAGCCCCCTACACCGCGCCCCCGTTCTCTGCCCCGAGCCAAGGCTCCCAGCCCGATATGAGGAACCCGCATGTACGACGCCATCGTGGTGGGCGCGCGCTGCGCCGGCGCGTCAGCCGCCCTGTTGCTGGCCCGTGCGGGTTACCGCGTGCTCCTCCTCGACAGGTCCGGCTACGGCTCCGACACCCTCTCCACGCACCTCATCCACCAGCCAGGCATCGCGGCGCTCGCCCGGTGGGGAGTTCTGGAGCAGGTCCGTGCCTCAGGATGCCCGCCCCTGAAGCGCACCGTTTACGAGGTCGCCGACATCCGCATCGCGGGCTGCGCCCGAGGCGTGGCCGGCCAGCAAGTAGCGTTTGCGCCACGGCGCCGGGTGTTGGACGCCCTCCTGGTCGACGCTGCCATCGCGGCCGGGGTCGAGTTCCGCGAGCGGAGCCGCGTGACCGGGCTGCTGCGGGACAGGGCAGACCGGGTCGTCGGCGTCGAGGGCCGGTACGGCGACCGGAGTTTCAGGGAATCGGCTCGCCTGGTCATCGGCGCTGACGGCATGCGGTCCACGGTCGCCCAGTTGGCCGCAGCCCCGTACGTCAGGCGGGATCCTCTGCTGACCTGCGCGTACTACACCTACTGGCCGGATGTACCCGCCGACCTTGAGCTTTACGAGCGCCCCGGAGGCTGGGTGGCAAGCGTGCCCACACACGACGACGCCACCCTCGTACTGGCCTACTTCCCGCAGTCCCGCTTCGCCGAAATCCGCACCAACGCACGGCATGCCTACCAGGAGCAGATTCGCCTCACCGCGCCGGCACTGCACGAGAGGCTGCGGGGAAGTGCACCGGTGGAGCGCTTGCGTGGCAGCGGGGATCAGCAGAACTTCTTCAGGCAGGCGGTCGGGCCCGGCTGGGTCCTGGTCGGGGATGCCGGGCATCACAAGGACTCCATCACGGCACGAGGCATCAGCGATGCCTTCCAGCAGGTAGAAAGCCTCGTCGCCGAGGTGGGAGACACGCTCGGTGGCGATCCCGTGAAGCTCGACGCGTCGCTGGCCCGGTTCGCGGAGCGCCGGGACACGACACTCACCCCGGGCTACGAGGCCACGCTCGGCGTCGCCCAGCTGGCCACCCCTCACGGCCAACGTCTCTCCCTGCTTCGGGCCATCCAGTCCGACCCGGAACTCGTCGCGATCTACCTCGACATGGTGGCCGGCATCGCTTCTCCGCACGACCTCTACACGCCTCGGCTCCTCGAACTCCTGTGACCGCTCCCAAGAGCAGTGCAAAGCCCGGCACTTCCCCAGCACGGGGCGCCGATAAAAGGCTCAACTACCAGTGCACACAAACCAGTTGCCATGGCCCGAGTGTGACGCTGCGCGATGATCCTGATACGGTGCAAGCCACGTTGACCTTCGAACAGAGTGAGCAGTCACTCCGCGGGGACCGACGGTCGCGTACCGCTTTCCGCACCGGTGTATCGCTGCTGCACGAGGAATCCAGATGCCAGGCAACCGCGACCAGCGGCCACAACCCCGCGTCACTCAGCGCAGATCTCTGCGATCCTCCCTCGGCGTCCCGTTCGTTGTGCCTCTGGTCTGTCTGACCGGGCTCGGGGGCTTTACCGTCGCAAGCCTCGCGCAGCAGCAGATCCAGCAACACGACGACGCGGACCCCCCTTCCTCCGTCGCGCGGCCGGACGAGTCGCCGGCCCAGCCGCGGGACGGGCAACCCGCCCTGAGTGCGCAGTGGAACAACCTGGCTCCCCACGACCATGGCGTGACCGGCGGCCCAGGCGCACCGTTTCCGGCTGCGGCATTCTCGCGGACGCCGGCCACCGAAAGTCTGCTCGGCAGCTCAGGGGCGCCGACCGCCGCTTCGCCGGACAGTCTGGCGGGCACCGAAGATGACCGGGCCGACGAGCTGCTTCTTGTCGCACTGGTGAGCAGCGGCATCACCCTCGCTGTCGCCGTGGGCGCCGCGGTACTGGCCAGACGCGCCCGGGACGCCCGGCGCTCGACACTCGGACGCCTTTCCGCACTCCAGGAGGGTACGCAGCATTGGGCGACACACCTGCCTGATCTTCTGAACCGAATAGAGCGCGGCGAACGCATAGATCTCGATGCACTCGTCCCGTTCGGACCGCAGGCGACTGATCAGGACCACATCGCTCAACTCTCGACCCACATCGACCAGCTGGTCCGCATTGCCGCCCAGAGCACGATGCGGCAGTCCCAGGGACGCCAGGGCACGGAGAAGGTCGTCGGCCAGCTGATCCGCCGCGCCCAGACCCTCATTCATCGCCTGATCAACCTGTTGGACGACCTCGAACGCAAGCACGAGGACTCCGATCTCCTCAAGGACATCTTCAAGGTCGACCACCTGGCCACCCGCGTGCGACGGCACACGGAGAACCTGATGATTCTCAGCGGTGCCACTTCCGGGCGCCGCACCACCACACCGCCTACCTCCATCACCGACGTGATGCGTGGCGCAGTGGCGGAGACCGAGCATTACACCCGGGTGCACGTCGTGAACACGCCGGACGACCGGAGGGTCGCCCTGGCGGGCCGGGCCGTGGGAGACGTCACGCACCTTCTTGCAGAACTCATCGAGAACGGCACCCAATTCTCCCCACCCGACACGCAGGTCACGGTCAGAGCGGCAAAGGTGGCCCGAGGACTGGCCCTGCAGATCGAGGACCAAGGCCTCGGCATCCAGCCGCAGCAGCGAGACCACGCCAACGAGCTGCTCGCGCACCCGCCGCGGATCGACATGACGGCCCTGGGCGAAGACCCACGCCTGGGGCACTTCGTGGTGGCGAAGCTCGCCGAGAGACACCGCATCAGGGTGGTCCTGCGCGCATCCGATTACGGCGGCACCCTCGCGCTCGTCCTTCTGCCCAGTGAACTGCTGGAAGTTGTTCCCTCGCCGGTCCTCGACCAGCTGCAGTCGGCAGCACAGGCCACGGGCCGGGCAGCTGTGAGCCGGCCCGAAGCGCCCTCGCCAGCCGTCACCGGCGGCCGATCGTCGACCGAGCGCGACGCGCTGCCGAGCGTGGGCGCCAACAGAGGATCGCTGGACGAGCCGGTCACCCATTCGCCTGTGCCGGACTACAGCGGCTTTCCTGAGTACGGAGGTGCCGGACTGCTTCCTCCGCCTCCAGGACATCACGCCCGGCCCGTTGTTGACCCCCCCGGCCGGACAGCCCCGACGGGGTACGCACAGCCCAGCCGCGCCAGGCACCCGGAAGAGAGCACGGGACATCCCGTCAACTCGGGCATGTCCGCAGCTGATGTTCCGGGACACGGCCTTCCACATCGCCAGAGGCCTCCGGCAGAGCCGGGGCCTCCTCAAGAGCATGCAGTTCCAGGCCTGATGCCCGCTGACACCCTTGACCACCCCGACGTCCTGCCGCGGCGTGTGAGGCGCGCCAGCCTCGCGCCGGAACTGCGGCGCGAGCCGACGCCGAACGATCCCGGCGCGGGCGAGGTCCACGACGCGTTCCTCGACCCGCAGGCGGCGGCCCGCACGATGGCTGCCATCGACGCGGGAATCAGGCGGGCCGGACTGAGCAACGAGGCACGCAACGTCCGCGGGTGGCAGGACGAATCGGCACCCCCAATGCCGACGAACGGTGAGGAACCCACGCAATGACTGACACGGTACACAGCGGCAAAGGCCTGGACTGGCTCCTGGACACCCTGGTGGAACGGATCCCAGAGATCCAGTGCGCCGTCGTGCTCTCTGGGGACGGTCTCCTCATTGGCAAGTCCCAGACCATGCATCGCGATGACGCCGAACATCTATCCGCCGTGGCTTCAGGCGTCCACGCCTTGGCCCGCGGCGCTTCCGACCGATTCCGGGGCGGATCCGTCCAGCAGTCGGTCATCCAGATGGAGAGGGCGGTTCTCTTCATCACTACCGCCGGCTCAGGAGCCCGACTGGCGGCGATCGCCTCGCATGAGGTGGATCTCGGGATGCTTGCGTTCGAGATGGCCACCCTCGTCAGGCAAGTTGGCCAGTACCTGACAGCAGCGCCCCGTGTCCAGCACATGCCTGCCGGCCCTGCACAGGATGGCTGAGCCACAGTGGCGTGACGGCCCGCAGGACGGGCGCTACCTGAGGCCTTACGCCATCACCCGCGGGCGCACTCACCACGGTCGTCACGGGTTCACCCTGATCACCCAGGTCGTAGCACGTTCCGATGGGAAGGCACAGCGCCGCCATCTGGAGCCGGAGGCGACCCAGATCCTGGAACTGTGCCGAGGCCGGGTGATGGCCGTCGCCGAGATCGCCGCGCAGCTGAACCTGCCGGTGAGCGTAGTGAAGGTGCTATGCGGCGACTTGCTCGATGCTTCGCTGGTCCTCGTCCAGGCGCCGCCCGGACGGAACACCCAGCCGAGCGTAGAAGTCATTGAAAGGGTGATCGATGCAATTCGCGAACTCTGAGCCGGTCATGCCTACAGCGCTGAAGATACTCATCGCCGGAGGATTCGGCGTGGGCAAGACGACCATGGTGGGCTCCGTGAGCGAGGTTGCTCCTCTGCAGACGGAGGAGCGCATGACCGAAGCGAGCCTGGGCATCGACAACTTGACCGGCGTCGAGGCCAAGTCGTCGACGACGGTCGCCATGGACTTCGGCCGTATCACCATCGGCCCGGAACTCGTGCTCTACCTTTTCGGCACACCTGGCCAAGACCGCTTCTGGTTCATGTGGGACGACTTGGCCACGGGCGCTCTCGGTGCAGTCGTCCTCGCTGACACACGACGGCTGGAGAGCTCCTTCGCCTCGATCGACTTTTTCGAGGAGAGAGGGATTCCCTTTGCGGTAGCCGTCAACTGCTTCCATGGACGCTGCGGAAGCTCGGCCGAGCAAGTGCGCGCCGCACTGGACCTCGACACGGATACACCGGTCCTGCTGTGCGACGTGCGCGACCGCGACTCCAGCAAGGAAGTCCTGCTGACCGTCTTGGGAGCGGCACGCGCGCGTGCGGCCGCCCGCCTCGCGTCCGTGGCCGGTGCTTAGACGCGATCGGAAATTCTTGTCGGCGTACACCCGTGAATGTGGCTCTGACAAGATCTTCAAGGTCGGAGATCATCTCGCGGGTGCGGCAGCCGCATGGCCGTACTTCTGGCCCGGCAGCCCTGCCGGCGCGTCGAGTTCGACGCGCTGGCGGCCGCCGAACAGCGGGACTCACTCGTCCACACCTGCCCCCGCCGCCCGGCGCCAAGTGCTCGCCGACGCCGCCCAGGGCTTGGTCCGGCGCGACCTGGTCCAGCTCCCTCTGGGGACGCCCGGGTGCGACCACTCCGCGCACCCGCCCCTCTCCCCCCTGGGGGTCAAACGCCCCGCCCTGCCCCGCACACCCCGCATCCGGCCCAGGACCCGGGCGTGGGTAGCGCAGCTGTCCGGGCTCGCCGCCCTGGCACTGACCAGCGGCAACCATGCGCCGCTGGATCCGGTCAACACGCTGCTGCGGAACCAGCCGGACGCTGAGCCACTGCATCGAACGGCGCGGCTGGTCACCCGAAGGATCCGGCACGGCCCCCCGTACCGAAAGCCCAGGACTCGATGTCGCGGTAGTGGATCGGTCCGCGGCTGCGCCCGGCGTTGCTGCCGACCAGGTGCAGGCGTTCGGCGGCCCAGCGGCGACCGGCGAATCCGGTGAGAGTTCCGGCGATCTCCCGTACCGAGGAGTGATCTCCCCGGCGGGCACGCGCCAGCGTCAGATGAGGGCGCAGGGGGCGTTCCTCGAAAGCGACTCCGCAGTTCCTGACGGCGGTGCGCACGTCGCCGGCGAGTACGTGCAGCGCGTCGAGGTCTCCGTCGATGCCGCTCCACAGCACCCGGTCGTCGAAGCTCCCGCCGTCTCTCAGGGCCAGGCGAAGCGGCCGGCGGTTCGCCGCGAGCGCGGCCAGCGGCGGTCGCAGCGACGGAACCACGTCGGCGGGCAGTTCCCCGAGGAACGCCAGGGTGACGTGCCAGTCCTCGATACGGTTCCACCGCATCCGCGGATACGCGGTGTAGGCGGGACGCAGTTCCCGGGCCAGCTCCTCCTTCGCGGGGTCGGGCGGAGCCAGAGCGATGAACACGCGCACGGTCGTCGGCTGATTCTGATCGTTCACACCGGACTTCGTACCGCACGCGGGTGACGTATGCGAAGGCCGGGCGGAACAACGCCGTGCCCCCACGCCCACGTCAGGTGCTCGCGGTGCCTTCTTCCGTGATTCTTACGGGACTCTGACGCCCTCCGCCGGTTCCTTGAGTCCGGCCGTCATGTCCGCGACCGTGGTCACGCAGGCCACCGGGGACGACCTCCTGGGTCACAGGACTGCCCGCCTTCACCAAGCCCGGTGGGCGGGTTGCCGCGGTGCAGTGAAGCGGCCTCCGCGGCAGGACGCCCCGGCACGTTCACCGCGTGCTGGGGACGTTCCCCTCAACGGGCCGACGGTCTCTCCCGGGTGTGCGCCGGGGTGGCACCCGCCGCGCCCTCGGATGTCGGGTCAGGGACGCAGGTCCAGTTCACCGTCGATGATCTGCTTGCAGACCTCCAGCATCTTCGCCTGGTGGGAACGGGCGTGGCGGCGCAGGGCCTCGAAGGCCTGGTCGACCGTGCTGTGATGGCGTTCGGCGAGGATGCCCTTGGCCTGTTCGATGGTGATCCGGCTCTGCAGGGCCGCGTCCATCTGGTTGCGTTCCGCGTAGGCGTGCGTGATGGTGCGCTGCTGGAGGATGGCGATGGTCGCCACGTCGGCGAGGGTCTGTCCCAGACGGATGTCGGCCAGGGTGAAGGGGCGGTGGCTGTCCTGGAACAGGTTCAGGGCGCCGATCACCTCCTCGCGCAGTCGCATGGGCAGGACGTGGGTGGTGGTGAAGCCCGCCTGGAGGGCACGCGCGGCGAAGTCGGGGAACGCCGCCGCGGTGGCGGGCTGCGTGAGGTCCACGCCGATACGCTGTGCTCCGGTGCGGTAGCAGTCCACGCAGGGACCCTGGTCGTGCTGCAGGGCGAAGAGTTCCAGCAGGCGGGTGTGCTCGTCGGAGGCGGCCATCACCTGCAGGGTGCCGCCGGGATCGGCGAGCATGATGCCGACCGCGTCGACGTCCAGCAGTTCGACACAGCGGCCGCACAGCATGTGCAGGAAGTCGATCAGATCGAAGTCGTCGACGAGTGTGTCGACGGCCTCGACGACAGTGGCCAGCACACGTTCCTCGCGGTTCATGCTCCTCATCCCCTTGATTCACCGGCTTCACCCGGCATTGGTCCTTCGTACGAAAGACGCAGACGCCGTGCGACCACGTCATCGGCGACCTGAACTGTGGTGCGTCCTTCCTCGAAGGCGTGTGCGCGCAGAAGCAGCAGTGCGTCGGCGAGCGACACGCCCGCCTGCACGCTGATCATGCCGGTGGCCTGGTGGACCGCCCCCCAGTACAGATCCGAGGGGGCTCGCGCCTCGGCGAACGCGGTGAGCTGCTCGGAGGGAGGCCCGGCGATCATCGCGGTCAGCGCCCGGGTCAGGATCAGCGCGTCGTTCATCGCCGGAACCTTCAGATGTCCGGCCGTCGCCCGTTGCAGGGTGAGCGTGCCCCAGCAGGCTCCTCCCAGGGTCAGCGGCAGGCAGAAGAGGGCGCCGACAGCATGGTCGGCCAGGGCGGGCAGCAGCATCGGCCACCGGTCTTCACTCAGCGCCGCGACCTCCGGGACGAGGATCGGGGAGAGGGTGCGGCTGACGTCGGGGCCGGGGCCCTGGCCGAGGGTGAACTGCGCCTCCTCCAGCCACGTACTGGTGCCCGGGCTGGCCCACACCAGTTCGTTGGGCGTCGCGCCGACCCTGAGGGAGACCGCCACCCCGTCCACGCCGAGCACCTGCGCGCACACCGCGGGGTCTCCGCCGACCAGCGACGATCCGTCGCGCCGCGGGCGCAGCTGGGACAGCACGACGGCCATTCCCGCACTGGCGCTCACAGCACTCTCCGCTCTCCGGGGCACAGACACGTTCCACTGCGCACCCGGACTCCCACCCTAACGCCCCTGTTCGTCCGCCATGGCGGAGTGAGAGGCGTCGGTCAACACGCGGTGACCGCACCGGCGGCCTGGTGGAGGGGTGGCGGGTACCCTGCGGACCCGGCTCCGGCGTCGCTTCGTCTAGGTCGGTCAGGGCCGGATGGGCGTTGACGACGAGGAGGCCCGGGATGCGGGCGCGGGCCTGGAGCCGGAAGCGGTCGGCCGCGCCGAGCGAGCCCGGGGCGCTGCGCAGACGTCCGTGACACTCACAGGACGGTCCGCCGGAGGTCCTCGCTCCCTCTTCTCTGCAGGCTGCCTCCGTCCCCACGCGCCCCCTCCGAGAGCGCTGAGCGGCAGCGACGAACACCGACCGGCGCCCGGGCCGTCGGTCTGCCGAACGCGGGCCCGGCGCTCTCCGTGCGGCGGATGCGGCCGGGCGCCGTGTTGACGATTGGCGCGACACGGGCGCGGTCGGCACGATGCGGGCGCGGCGGGGAGGCGGCTGCGGAGGGAAATTCGCTCGCGGAGTTCTCCGCGACCAGGGGCCGGGGCCGCGGAGAGCCGGCCGGGCTGTTTTCCCAACCCAGCCCATACGGTAGCCCAGCCATCACTCGACGAACGACGGCAGGACGCGGCGACCGGGACACAGGCCGCGCCGCCCCGTAGAGCCAACGGGGTGCAGTGTCGGCGGGCATCGGCTCCCGGGCGGTGTGCGGCCGACACCGGCCGTCCCGCGAGCGGCTCCCCGCGTCGTGGCGGCGGGGGCCCGTGGGGTCACGCCGCAGTACAGGGGCGGCTTGCTTTGTCATCAACATCAGGTGCCTGTCCAGGTGACGCGCCGCCGAGATGAGTGCCTGCCCGCGCTGCGGCCCGCCGTCGTCGTTCCGCAGTACAGGTCGTCCGCAGAGCGGGCCACCGTCATCGCGTCATGGCCGCTTCTCGGACGTGACGGTGAACGGGCCGGTGGCGCGGGCCACGCACGGGGTGACGTCGGTGGTCTCGCCCGCCGCCATGCCCGCTTCACACAGCCGGCCGCCGCTCTCGCGCAGGTCGAGGTGGAAGCGCGTGGTCCTGCCGTCCTGCTTCAGAGCGTGGATGCGCTCATCGATGTAGCCGAGGTCGTTCAGGGTCTTGCGGACCTTGGCGGGGGTGGGCTCCTTGACCTTCTGCAGCGCCTCGATGATGCGCTGTTCGTGGTGGACGCTCGCGCACCAGTCGCGGCCGCCCAACTCCGATTCGGGTCCGGTGGGGGGAGCGGGTTCGATCGGGTCGGTGGGGGGCGTCTCCCCCGGGGCGAGGCTCGGCACCGGCTTGGTGCCGGTCGGTTTTCCAGGTGGCGCCATCGGGCTGCCGCCGGGCGCCGGGCACGTCTGCGCGTACGTGGCGAGCATCGCCACGAAAGCCCTCTGCTCGGGAGACGGCTGAGTGGAGCTCGCCTCGGGATCCACACTGGTGGCGGCCCTTACCTGCGGGGCGCCGCCGTCCAGCTCGCTTCCGCAGCCGATGAGTGCCAGGGAGGCGACAGCGGCGAGGGAGACGGCCGCGAGGCCATGACGGTGGCGGACGAACGCCTTTACGGAGCAACGGTTTTGCGTCATAGGCGGAGTCTCCAGCCGTCCCCGATCACCCCGCTTGAGTACGCGTACTCATCCCTTGCAGGTCATCACCAGCCGACGGACGTTCCCGTACGCGGAGGAAGCGCGCGCACCCGCGCGCGGAGCACCTGAAGCGTGACGTGAGCAATGACCGGCGATCGTCGCTGAGTTGCCCTCAGCTCCCGCTGCGGTGCCGGCGGCCGGCCCAGGCAGCGCCGCGGATCCGCTTGGTGCGGCCGGCTCCGGCGAGGATCGCAAGCGCCTCGGTGTTCGTCCCGGCTGCGCTCGTGAACTGGAGCCCCGTCCTCTCCGGTCAGACCGCCGAACCAGCCGGCGCGGGTCAGGGCACTGACCAGGCGGCAGGGTCCGCATGACCGGAGGCCATGGGTACGGCGAACGTGTCGAGCGGCTCGCTGAACCACGAGGGGTGGACGGTGGTTCCCATCACTCGCTCCATCAACGCGAAGATCTTCACGCCCCAGATCTCCGTCTGGTCGTTTACGTCGATCAACCCACGGCACCACTCGGTGTCCCAACGAGGGTCTCCCGCCCGCAGCGGCGTGACCGGCCCCCAGTGCTCTTCGAAGACCACGAGCTCGCCGTCCACGGCGTAGTGGACGCTGTCCGCCCCATTGATATCGATCTGCACGCTGAAGCACCGACCATGACGCGAGAGGGATCGCAGTACTCCCGGAATCGCTGTCGTGCAGCCACCGGCCTCCACCACGAACACCAGATCGCCGATGGTACCGACACCGACCAGGTCCTGGTCACGGCCACCCGGAGCCATCTCGTCCGCGGCTTGTCGAACCGTCAGGAGCCGGCCCGCGTCCGGGTCGCCGTGCAGCCGACGGATCACCTCATCGACCGCCACCCCGCCAACCACCGCAACGGTGGGCGAAATGTAGTCCTCCTCCAGCTCGTCGACCCAGGCGAACCGCTTCTCCGCGACTTCAGCAGCCGTCAACTCACCCATGTTGCCCTCCTGTCCGGAGCCCACTGCGGAGTGTGGACAGCCCGAGCGGCCTTGCAGGCGTCAGCCGCACGTACCCCCCGAGCAAACTCATGCTCGGCAGACTACGAGGAGCCCCTGACAGACCCCACCGCCGCTTCGCAGGACCGTCTGTCGTACCCATGTGACAGAGTTCTGCGTCATGGAAACGGACGGGTTCTGGGAGCTCATCGAGTCCGCACGCTCGCAGGCTGAGGAGAGCGGCACCTTCGACCAGGCGCTGGTCGGCCTGCTGGCCACCCGCTCGAAGCGGGAGATCCTGGAGTACCAGGAGCAGTTCGACGAACTTCACGGTGCCCTCCACCGCTGGGACATGTGGGCAGCGGCGTACCTCATCGGCGGCGGTTGCTCGGACGATGGCTTCATCGACTTCCGTGCAGGAGTGATCGCCCAGGGACGCGGCTGGTACGAACGGATTGCCCTCAACCCCGATGACCTCGCGGAACACCCCCTCGTAGTCGGGGCTGCAGCGGAAGACAATCACGACGCCCTGTTCTGCGAGGTGGTCAACTACTCGGCCGCCTACGCCTTCGAGCAGGTCCCCGGCCATGACGACTTCTACGAGGCCTGGAACGAGTTTCGCAACGCCCAACCCCGTGAACGGGCGGAGAGGGACATGGGCGAGGACTTCGACTTCGACGACGCCGAGCAGATGCACCGCCGACTTCCACGACTCGCCGCCCTCCACCTCCCGAACCACCCCGCGTGACGCTGGGACCGATCAAGGTCAGCCGGGAGACCTCTCGCATCGGTCATCCATCCGCTGATCAACGAGCTTGAACTGTGCTCTTCCTCTGCACTGTTGAGTCCTCGGCACGCGCCGCAAGGTATCCCCGCACCGCCGCGCCCGGCGGGGTATCCGTGCCCCGCCCCGCCCGGCGCATGGGGGCCGCCGCTCCTTCCGCGTGCTGGTCACCGACACCCCGCTGACCGGCGGTCCCCTCGCCGCCGAGCTGAAGATCAGCTATCTGCAGTGAGACAAGCCGACGTCCGGCCTTGAGATTCCGAGGCATGGCTCGGCCACCCGGGTGAGACAGCTCCTATCCTTCCTCGGTGCCCGTCGATCAGTACGTCTACTTCGCGCTGTCCAGCCGCGTCACCTCCGCGGCGGAAATGACCGCAGTCCTTGAGCTGGAACCAGACGAAACGGTCGTCCGTGGCAGCCGCTGCCCCGAGCCCGAGGCAATCCCGGTTCTCCACCGTTGGAAGATCGTCTGCCGCGAAGCGGGACTGTCAGTCGACGAGCAGATCGCCCGCGTGCTTGCGCGCCTCACCCCGCACGGCGAGGCCATCGCCGCTCTCGCTCGACGCCTGGACGATGAGGACCGTCAAGGCCCGAGCGCCGTCCTTGAGATCGTGCGCTACTTCAACGACGCCCCCGTTCGGCAGGACCCTTCCCGCGGGGACGCCCCCGCCGAGCCCCCGAACCTGTTCGGCTGGCATCTCGGCCGCGAGGTGCTCGACTTTCTCCACCTCACCGGGGCCGTCCTGGATGTCGATGAGTACGACCTGACTCAGGACTAGATCCTGGCCAAGGCGCAGGGTCAGGCACCAGAGGTGGGAGTGGCCCCGGGTGCGAAGGGAGGTCCTGGCGGCGTGCGGGATGCTGTCGTGCTCGTCGTCGAGCCACGGATCGCGGTCGCGGATGGTGGGGCTTCCGGCGCGTCAAGGCAATCAGCCGGTGGTCATCCGTGGGCCCGGTACCCAACGTGCCGACGCCCATATACGGCCTTGACCGACCACTCACCGAGGAACACCCACCGAAATGGCCGCAGACCCGGCGTCACTCAGCGCGCCACTTCCGCACCCACCTCACCAGATCCCGTTGTTCGAGTTCTTCGAGCGACAGGTTCCACTGCGAGTCCTCGTCTGCGAAAGGCATAGAGCCAAAGGCACCGACAACCCGCTTGAATCTCTCCTCGAGCTTCTCGGGGTCTGCGTCGTTGTCCTGATCGATCTCGAGCTTGCGGAATTCGAAGAGGCTGTACATCAAGGATTCGACATCCCGGTGCAGCTGAATGTATCCCTCAGATCCTTCCGGGAAGGCATACACCTACGACGAGGGGCGCCCGGTGACCACCGGGCGCCCCTCGTCGTAGACCCATAGATATTGATCACGAGAACGCCCGCCATGCGAGGTCGAATCAACATCTGCGGAAGTGACCCAACCCCCGGGGCCCCGGCCGACCCTCCAGCAGCCGAAGGGCCACCAGAATGGACCTGTCTGCCCTCGCGAGCCAGGGCGGAAGCAGCCAGGCTGGCTATGAGGCCGCCCGGCGACGCATACGCCGGGGGAGGGAGCTGATCACCATGGCGATTCCAGTTGCATTCCACGACCGCCCGGTCCGGGTGAACGCGCGTATCGACTCGCCACTGTCCCGATGGCTGTGGCTCGTGAAGTGGCTCCTCGCCATTCCGCACTACGTGGTGCTGTTCTTCCTCTGGATCGCTTTCACCGTGGTGACCGTGATTGCGTTCTTCGCCATCCTGTTCACCGAGCGCTATCCCCGTGCCCTGTTCGACTTCAACCTAGGAGTGCTGCGCTGGAGTTGGAGGGTCTCGTACTACTCGTACGACGCCCTGGGCACTGACCGGTATCCGCCGTTCAGCCTGGGCGAGGAACCGGACTACCCGGCACGGCTGGACATCGCCTACCCGGAGCGGCTCTCCCGCGGCCTGGTGCTGGTGAAGTGGTGGCTCCTGGCCATCCCGCACTACATGGTCATCGGCTTCTTCCTCGGGGGTGCCCACCTCGGGTGGTGGTCCGGTGGCCTGATCGCCCTGCTGACGGTCATCGCGGCCGTGATCCTGGCCTTCACCGAAAAGTATCCGAAGGATCTGTTCGACCTGATCATTGGCCTCAACCGGTGGGTCCTGCGTGTCACCGCCTATGCCACCCTGATGACGGACAAGTACCCACCGTTCCGGCTGGACCAAGGCGGCTCGGAGATGACCGCTCCGGAAGAGCGGGCGTGATCGCCGCGCTGGCGCATGTGCTCATCGGCGCGTGATTGCGCAGCACCGCCGATGCGAACACTGCGCAAGCGCGGCGATGCAGTCCCGCGTGCGGACGTTGAGCTGACGGCCGCCGTCGTTGGTGCGCAGCCGGAGCCGGGCATCGGTGATCACAGCGCGAGGGCGGCGCGTGGGCGGTGACATGGCGGTACGACACACCGCCGGACGGCTGCGCTGACCAATCAGTCGCCGTGATACACCGACGCGACCGGCAACCCCGTACGCATCCCTGGGTGGGGCGCCTCGAAGAGCTCGGTTCGCCCGGCCCTCACCCAGCGCGCTTTCGGGGTGCGAGGCGCGCCTCGGTTTCCTCGATGGGGACGTCGTGTCCGGCCTCGCACCGCACTGCGGGCATGAGCGGAGCGCCACAGCCGGCGTGTGCGAGTTCGACTCCGCCGTGCACGCCTTCCTCTGTGGTCCGTCCCCAGCGCATCAGCGTGACGAGCAGCGGAAACAGGGCTCGGCCGCGGTCGGTCAGTACGTACTCGTAGCGGGTGCGTGCGCCCGGTTCGCGGTAGGGGCTTCGTTCCATGAGTCCGTCGGCCACGAGCTGGCGCAGTCGTTTGGAGGCCACCGTCTCGGCGAGGCCGGTGCGTCGCACCAGGTCGTCGAAGCGGCGTCCGCCGTAGAACGCCTCTCTGACCAGCATCATCGCCGAGCGGGTGCCGATCACTTCCAGGGATCGCTCCATGGCGCACCAGCCGGCCACCGTGAAGGCGTCCCGGTCGGTGAATTCGCCCGTGCGCGTGAAGACCGTGTCTTCACCCTTGAGGTCAGCGCGTTCCATGGCCCCATTCTAGCCTGGCTAGCATTTTGAGCAGTCAGACTGCTACGTTCCTGGCTATGCAAAACAGCAGTCAGCAGTCCGCGGCAAGCGCGGCACGCCCTCCTGCCCAAGCGGCCCCAGGCCCCTTCGCCCCTTCTGCCGAGCACTCAGGCATACCCGCGCGTCCCTGGCGGGGCGTGCTCACCGTGTGTCTGGGCGTGATGATGGCGTTCGTCAACGTCTCGTCCACGATCGGCGCGCTCGGCGCCATCCAGCAGGACCTGCAGCCCTCGGCGAGCACGCTGGTCTGGGTGACCAGCGCCTACTCCCTGGTCGTCGCCAGCCTGGTGATGTCGGCCGGCACACTCGCCGACCTGATCGGCCGACGCACGGTCTTCCTCGGCGGAGCAGCAGTCTTCACCGCCGGCAGCGTGCTCGCGTTCGCCGCCGACAGCACCGGGCTGCTGATCACCGCGCAGGCGGTCATGGGCCTGGGCGGCGCGGCCGTCCTCCCCGCCAGCCTGTCGATCGTCAGCCATTCCTTCAGCGACCCCCACCAGCGGACGAAAGCGATCGGTGCCTGGGCCAGCTGTTCCGGCCTCGGCCTCGCGGTCGGCCCGCTTGGTGCCGGCCTGCTCCTGAGCCACTTCACCTGGCATGCGGTGTACCTGATCGACGTCGTCATCGGCGCCCTCACCGTGATCCTCACGCCGCTGCTGGTGACCGAGTCCAAGCACCCGACCCGACGACTGGACCTTCCCGGAGTGTTCCTGGGCACGATCGCGATCGCGTCCGCGACCTACGCGATCATCGAGGGCGGCTCCTCCGGCTACACCTCCGGCCGCATCCTCATCATGTACGCCGTGTTCGCCGTCTCTCTCGCGCTGTTCCTGACCGCCGAGGCACGCCATCACGACCCCATGCTGGACCTGCGCCTGTTCCGCAACCCCTCCTACACCGCGGTCATGGGCGTCGCCGCGGCCTCCATGTTCGGTTTCGTCGGCATCTCACTGCTTGCCGTCCTGTACATGGAGCGCGTCCAGCAACTGTCCGCGCTGGCCACCGGCGTCCGCCTGCTGGCCATGTTCGCCACCTACATCGTGGTCAGCGCGCTCGCCGGACGCCTCGTACAGAAAGTCGGCTTCGCCCTCATGCTGACCGCCGGCCTCGTCGTCCTGGGCGCCGGAGCCCTCGTCCTGCTGGCCATCGGCCCCTTCACCGGTTACAGCGCCCTGTGGCCCGGGCTGCTGATCGCAGGCATCGGCTCCGCGCTGTTGACCGCGCCCTCGACCGCGGCCGCGGTCAACAGCGTTCCACGCCTGCAGGCCGGCATGGCCAGCGCCACCGTCAACATGTTCCGCCAGATCGGCTCCGTCCTCGGCCCCAGCATCCTCGGCACCATCGTCACCACCCGCTTCCCCCACTACCTCCAGGACCGGCTGGTCGCCGCAGGCGTGCCTGCCCCTGACGCCGCCCGTATCACCGCCGGCGGCGTCCACGGTGACATCACAGGCGAACTGCCCGCCCAACTCGCCCACACCGTCACCGACTCCGCCGCCCGCGCCTTCACCGACGCCGTCCACCTCGGACTGCTCATCGCAGGCATCACCCTGCTCGTCATCGCGATACCCACCGCAGTCTTCGTACGGCACCGCAACACGGCAACCTGACCCAAGTCAGGACGCACTGAGCGAAGACAGTCAGAGCGTGCTCGCTGCGCTGCGGGTGCGTGTGAGAGTTCCTGAGGAGGAGGCGGCAACGGGGAGCGCGGTCGCACCCCGAGCCGCTCCCCCTGTGACCGGCTCGGCAAGACGATCACACCGACGGAGACAGGGCCGTGCCCGCCAGGCCGCCAGCCCGGCGAGGGGACTCATAGTCGGTGCGCCCGGCTCCGTCCGCATGGCCGCGACCCGCATGCGCCACGGTCGGACGCGCGAGGAGGGCACGCCTGGACGAACACCTACGGCGCCGCGTACCTCCCGCCCGACAGGGCGGGATACCCCTGGCAGGGCACCTGCTCGTCCCGGCCTCCCCCGAGCAGGCAGGCAGTCAGTCATCAGCGGCGAACTCGCCTCTTCCCCACCGGATATGGCGCGCAGCCAGATGCGTGGCGAGCGAGGAGACGCCCGCTGGCCCTGCCCCCGCCGGAACGCTGTCCGACGGTACTCGCGCCACCAATCGAACGCCCGACTACGTCAAGGATGAGATACTTTCGGCCGCCGGGGTGTCAGAACCGGCCGCCTGGGCACTCGCGGCCCATGTCCGGAGAACACGCACGCCCCACAAGCGGCCTTTTCCGTTCCGCACCCGCCCCGCACGAGGCAAGACACGGGCGCCGCGAAGGGTTCGGCAGGCGACTGCGCCGCAGAATTCTCGCGTACCGCGACATCGAGTTCCTCTCCACCCACATCCCCGGCGACCCCGGCCCCGGCCAGGACTGCCTGCTCCTGGTCCACGTCCGCAAGGTCGTCGGCCAGATCCACTACCGGCTCTGCACCACCTGCACCGAAGGTGTGATCACCGGCGTCGACATCGACGACCGCCTCCTCTCCAGCGGACTGCCCACCCGCGCCCTGTCCCACCTGCGATCCCGCCACCCCGACATCACCTGGCGCAGCACCCTGACCCGGCGCACCACGCGTGACCTGCTGCGCCGCATGCGCGTTCCGGCCACCTCGACCGACATCGCGTGCGTCCACACCCGCGCCGCGCCGGACCCGCTGCACACTGTCGGCTGACGAATCCTGCAGACCTCACGTATCCGGTGCGGTCCCGGCCCAAGTGCTCGCGACGGTGCCCGCCGGCTGGTGATCACGCTGCGAACGATCGCCGGTGCAGTGAAAGCGGCCCCGGTCGTCACGGTGGGCACCTGCCCTTCCTCCCTCAGCGCAGGTGTGCACCGGGGTCGGCCGATCCCGGTCTCCGGCCGACCTCGGACATCGACACCGCCGTCCGCGATGACGTCCGGCAGGAGCCGGCATCGTCCTCATGCTGAGCGACGTGCCGGCCTGCAAGAAGGCCGTTTCGTGGGCGGCGCCTTCGTGGGCAGGAGACGCCGCAGGCTGCGGGCGCAAGCTGCAGCCGCGTGTCTGCTCCCTGCGGCAGGGCACGTGGTGTTTCGTGAACGCCGCTTCTGCCTGACTGCACCCGCAAGGAGATTCGATGGCGCCCCTGGCCCGTCTCGTCGTACGGCACCGGTGGTGGGCCATCGCTTGCTGGGTTCTGCTGGCTCTGGCCGGCGCCTTCGCCGCGCCTCGCG
Source organism: Streptomyces sp. NPDC026417 (assembly GCF_055567695.1). Lineage (NCBI taxonomy): Bacteria > Bacillati > Actinomycetota > Actinomycetes > Kitasatosporales > Streptomycetaceae > Streptomyces > Streptomyces sp. NPDC026417. The sequence continues at coordinate 361,721 of NZ_JBVHPY010000002.1, forward strand.
CTACCGACAAGTTGAGCTACGACTTCGGCCTGCCGGGTTACGCGGGCTACGAGACGAACCAGGAGATCGTCCAGCGCTTCGACTCGGGCGGCGAGAACGCCCCGGTGCTGATGGCCGTCACCGCGGAACAGGAAGCGCTCGGGACTGCGCAGGCCAGGCAGGTCGTGGCCGCTGTGGAGCGAGTCCATCCCGGCGGCCGGCTGGTGGACTGGGAGCAGGAGCCCGATTTGCTGGCCGAGGACCGGCGCACCGGTGTGGTGCTCGTCTTTCCCCGGCCGCTCAACGGGGCCCCCGAACCCTATGCCCGGGTTCTTCCGGCTCTCAAGGAAGCAGCTGCGCAGGCGAGTCGGTCTTCCGGTGCTGACGTGACCGTCACGGGTCAGGCGGCACTCGCCGAGGCGGGCGGCAGTGGGGGTGAGGCCGGTGTCTTTGCCGAGACGCTGTTCGGCGGCATCGGCGCGCTGGTGGTGCTGGTGCTGGTCTTCGGCTCCGTACTCGCCGTCACCCCGCTCGTCGTCGCCATGGCATCGATCCTGACGACCTTCCTCATCATGTGGGGACTGACCGCACTCACCGAGATCTCGTTCATCGTGCAGTTCCTCCTGGCCCTCATCGGTCTGGGCGTGGCCATCGACTACGCGCTGCTGATCGTCACCCGCTGGCGGGAAGAGCGTGGCCAGGGGGCCTCGCCGGAGGAGGCGGTGGTGAAGTCGATGGCCACCGCCGGGCGTTCGGTGCTCTTCTCCGGCGTCACGGTCGCGATCAGCCTGGCTGCCCTGATCGCGCTGCCGGTCCCCTTCCTGCGCAGCGTGGGCTTCACCGGGCTGCTCATCCCGCTGGTCAGTGTGGCCACCGCGCTGACTCTGCTCCCGGCGTTGCTGATCGTCGCGGGCCGCCGCCTGGACTGGCCGCACCGCCGCCGCAGCGAACCGGACAGCAGGCTGTGGCGCCGCATCGCGACGATTGTGGTGAGGCACCGATGGATCTGTGCGGCCGCCAGCCTTGTCGTTCTGCTCGCGCTGGCCGCCCCGGTGCTCGGGCTGCGGCTGGGTGCGCCGAGCAATGACTCCGTGATCAGCGCGGGCGGCACGGCCGCACGTGCGCTGCAGCAGGTCCAGGACGCCGGGCTCGGGGACGGACTGACTCAGCCGGTCGAGGTGCTGACCCGGGATCCGCACCGTGTCCGTTCCCTCGTTGCGGAGGTGCCGGGCGTGGCCGGCACCGCAAGTCCCACCCGGTGGCGCCGCGGCGACCTGACCGTCGTCGATGTGTGGACGGCCCGGGATCCGGCGACGGCAGACGGCACGGCGGCCGCGAAGCGGATCCGCACAACGGCGCAGGAGGCAGGGCAGCGGGTGGGTGGCGTTCCCGCCCAGGACGCCGACTTCGTCGAAGCCGTCTACGGCAACGCCTGGTGGATCTGCGGGATCATCGTGCTGGTGACTTTTGTGCTGTTGGTTCGCGCGCTCCGATCGGTCGTCCTGCCGCTGAAGGCCCTCGTCCTCAACGTCATCTCACTGGCGGCCGCCTATGGGATCACCGTTCTGATCTGGCAGGAGGGATACGGCACCGAGCTGCTCTTCGGCCAGAGCGCCACGGATGCCATCACCACCTGGATCCCGATCGCGGTCTTCTCGTTCCTGTTCGGACTGTCGATGGACTACGAGGTGTTTCTCCTCTCCCGCATCCGCGAGGAGTACCTCCGCTCGGGCTCGACCGACCAGGCCACCGTCGACGGCGTCGCCAAAACCGGACGTCTCATCACCTGCGCGGCGATCATCCTCTTCCTCGCGTTCATCTCGCTCTCGCGAGTGCCGGCCACGGACGTCAAGATCCTGGCCACCGCGCTCGCCCTCGGCATCCTGATCGACGCCACGATCGTCCGCGGCATCCTCGCCCCCGCGCTCGTGGCGGCCCTGGGGAACGCCAACTGGTGGCTCCCGTCTCTCGTCAAGAAGCGCCCCTGCGACACCAGCTGACCGCGACTGGGGCGAGGAGGCTCGGCGGCTCCATGTGGCAGACGTGCGCAACGTGCTGATCGAGCCCGGCGCGGGCCCGGCGGCATCGTCCTGCGCGTCTCCGGCTGCGTCGCCCGGACTGAGACCGGAATCTAGTCACATGCGAGCCCAATCAGCCGTAAAATGCCCGGTGTCCGTCTTATTCGATCACGTGGCGGCATCCGCGCAGATGCAAGATCCGGAGGAGACGGTGCAATTCCATCCTGGGGCGTCACCCGCTCCCGAGCCGCGCCACGGCGCGGCCACACCGCAACCGAACTCGCTGGTTCGGCCTTACGCGGTGACGGGCGGACGCACTCGCCCTGTCCGGCACCTGGCCATGGAAGCACTCGTCCACACCACCGCTCCCCCGAGCGCGTGCACCAGCCAGGTACCCGAGCACGACAAGATCTGCCGGCTGTGCGTAGAGATCCAGTCGATTGCCGAAATCTCCGCCCTGCTGGGGCTTCCCCTCGGAGTGGCAGGCGTACTGGTGGCCGATATGGCCGCGGCCGGACTGGTCACCGTGCACGAACCGGCCGCAGCCACCGCCGGCACCGGACCCGATACGGACCTGCTGCACCGAGTACTCACCGGACTGCGCGCCTGGTAGACGGCCTTGCTTCCGGGCCACTCCGCTCGCACCGTGTGGCGGCCGGTGATCACGAGAGGGATGGGCTGTCCGATGTCGAGGACGTCGGTGAGAAGACGACGACGCAGTTCGAAGAAGTCCACGCGGCGCAAGCGAGGCTCGTCGCGTCCGCAAGAGCTGCGACCGGACAAGACGACGCCCCCGGCGATCGCAGCCGTGCCGTGAGCCTCGAACAGAGGCGAGGCGCACCCGGGTTGCCCTGGGTGCTCAATCGGCCTGGGCGATCCAAGCGCTGGTCATGGACTGCACGGCCGAACCGTCGCCGTCCGCGAGCTTCACGGCGGTGAATGCGCGCGCAGCGTCGGAGGTCTGCACGCGGAAGGTGGGCTGCACGGCTTCCAGCAGCTCGACGATCGGTTCCGCCGCGCCTTGCGGGGTCTGCGCGGCGGCGAAGGCATCACGGGTGCGGGCCAGGTAGGCGGCCAGCGCGGGCCCGTAGGGGCCGGCCTGCTCGATCACGGTGTCGCGGCCGGCCACATTGCTGACGAATTCGCTGGCGACCGCGCCCGGCTCCACCACGCTGAGGGCCACGCCGAGGGTCGCCGCGACCGGGGCCAGCGATTCCATGAAGCCCTCGACCGCGAACTTGGCCGCGCAATATGCCTCGTTGAAGGGCTGTCCGACCACGCCGCCGACGCTGGTCACGGTCACCACACGGCCCTTGCTCGCTCGCAGCAGGGGCAGAGCCGCCTTGGTGACGTGCAGGACGCCGAAGAAGTTGACCTCCATCACGGCGCGCACATCGTCGACGCTTCCCTGCTCGAGCGTGCCGAGGTGACCGGCACCGGCATTGTTGACCAGCGCGTCGAGACGGTCGAGACCCGCCAGGCAGGCTGTCACCGAGGCCGGGTCGGTCACATCCAGCGCGCGCACCTCGACACGCACGCCCGCCGCCTCAGCCTGCGCCAACAGAGCGCCCGCCTTGGCGGTGTCGCGCATGGTGGCGATGACGTGCCAGCCGCTTCGTGCTGCCGCGACGGCGGTGGCGAGGCCGATGCCGGAGGAGGTACCGGTGATCAGAACGGTCTTGGGATTCATCTACAGCGCCTTACTTATGGATCATAATTACTATCTCAGATAACTATGCGACCCGATATTTCATGTTGTCAAGCACATGGATAGACTGATCTCATGCCCACGCCATCGGACGACACGACCAGGGAGGTTGTCGGCCTCTTCGCCGCCATCAACCGCCGCTACGCGCAGGAGTCCGAGGCCGCAGCCACCGCCCACGAACTGACCCCGCTCCAGGCCAAGGCACTGCTCGCCACCGAGGACGCGGTCCCGATGCGCCGCATCGCCGACCACCTGCACGCGGAGCCGTCCAACGTCACCGCGATCGTCGACCGCCTGGAGCGCCGCGGCCTGGTCGAGCGCCAATCCGACCCGGGCGACCGTCGCGTCAAGTTCGTCGCCGCCACGACGGCCGGCCGAACCGTCATCGCCGACCTGCGCACCCGCATGCCCTTCGCCGGTGCCCCGCTGGCCCGGCTCACCGCGGAGCAGCGCGCGTCATTGCGTGAACTGCTGCAGCTGATGCTGGAGGAGGCCTGACCGAACCGTCAGAGGTGTGATCTGCATCACAATGCGGCAGGTGTGCGGTGGTTGCTCGCATGAGGGGTCGATCCGCTGCGGGGCGTGCATCGCGCCTATTCACTGAGAGCGAGTGGCCTTAAGCCTCAACTCGCCTTCGATTTACGCGAGATGCCCGGCTGGGCGGGGACGGTGGGCAACGAGCGGTACCCCGGCGCGAGCGGGCGCGGGGCGGGCCGCGTCCGCGGCGGCCCCTGAGGTCTCGTGAAGGTCGGAGAGCGGTCTCAAATTTCGGTTCACGCTGCGGCGGTATTCACCGCCCGCCCCATTCCGGCAAATTGAAGTGCAGGGCTGCGGGACCCCTCAGGACTGGGGCTTCTGATACGTGTGGGGACACTCCAAAGGCCATTGTTTTCCCGCGGGTTGACGGCAACACTCGTCTTTACACGGAGTCGGTGCCGCATTCCCGGTCTTCCGGGAACGGGTGCCGCCGCGTGGAGAAGGGAAGGTGAAGTCCGATGGGCATGAAGATGACGATGACCACCCGCTGTTCGGTCTCTGTGCGTTGGCAGCACGTGCAGGTGGTCATCATCGTCATCGTCCTCGTGTTCCTGAGTGTGATGACTCATGGGCACGGCGACGTGACGCTGCTCGACGCACTGTTGCCGCGCGTCTGAGGGGTGAACAGATCCCTCTGGGGGCGGTTGCCGGGAGACCGGTGACCGCCCCTTCACCCTTTCTCAGGCTAGCGCACAAGGGCCAGTCCCTGAAGGGCAGTCGACTCCCATTCGAGCGACGCTCTTGGAACTATCCGGTAGCGAGCGCTCCCGAGCGTCCTGTGTATGCGAATTGAACACCTACGGCGGGAAAGGGCGGCGACTCCGTGGCCTGTTCCTGGTTCCGGGCAGCGCAATTGGTGATCACACGGAAAGGACACGGCGGAATTCGGCGATGCCGTAGTCGTCCGGTGAGGTGATGGCGACTCCCTGCGCCTCCACCCATGCGTGGAAACGGTAGGGGTCGTCCGCCGTGCCGATGCACCACACCGCCCGTCGGCCGGTCAACGCCAGGACCGCGAGGGTGGCCAGGGACAGTTCCAGGCAGGCGGCCCGTCCGGGGTACAGCCGGGCCGCGCGCCGCACCGCTGCGAGCGAGGCTGACGCATGCTCCGGTGACGCATCCCTCCGGCACCAGGTGCGTCCGATCCGGTTCACCGTACTGCAGACGGCGCGTAGGGGCAGTCGGATCAGCAGCAGAGCGCCGAGGAGTGCGAGCAGGCCGAGTGCCGTGGCCGCGGCGGCGCGCGGGGTGCGGCCGCCTTCGTGCCGGACCGGTGCGGCGGCCATGGTCATCTGCGCTGCCGCCAGGGGGACTTCGGCGGCCGGTGGGACCGGGGCGGGCGGGGGCGCCGGTGCCGGTCCGGACGTGGGAGGCGTCAGGCCGGCCGCCGGATCCTGGTCGAGGTACTGCCTGGCCATGGGGCGCGTCGTGCCGGGGGTGCGGGCGGCGAGGAGTCCGCGGTCGATCAGGGCGTCGGCGAGGCGGCGGGCGTCCCCGCGGATCCGGTCGTGGTGCAGCTGCGGGTGACGGCGGGCCAGGAGCAGCACCGCGGCGTCGAAGTTCCCGGTGCGGCACCATTCCTGCCACAGCGTGCGGGCCATGGGGTTCATTGCGAAGCAGTGACCGGAGCGCACGTCCAGCAGGACGCTGCCGCCGTGGGGTGAGATGCTCTCGCGGACGTGCTCGGACACGCTCAGCTGCGTCATGGCCGCTCCTGCCCGCCGTCGCCGGCCGTGAGCCACAGGTCCGCGCCGAGCAGGCGGTTGAGCGCCGGGAACGGTACCGGCAGGCCTGCGACCGCTCGGTCGAGTGAGGCGATCACCCGCGAGGGTTCGATGATCCCGAGGTCTGCGAGTGGTGATCGGGTGAGCCGCGCTTTGAGACGGGCCGCCGAGCGGCGGGCGCCCTGGTAGTTCTCCGCCGCGTAGTCGCCCTTGGTCCTGCGCCGCAGCACGGGGTCGGGGACCAGGCCGGTCAGTGCGGCTGCCAGCAGCGGCTTGGCAGTGAACGGGTCGATCCTGCGCGGCAGCGACAGGCGTGTGCAGGCCCGTACGACTTCGCTGTCCAGGAAGGGGGCGTGGGGCCAGATGCCGAACGGCCGGGCGGTGGAAGTGAACTGCGCTTGGACATCGGCGGAGTTGCGCAGCTCGCACAGGACGGCCCGGGTGCCCGGTGTTGCAGGCGTGGAACGGGAGCAGGCCGACTGGGCCTGTTCTTGGGCCAGTTCGGCCAGGTGCCGGCGTGCGCCCGTGGTCAGCCAGGCCGCCTCGGGTCCCGGGGCGGGCCACCAGGCGACCGCGTCCGCCCACTGCGGTGGGCGGTCCAGGGGTTTGTCGAGGTGGGTGGCGAGGTCGCTCATCGCCTGGTGCAGGGGGGTGCGGGCCAGGCGCCGCGCCCGCAGGATCACGTCCGTCGGGGAGAGTTGGCGCATGCGGGCCAGCGCACGTGCGTCGGTCAGAAGCCGGCGCAGCCCGGCGGTGGCTGCGATGTCGCCGAGGTACGAGGGCGGTGCGGCCAGCAGGGCATCGCCGCCCTCCCCGGTCAGATGGATGCCGGGGCCGCCGCGCGCGATGTCGTCCAGTCGCAGCCGCTGTCGTGCGCCGATCGCCGCCGCCGGGTCGGGCTGGTCTGCGGGGCCGTGCGCCGGCAGGCCGCTGTAGGGCAGAGAGTCCTTGCTGCCGCGGGTGACGGTGAGTCGGATCGTGGCGGCCTGCCCGGCGTGGGCCAGCGCGTGGGCGAGATCACCGGCGGGCGCGTCGGGGTGGTGGTAGACGAACGCCTCCAGCGGCGGCCTGTTGGTGGTGCGGGCGGCCAGGAAGGCCAGTGAGGTGGAGTCCAGCCCGCCGCTCAAGTCCGAGGTGATTCGCTGGGTGCCGCCGGTGCGCAGGGTGACCGCTTGGGTGAGAGCTGACCGCAGTCGGGGCGCGCTGTCTTCGAACCGCGCACTGGGGTCGGGGCTGAGGTCCTCGTACGTCCAGTGGGTGAGGGCGCCAGAGGGTGCGATCCTCAGCGCCTGTCCGCCGGCGAGACGGTGGGTCCCGGCGAAAGCGGTGCGTCCTTCGGTGAGTTCGGGAACTGCGGGGCAGACGATGTGCGCAGCGAGCGCTGCCGTGTCGGTCCGTTCCGCTGTTCCCGCCAGAGTCGCCGCGGTCCTGGCGCGAGTGGAAAGGACCGTGCCCTGGCCGTGGCGCGCGTAGTAGAGGGGGAACTGCCCCGCCGGGTCGGCGTACGCGGTGAGGTGGCCGTCGTCGAACACGAGGAGCAGGTAGGCGCCGGGCCACCGCGTCAGACGTTCCCAGTGGCCGTCCCGCCGTGTGTGCCGCAGGTCCTGACGCATGGTCGCCTCGTCGGCGAGGCACTGGCCGACGGCGGCCAGCCGGGTGTGCTCGCACCGAACGGTACGGACCTCACCGGGATGCCAGGGACCCCAGGACCACAACACGGGTTCGCCGGGCCAGACGCGAGCGGCCCCGCGCGGCGGCGAGGGAGGTGCCGGTGACAGCCATCCGGCGATGGTGGGCGCGTCAGGGGAAGGCGGAGCGAGGGGCGGGCGGCAGAGGTCCGTGGCGGCGGGCGCCGCGAAAGGGGGCATGACAGCTGTCCGTGCTGTCAGTAGTAGTACTGGGCATTGGCGTCGGCGCTGCCGCTGGGGGAACTGCCCAGCGTCACTTCACGGACATGACCGAGATCGACCAGCATCGGCGGCTCATAGGCCGCCGCCTCCTCCGGGGACGGCTCTGCGCCGGGCCTTTCCGCCGGGTGCGGGTGTCCGAAACCCTCGTACAGGGATACGGCAATCGACTCGTGGGTCATGGGGCCGCCTCGGGTCAGGGGCATCAGCTGCCCCGGAAAAGAATCGGGAACGCGGAAAAAGACGCGTGCGCCGGCCATTCCGGCAGCGTCGGGGCCCCAAAGTGTAGCGATTCGCGAACTGCGCCAGGTGTCGAACCGGCCCGCGATCGCCAGTGCGCTGACCTGGCGTTTGTCGTCCGGCCTTGCCGGCGGGGAGAGGGGTTTCCGGCCCCGCGGTCAGGTCCGCGGGCGGTCCCCCGGCTCATTCGGTGAACGTCGCTCACTCATTTGAAGAGGAGCGGCGGTGCAATGAGCGGCCGCGGCGTCATATTGAAGGAGCAAAGGGCGTCTGACGGCAGGCGGCCATCGAGCATCCATCCGGGCGCCCCGGAAAGCGGGATGTGTGCACGGCAGCCATGGATGTGCGGTTGCCTAGGCGCTGGCGGCCACGTTCTCCATGCCGCGAAGACCCAGGACCAGGGCGCCCTGCGCTTCGGCCCGGGTGTCCAGTTCGCTGAGGTCGAGGACGAATTCGGAGTCCTCGGCGACCGCGCCGGGCAGCGCGAAACGGTGCAGCGACTCCCTGCAGCCCGCCAGCAGCAGCGGGCTCTGGGCGAGTTGCCCGCCGATGACGACCAGGTCGGGATTGAGCAGGTTGCACAACTGGGCCAGGGACTGACCCAGGCGCCGGCCGGCGTCGTGAATGACCCGCATGCAGATCGCGTCCTGCGCCTGAGCGGCCCCGATGACCTGCTCCAGGGTCTCCGGCGCAGGCAGGCTGTTGCGAGCGCGCGCGGCACGGACCTGCGCGATGAGCGCATCGGCTCCGATCTCCGTCTCCAGGCAGCCGCGTCCGCCGCACTGGCACACCGCACCGTCCGGGTTCACGGTCAGGTGCCCCAGCTCCCCGGCCATGCCGCCGTGGCCGCGCAGCACGCTGTTGTGCACGATGATCCCGGCTCCCACACCCGTCGACGCCTTCACGTAGACCACCGTTTCGGCGTGCTCGCGGGTGCCGTACGTCTGTTCCGCCAACGCGCCGAGGTTGGCGTCGTTGTCGATGAACGCCCGCACGCCCAGCCACGCGCCGAGGTCCCCCGCCGGATCGTCACCCACCCGCCAGGGCGGCAGGATCGGCGGCGTGAAGCCGCCGGTGCGCGGGTCGATCATCCGGGGCACGGCGATCCCGAGGGAGAACACGTCGGAGCGGCGTCGGCCCGTTCCCTCGATCGCTTCGTCGATCATCTGCCTGACCTCCGGCAGAGCCCGGTGCCAGCCCCTGCTGACGCCTTCCGAGCTGACGCGTGAGGTCACCTGGTCGAATTCCTTGTCGAGTCTGCGGGCGACCACGGTCATGTGGTTGAACCCGAGATGGACGCCCACGCCGACGTCGTTCACGGGTGAGAGGCAGACCTTGTTGCGCTCCTTGGCCGCCGGTACGAGGCCGGCCTCCGCCAGTTCACGGACCGCGGCCGACACCGTCGCCTGCGAGAGCAGGGTGCGATGGGCGATGTCGGCCTGGGTGCCGGACTTGATCGCCACGGCGAGCAGCACCTTTCTGCGGTTCGCCGCTCGGGTGGGGCCGGCCGCCGGTAACCGACCTAAAAGATCTTCCGCGTCCGCCATTGGCCCCCCTGCTCCGGTACCCGCATCCCGCTTTTTCTATGGTCGAAACGGAAATAATATCAGTGAGCCCTTCAATTCGAACCGGCTTCGACTTCGAATAATTGGGCCCCTCATGAGACTGCCGGGCACCCTGGTGCACTCGCTGGATCTCTTCGCCAGTCCACAATTGGCTGAAATTGTGGATAGGTAGTCGATAGGGTGGACACTTTTGAACAGCGCGCTCACCTATTGATCATGTTTGGTTGCACGGACCGAACGCCGGTGAGGTGCAGCGACAGGAGTGGCCGCTGAGTCACAGGGAAGTCCCGAAGCGGTGCGTGGGGCGAGTTCGGCCGGTCCCGGCGGCCACCGGCACGGCGGCCGCGTCGTCCCCGTCTGCCGCGTCGGCTCGCCGGGCGCGGTGTGTGGACCACCGGGACTGGTCTATGTCGTGAAGAAGCCGTCCTTGTCCATCTCCTCGATGCTGCTCGCGAATGCGTGGGAGACCTGCTTGAGGTCGTCGTCGGTGTGCGCGGCGCTGAGCATCATCGTGTGCAGTTCCGGCACGTAGACCCCGTATGTGCGCATGTAGTAGGACAGGGCGAGGTTGGCTTTGAAGTTCGATCCGGTGAGCCGGTCCCTGATGAGTCTGGGGGCGGCGTGGTCGAAGGTGATGGAGAAGATGGAGTGCGCGGCTGTGATGGTGGAGGGAATTCTGCGGTCGGCCGCCCGTGCCGTCAGCTCCTGCGCCAGCCAGTCCGTCTTGCGCTGCAGTTCCCGGTAGATGTCGGGGTGCGTTTTCAGATGGCCGAGTACTGCGGCCCCCGCTGCGGCGGTTACCGAGTTCCCGCTCATGGTTCCGCCCACGAAGGCCTTGCTGTCGAGGTCGAGGTAGGGGTCCCCGGTGGTGCGGGCGACGTCGATGACGTCAGGACGTCCGACGACCGCTCCGCAGGGCAGGCCGCCGCCGATGATCTTGCCGAGGCAGGTGAGATCCGGCTCCACACCGGCAAGATGCTGGACTCCGCCGTAGTGGACGCGGAAACCGGTGATGACCTCGTCGTAGATGACCAGGATGTTTTCGCGTGCGCAGACGTCGCGGAGCTGCTGGAGGAAGGTCCGGTCGAATGCTGCCGTCGTCACCGGCATGGGTTCGAGGATGACGCACGCCAGCGTCTTCGCGTGCGCGACGATCCGCTCCAGCGACCCCGGATCGCCGTACTGCAGGACGAGTGTCTCGTCCACGACCGTGCGCTGGATGCCGGCCGAGTTCGCGACCGGTTCGGGGCGGCGCGCGTCGCCGCTGTAGCGGAACAGGGAGCTGACCAGGCTCTGGTCGGAGAATCCGTGGTAGTGGCCCTCGAACTTGGCGACGCGCTGCCTTCCGGTGTGTGCGCGTGCCATCCGCAGCGCCATCTGGACGGCTTCTGTGCCGGAGTTGCCGAGGATGACCTTCGAGCCCGGGGTGAAGGCCTCGGCGATCAGTTTCGTCAGATGCAGTTCCGCGGGGTTTCCCAGGGCGTTCACGGCGCCGCCGGCGGCGGCCTGCTGGATGGCCCGCACCGTGAGGGGGTGCGCGTATCCGAGGATGTGGGGGCCGTAGCCGCAGGACAGGTCCACGAAGGTGTTGCCGTCGACATCGTGGATGCGCGCCCCGGCGGCCTTCTCGATGACGAGGGGGAAGGCGCTGGGCAGGCCGTAGCGGTCGAGGTGGGTGGGGGCGACGAGGTGGCGGGCGGCGTCGCGCCTGGCGGCCATCGAGCGGGGGCTCACCCCGCCGATCTCGCGTTCGAACCTCGCACGGACTTCTTCGCTCATGTACGGGGAGAAGAGGTCGGTGAACCGACGGGCGTTGCGGTAGAGGTCGATGTCCGGGTCGGTCTGCGTGACGAATCCCTCGCCGGTGAGCAGGGACAGCGAGAGCAGGGAGAACCGGGTGGAGGCGCGGGCGCCGTAGCGGTACAGCAGCCGGGTGGCTTCGTCGAAGAACTCCATGGTGGACCATCGGGACGTCTGCACCTCGAAGTGCCGGCGCAGGATGTCCACCAGCTTCTCCGCGTAGTCCTGGTGGGCCGGGCGGAGGCGTTCCGGGTTGGCCACGAAGGTGCGGATGAAGCGGTCCATGGCCAGCTGCCATTGACCGCGGATGCAGGCGTAGTAGAACGAGGAGAGGTTCCATTTGTCGTCTGCCGACAGGGACCCGACAAGGCCGAAGTCGAGCAGGACGATCCGGCCGTCGGGGCGGAACATGATGTTTCCGGGGTGGGGGTCCACGTGGAAGCGTCCGTGGAAGAACACCATGCTGTAGAAGACGTCCTGCAGCCGGCGGGCCAGGGATGCTCGCGGATGGCCGGCCTGCTCCGGGTGCAGTCCGCTGACGCCTTCCACGTACTCCATGACCAGGACGTCGTCGGTGCACAGCGCGTCGAAGGTCCGGGGCACGTCCAGGAAGGGATGGTCGCGGAAGTTCTGGGCGATGTCGTTCTGCCGCAGGGCTTCCTGGCGCATGTCGCACTGGCCGACCAGCAGGGGCCGCAGTTCGGCGAAGTGCCCGGGCAGGTCGTACCGGCGCAGCGGCGGGTACAGGGCATGTCCGGCGGCGAGCAGCTTGTGCAGAGCCCAGGAGCTGACCTGGAGTCGTTGTCTTACCCCGCTCTTGACCACTTTCACGGCGACGACGTCACCGCCGCTGAGAACGGCCCGGTGGACCTGGGCGACGGAACCGACGGCGACCGGCTGCCAGTTGAACGCCCGGAAGGCTTCTTCGACGGGCACGGGCAGTTCGCGGTCCAGCGTGCTGCGCAGGTCCGCCTCACCCATGGGCGGCAGTTCGGAGAAGAAGGAGCGGAACTCCTCGGCCGCTGTTCCCGGAAGGAGCCCGGACTGCGTTCCCAGTACCTGCCCCGCCTTCATGTAGAGAGGTCCCATCCGCAGCAGGTAGCTGCGCAGCAGGACCGCGAGGCGGTGCCGTGACTCTTCGTGGCTGCGGCGGACGGTCTTCCCGGTGGCCCAGCGCACGAGGAAGACGGTCGTCCACCACACGAGCCGACCTGCCTCGGCTGCCGCTCCGGCCGCCAGGCGCAGCCTCCGCCCGCCTGCTCGGCGGGTTCCGGCCGCCGGGGGCTCAGGAGAGTCCGGCCTGTGGCCCGCTGTGTTGGTGACTGCCTTCCGAGGCGGCGGCGGAGGACTGTCGAGGCTGTCTGTGGCGGGCAGGGGGCTGTTGGGGGCGTGGTACACCGCGGCGATCCCTACTTTTCAGGCCGGCGCCGCAGCGCCTCGCCGTGTGAACGGGGTGCGGCGGGGCTCGGGCACTCGCGTATCTCCTGGTGGTGGGCGCCCGCCCGGCGCGCTCGGGGTGGTGCCACCGTCGGCAGGCCGAAGGGTGCGCATGGACGTGGCTGACGCTGCTCGGGCGGGAGTTGACGCCCGTATGGAAAGCCCGGGCTTCGGGCCTCGTCGTGGGAGCAGCGCTCAGGCCTGGCGCAGGACGAGTACGGCGTTGTGTCCGCCGAATCCGAAGGAGTTGCTGATCACTGCTTCCATCCGGCAGGGACGGGGGGTTTTGGCGACGACGTCGAGGTCGATGGCCGGGTCGGGTCGGTCGAAATTGGCGGTGGGGGGAATTGTCTGGTGCCGCAGCGTCAGGACGGCGAGCGCGGCTTCGATGGCCCCGGCGGCTCCGAGGGTGTGGCCGGTGACGCCCTTGGTGGACGTGACGGGAGGCGGATGGCCGTTGAAGAGGCGGCCGAGTGCGAGGGCTTCGATGCGGTCGTTCATCGGGGTGGCGGTGCCGTGAGCGTTGACGTGGGCGATGTCGGCGGTCTGCAGGCCCGCGTCGGCCAGTGCCGCGGTGAAGGCCCGTTCGAAGCCGACACCCTCGGGGTGGGCGGCCGCGTAGTGGTGGCCGTCGGTGGAGGTGCCGTAACCGCAGAAGTAGGCGTGCAGTGGGGCGCGGCGGGCTCGGGCGTCCTTGGCGCGTTCGAGCACGAGCATGCCGGCGCCTTCGGCGAGGACGAATCCATCACGGTCCGCCTCGAAGGGGCGGCTGGCGCCCCGCGGGTCGTGTACGCGTGTGGACAGGGCGCCCATCTGGGAGAAGGAGAGGGAGGTGAGGGGGTGGCACGGTGCCTCGACGCCGCCGGCGAGGACGATGTCGCAGCGGTCGGCCAGCAGCAGATCCCGGGCGGTGCCCAGCGCGGTTGCCCCCGAGGCGCAGGCCGTGGTCACCGCCATGCTCGGGCCGTACGCACCCAGTGAGATGCAGATTTCGGCTGCGGCGGCGTTCACGGTCGAGCGGGGCACGGTCAACGGGGACAGCGTCTCGTACGCGTGGTCGGTGAACTTGCGCAGGGCCGCGACGCTGGTGTCCTTGCTCTCGGTACCGACCCCGACGACGACTCCGACGCGGGCACCGTCCCAGGCAGCGGGATCGAGCCCGGCGTCGGCAACAGCCTGCCGGGCGGCGGCCAGAGCCAGGTGGACGAAGCGGTCCGTGCGCCACACTTCTCGGCCGAGCAGCGCCTTGGCGTCGAAGCCGGGGACGCGGCAGCTGAGGGGGACGGGGACGTCGCCCAGGTCGGGGTCGACGGCGGCCGTGGGTTCGCCGGAGCACACTCCTCGCCAGCTGCTCTCGACGTCCGTGCCGGCGGGGGTCAGGAGGCCGATGCCCGTGACGGCGATGTCGCTGCCGCTCATGCCGGGGAGACCGGGGCGGCAGCGGCCGGGCCCGGACTGTGGGCCGGTGCGGGTTCCTGGGCCTGTTCCACGGCGGTCACGGCCTCGCCGAAGGTGGCCCGCAGCGATTTCAGGGCGTCGTCGCTGCTGGGTACGCGCAAGCCCAGCTCGTCCTGGAGGACGCACATGAGCTCCACGACGGCCAGGGAGTCCATGCCCAGGTCTTCCAGGGTGCTGTCGGCTCGGACGGTGTCCTCGGGAATGTTGAAGTGGGTGACCAGGGCGGTCTTGATCGGTTCGTAGAGAGAGGTCATCAGTTGCTCCTCGCATCGGTGGGGTGCTTGCTTCGTGTGCGACTCACAACCGGATCACCATCAGGCCCGCGCTGCTGCCCGCCGCCAGTCCGAGGAGCGCCACCAGGTCGCCCGGGGCGGCGAGTTGGCTCTCCATGGCCATGGAGAGCTGGAGCGGCAGGGACGCGGAGGCGACGTTGCCGTGGCGGGGAAGGGTGACAACCAGCTTCTCCCGCGGGATCCCCCAGCCCGCCGCGCACAGGTCGTCCAGGTCGGCGAGTGACACCTGGTGCACACCGATGAAGGAGAAGTCGGCGATGTCCAGGCCGAGTTCGGTGAGCAGAGGGGGCAACTGGGTCCGGCTCAGAAGGCGCAGGCTTTCGCGTATGCGCGTGCTGTCCATTTGGAAGTAGGCCGTCTCCTCGTGCGGCGGCCGGCGTACGGTGCGCGTCCCGCCGTGAAGGACGGTGGCGGACTCCCAGGTGGCGGAGTCGGCCGCGAAGCGGCTCCCGAGTACGCCGCGGGCCTGTGCGGGGATGGCGGCGGTGTCCTCCTCGGCCGTGAACAGGAGAGCGGCTCCGGCGTCGGAGAAGCCGTAGGAAGGAAAGGACCGGGCGAAGGCCGCGGCGTTGGGGGTCTGCAGTCGCGTGTACAGCGAGGGCGCCTCGCCGCAGGTGATGAGCACGGTGCGGTACTGCCCGGAGGCGATGAGTCCTTGGGTGATCTCGATGGCGTTGAGCACGCTGTTGCAGGCGTTCTTCACATCGAAGACAGGGCAGCTCAGGCCCAGCTTCGCGGCCACGATGTGCGACGTCGCCGGCTCCGACATGTCCTGGCTTGCCGCCGCGAAGATCATCAGGTCGATGTCGTCGGGTGCGGCGCCGCGGTCGGCCAGGAGTTTGCGCGCGGCGCCTGCCGCGAGGTCGGACGCCTGCTGATCCTCGCCGATGAGGTGCACGCCCTCCACGCCTGTCAGCAGCGTCAGCAGTCCTGGAGGCGGGGTGAATCCCCCGCTGGCTGCGGTGATCTGGGCTTCCCGTTCGGCCATGGTGACCCACCGCTCGGGCAGGTGGGCAGTCACACCCGCGAGGCACGCTCTTAGGTCGCTCACCTGCGTCAAGCTAGCAACGGAGCGGACAGCCGCGCGTATTCGGCGCCGACACGGCGGCAACCGGGGCCGAGATTCATTCAGAAGGCGGGCGGTCCATCACCGTGATGCGGTGGTGTGCGTATATATATGGCCAGGCGCCTTTCAGCCCTGCCGGTCATTCACGTGCGGGGCGCGTGCGTGACCGTTCACTTCCCGGCTGTTGCGCTCGCTGCTCCCACATCCGACTCTCAACTCCCTGCTCCTGGTGCCCGGTGCGCACGCCGTGGGAGCGGCCCGGTCCGTGATGCGGAAGCGAACGGCATCTGCGGACCGGGGGCCCAGGGGCGATCGCGGGCGCCGCGCCGGCATCGAAGAGGTTGCCGGCCCTCGTGCGGGGCCGGACGGGAACCGATCCGAAGGAGCGAACCACATCATGGCCGACCGCCCCCCGCCGCGCGTGCAGGACCCGGACAGGGTGGCGCAGCGCCTGCTGCGCGCCTCCGGCTCTCACGAGCCTTCGGCGACCATCGACTGGGACACCCCCGTGCTGGAAGGGGCCTGGTTCTGCTGCCCCGAGCGGTTGTCGCTGTACGGCACGCCGTTGTGGGACGAGATGGACCAGCGGCAGCGCATCGAGCTCTCCCGGCACGAGATGGCCAGTTTCATGAGCGCGGGTATCTGGACCGAGCTGTGTCTGATCCAGCTCCTGGCCCGGCACATGGCGTCCTCCCGGGATCTCGGGGACAGCCGCACCCACTATGCGCTGACCGAGGTGGCGGACGAGACACGGCATTCGGTGATGTTCGGCCGGATGGTCCACGCCATGGGCTGCCGCACCTACACCCCGCCGCCTGCGGTACACCGGCTGTTCACCCATGCCAGCACGTTGTACAGCGAACTCAGCATCTTCGCCCTTGCTCTGGTGATCGAGGAGGTCAACGACCAGCTGCAGCGGGAAATCGTCCGGGACGAACGCGTCCAGCCTCTTGTCCGGCAGGTCTGTCGCCTGCACGTCGTCGAAGAGGCTCGCCATGTCGGCTTCGCCCGGAGTGAGCTCCTGCACGCGGCCGCTCGATCATCTGCGACTCGTCTCGCATTCCAGCGGGAGCTCACCGCGGTGTCCGCCTTCGTGGCGCTGGGCCAGCGCCTCCACCGTGACGTCTACCGCGCGGTCGGCCTCGACCCCGTCCGCGCCCGCCGGGAGGCCCGCAGCAACCCGCACTACCGCGAGACGTTGCGCTGGAGCGGTGAGAAACTCGTCGCTTTCCTGGGGGACGTGGGGATGATCGGCCCCTGGCAGCGGCACTGGTGGCGCCGGGCAGGTCTCCTGCGCTGAACGCTGCGTGCGCCGCACCACCGCATCGCGACGGACGAGCCTCACGCCGCCGCACCGCATCGCGACGGACGTGCCCGGGTCACCACGGCCTGTGTCACCACGGTCTGCACCAGCGGTGCGCGAGGTGCTCCAGCAGCGGGTGCGCACGGGATGCCCCCAGCGCGACGCGCTTGACGTGGTCCCCGGCCCGGCAGGGCGTCAGCGCGTCGGCCGCGATCCCCACCCGGGTCCGTGCTCCGACGATGTACCGGGCCCGGGGGCGGTCGGCGTCCAGTGCCCGCTGGACGGCGTGCGCCATCGGTTCCGGGGGCGGCAGCTTCACCGCCGCCCGCAGCGGCCCCTCGGCGGCCCGGTACAGCGCGGCGAAGGGGGAGCGCTCCTGCACCGCCAGCCTCTGCAGACCGTCGGCGGCCCTCTCCCAGATGCCGGTCGCGTATCCGCCGCCCTCGATGACGACGACGTGCACTCCGCCGGGTCCCGTCTCCATCCGCAGCGCGTCGTTGAGGACTCCCAGGGCGGTCTTGCTCGCGCAGTACCAGCCCATGGCGGGAGCGGTGACGTGTCCGCCGAGCGAGGAGATGTTGACGATGCGCCCCTCCCCCCGGCGCCGCATCACCGGCAGGACGAGCCGCGCGAGACGGGCGGGAGCCAGCAGGTTGACCTCCAGCAGGTGGCGGGCGGCGTCGTCACCGATGTCCTCCACCGCCCCGGCCAGCGGGATGCCGGCATTGTTCACCAGGGCCCACGGACCACCGTCGCTCCGTTCGGCGACCTGCTCGAACGCGTCCCGGCAGGAACAGGGATCCGCCACGTCCAGCAGGACGCAACTCAGCGGCACTCCGCGCTCCGCCGCCGCAGCACGCAGTTTCTCGGCCTTCTCCGCGCTGCGTGCGGTGGCGAACACGTCGTAGCCCGCTGCGGCAAGCCGCAATGCGGTTGCCCGTCCCACTCCGCTCGTCGCTCCGGTGACCATGACGGTGCGCCCCATGGGCGGGCCTCCCCAACACCTTCGTCCGCTCTTCGTGCTGCATGGTGTGCGGCACTCACTGTGCCGAACATTCGAGGCCGTGCTCGGTAACGGACCGGCGCGTCGGTGTGCGGGCGGGCACTCCGGCGACTCAACTCCCCCGCCGCCGTGGATCCCCCACTCGCAGATCCGTCGGCCGTAGATTCCAAGACCCGCACAGCCTCGCCGCCCCGGGCGAGCGGGCCGCTGAAGGAGTGACACGTCATGACCCACCAGCCCCTGCCGCAGCCCCAGACTCCCGAGGCCCTGGCGCGACGCCTGCTGCGCAGCGCTGCCTCCCACTCGTACGACCCCATGGCGGACATCGACTGGGAAGCACCCCTGCAGGAGGGGGCATGGTTCTGCGTGCCCGAGCGTCTGTCGCTGTACGGCACGCCGCTGTGGGAGCGGATGGACGAGCGGCAGCGGATCGAGTTGTCGCGGCACGAGTTCGCCAGTCTCGCCGGAGTGGGGGGCTGGCTGGAGTTGTGCCTGATCCAGATGCTGGCGCGGTACCTGGCGTCGCGTGATCTCAAGGACCCGCGAACGCACTACGCCCTGAACGAGATCGGGGACGAGACCCGGCACGTGACGATGTTCGGGCTGCTGCACCGGAAGCTGGACTGTCCTGACTACGGGCCGCCCGCCTACCTTCGCCATGTGTTCGCGGTGGGCAGCATGGCCTTCCAGGACCTCACCACGTTCGCGCTCACGCTCGTGACCGAGGAGGTCCTGGACCGGTTCCAGCGGGAGATCGCGCGCGACGAACGCGTACAGCCTCTGATCCGCAGGATCTGTCACATCCATGTCGTCGAGGAGGCCCGCCACGTGAGCTTCGCCCGCACCGAGCTGCGCAGCGCGGTGGCACGGGCCTCGGTGTCCCGCCGCGCTGTCCACCGCCAGCTGACCGCTCTGGCCGCTTCCTTGGACGTGCCGTGTCTGCTGGACCCGGGCATCTACCGCGCGGTCGGTCTCGATCCCGTCGAGGCCCGACGGCAGGCACGCAGCAACCCCCACTACCGGCAGACGCTGCTGTGGAGCGGGGAGAAGCTGATCGCGTTCCTGACGGAGGTCGGCATGATCGGCCGGGCCCAGCGGCCCTTGTGGAGGCGATCCGGGCTGATGCGGTGAGCCGGCCTGCGAACGGCGTAGCGAGCCGTGTCGGTCACACGCCCCCCAGGCAAGGTCGTGTCCGGCGGATCCCATGACTGCCCTTGCTTGGCTTGTCGGCATCCCCACGGGGCGGGGAACCGGATGCGTGCCACCGGCCGTCGTTCAGGCCCGCGCGTAGCCACCGTCGGCGAAGAGTTCGGCGCCGGTGACGAACGACGAGGCGTCCGACGCCAGGAAGAGGGCGGCCTCGGCGATCTCCTGGGCGTCGGCCGGCCGCCCCAGTGGCACGACGGCCTCGGCGAACCGGTCGACGTCCGCCCCGGCGGCGCCCAGCAGGCCAGGGGTCCGCGTGGGTCCTGGGCTGAGCACGTTGACCCGGAACCGGCGCTGCCGCGACTGCCGGGCCCAGTTGTGTACGAGGTTGCTCAGCGCCGCTTTCGAAGCGCTGTAGACCTCGAGCTGCTCATTGGGCCGCACGCTGTTGCTGGATCCGACGACCACGATGGAGGCGTTCTCCGCCAGCAGCGGAAGCGCCTTCTGGACGGTGAACAGTGGGCCCTTGACGTTGACGGCGAGCGTCAGGTCGACGTTCGCCTCGGTGTGGGCGCCGAGCGCGGCGTCCGCGACGATTCCGGCGTTGGCGACCAGCACGTCGATGCGCCCGGCCTCGTCACGGACTCGCGAGTAGAGCGCGTCCAGGTCGGCCGGGACCGAGACGTCGGATCGTATGCCGGTGGCCGCAGGGCCGATTTCCTCGACGGCCGCTTCGAGGCGGTCGATGTCCCGGCCGGTCACGAAGACCCGTGCCCCCTCCCGGACGAAGCGGTGGGCGATGGCCAGCCCGATCCCGCTGGTCCCTCCGGTGATCACGGCCACCTTCTCCTGCAGTACGCCTGGCATGTCGAACCCCATCAGTTGTGGAATGGATCGTCCATAACGTAGGCAGTAATGGACGATCGAGTCAAGAATGGTTAGCCTGAGGTCATGCCGAGACCACGCGCATTCGACGAACACCACGTCCTGGAGCAGGCCCGGGAACAGTTCTGGGCGACGGGCTACGCCGGAACCCGGATGGACGACATCGCCCGGGCGACCGGCCTGGGCAAGGGCAGCCTGTATGGCGCATTCGGCGACAAGGGCAAGCTGTTCCACCGTGTGTTCGGCGACTGGTGCACCGCAGTCGTCGAGGTGGCCGAAGGACGGCTGGCGGGTGGCCCGGATGCGGAGGCCATGGCCCGGCTGTCGGCATATGTGCACCTGATGGCCGAGAACACCGCCTCCGACACCGAACGCCGCGGGTGCCTGTTGGCCAAGGGCGCGGCGGAACTGGCCCAGCACGATCCGACGGTCGCCGGGCGGTCGGCCGAGACCATGACGGCGCTGCTGGGCCTGCTCCGGACGGAGATCAGCGCCGCCCAGCGCCACGGCGACATCGACAGCGCTGCGGATCCGGAGCGGTTGGCGGCGCTGGTGCTGACGGTGGTCCGCGGTATCGAGGCGGTAGGCAAGGCCGGCCTGGACCCGCAGACGCTGCGAGGCATCGCAGACACCGCGCTGGCGGTCCTGCCTGCACCCCAGGGGCACAAGCGCCTCGCAACCGGGCGCAGCCCGGCCCGCGAGAACTGACTTGGCCTTCCGGTCACACGTTCCGCCGGACAGCGCCGGGCAGCGCGCCGAACCCGCTCTGACGCAGGTCGATGAGGATTCGGGTCCCGGCCTCGTGCTGCGTGTCGTGGAAGGGGCTGGCGTCTCCTCGGTCCGGGCTGCCTCAGGCCGGGGGGACGAGGCGGCTTTCGTGGGCGAAGACCACGGCCTGGATCCGGTCGCGGAGCCCGAGCTTGCGCAGGACCCGCCCCAGATGGGACTTCACCGTTGCCTCCGCGAGGCACAGGGCGGCGGCGATCTCGGAGTTGGACAGACCGCGGCCGACCTGGACGAGCACCTCACGCTCGCGGGCGCTGAGCCGGCCCAGCCGCTCGTCGCGGCCGGCGCTGCCCACGTCGGGGATGTGGGTGCGGAACTTCTCCAGCAGGCGGCGGGTGATCCGCGGGGAGACCGTCGCGTCGCCCGCGGCCACGCTGCGTATCGCGGCCAGCAGTTCCTCGGGCCTGGTGTTCTTCAGCAAGAAGCCCGAAGCCCCGGCCTTGAGTCCGGCGAAGGCGTACTCGTCCAGGTCGAAGGTGGTCAGGATCAGCACGTGGCTCCGCGGGGAGAGCCGCACGACCTGCCGGGTCGCCTCGATCCCGTCGGTCCCGGGCATCCGGACGTCCATGAGGACGACGTCGGGGCGCAGCTCCCGGGCGAGGCGGACGGCCTCCGAGCCGTCCGCGGCCTCACCGACCGCTGCCATGTCGGGCTGGGCTTCCAGGACCGTACGGAAGGCCATGCGGAGCAGACCTTCGTCGTCGGCGATCAGGATGCGGATCGTCACGCGTCACGCCTCTGCGGTGGGGGTGAGGTGGAGGCGGGTACGGACTTCCCAGCCGCCGCCCTCGAGCGGTCCGGCGTGCAGGTGTCCGCCGTAGGCGGCCGCGCGCTCGCGCATGCCGGGGATGCCGTGGCCGGGTGGCGTGGCGGCGTGTGGGGGCGGGCCGGGGCCGTTGTCGGTGACGTGCACGGTGATGGTCCGGGCCGAGCAGCACACCCGGACGTCGGCGTGGGTGCCGGGCGGTGTGTGTTTGAGCGTGTTGGTCAAGGCTTCCTGCACCAAGCGGTGGACGGTCAGTTGTGCGGTGGCGGGGATGCCGGCGGTGGCGCCGTGCACCTCCAAGCGGGTACGTAGTCCAGCGAGGCCCATCTGGTCGGCGAGAGCGTCCAGTTGTGCGATGCCGGGCAGCGGGTGGCGCTCCGCGTCGGGTTCGTCGGCGGACAACACGCCCAGGGAGCGCCGCATGTCGGTCAGAGCCTGCCGGCCGGTCTCGGAGATCTGGGCCATGGCGGTGGTCGCAGTGTCGGGCGACCGGTGCTGGGCATAGAGGGCGGCGTCGGTGAGTGCGACCATGACGGACAGGTTGTGCGTGACGATGTCGTGCATCTCCCGGGTGATACGAGCCCGCTCCTCAGCGGCGGCCAGTCGCGCCTGCTGCTCCTGTTCCTGCTCCAGGCGTGCGGCCCGTTCCTCCAGGGCGGCGAGGTAGTCGACCTTGGTCCGCACGTTCACGCCCAGGACGGCGGCGGCGAGGACCATCGCCGTCGCCGCGACGAAGGGGGTCAGGAACGCGCCGTCCGGTACCCAGCTCAGGCAGGCCAGCACGACCCCTGTCTGCACGATGGCGCCGGCGATCAGTGTGCCGCGCCGGCCCGAGTGGGCGGCCACCGTGTACAGGGCCACCAACAGGGCGATGTCCGCGAACAGTTGGACGTCCGCCAGCCACTGGACGAAGGCCGCGGCTGTCACGACGCCGAACACGGTGAACGGGGCCCGGCGGCGCCACACCAGGGGCAGCGCGAGGGCGGCGGTGAGGGTCGCGGCCACCGGGAGCCCCGTCGGCGCGGCCGTGGTCACGATGTTGGCCAGGAGCAGCGCCGGCACCAGCGAGTCCCACAGCACGGGCGGCAGCCGCAGGGCCCGGCGGCGGACGGCACGCACCCCTCGTACCGCGCGTGCCGCTCGCGCGTAGCCGGGGGCGGTGTCTTCGGTCAGCGGTGCTGCTGTCCTGGACCGCCGCACCCTGGCCCGGCGGCGGGCCTGGTCGGCGGTGCCGGTCTGCGCGGCGGCCTCGGTCATCACACCGTTCCTCATCGATTCAGCGACATCGTGGCGGCCGGCGCCACCGCCGTGTGCGCCCGGAGCCGGGTCGGGCACGGAAAGCGTCGAGTCCCACACCGCCCGGTGGGGGCGCGTACGTTCCGCGGTCCTGTCACGGTAGGCGGCGGTCCGGCGGTGCGCATGGGTCCACGGACCGAGGGCGGCGGGGCGGGATACGACCCCAGGATGAGTGCTGCCACCTCCCGTGGTCGCAAGGGCGGCCGCTGAACCGGGTGTTCGATGGCGACTGCGGTCGCAGCGGCGACCCGCGCGGGTGCGACCGCGGTCGGACGAGGGACAGGCCTGGGGGTGCGACGTGGGGTGCACACGGTGGCGACCGGAGGGCGATGTGGCAGCGCGTGCCGTGAACCGAGGATGGCCGGGTGACCGAGATCATCACGGGGCTGTACCTGTCCCCCTTGGAATTGTGTGTCGTGCTGGGTGCCCTCGCTCTGGTGATGGCGCGCTGGCTTCCGCCCGCTACCCGTCCGCGCGTCACGGTGGCGGCCGGAACGGCTTTCGTGCTCTCCGCGATCGTGCTGGGCGTGGCAGGGATGCGCTGGCAGATGCTGCCGGTACTCGGCGGTGCTGTGCTCGCGCTGCCTTTCGCGGTCTCTGCGGTGCTGCGCGGCCGTGGCGGCCGGCCGGTGCGGCGGGCCCGATGGTGGCTGGCGTTGCCGGGTTCGGCTGCCTGCGTCGGCCTGATCGCTGCGGGTCCGGTGGCCGCCTGGGCGTTTCCGGTGCCGGTGTTCCCCGAGCCGTCGGGCACCTTCGCGGTCGGCACCCGCGTGATGCAGTGGACCGACCCGCACCGCGCGGAGAGCTTCACCGCCGACCCGCACGACCGGCGCA
Source organism: Streptomyces sp. NPDC026417 (assembly GCF_055567695.1). Taxonomy (NCBI): domain Bacteria; kingdom Bacillati; phylum Actinomycetota; class Actinomycetes; order Kitasatosporales; family Streptomycetaceae; genus Streptomyces; species Streptomyces sp. NPDC026417. The sequence continues at coordinate 385,472 of NZ_JBVHPY010000002.1, forward strand.
CGGTCGTGGTCCAGCTCTGGTATCCCGCGCGGCCAAGCCCGGCAGGGGTGCAGCGGGCCCCGTACCTCGGGCGCACGCAGCGTGAGGCGCGCACCGTCTCCGGCGCCCTCGCGCGCTACGCCGGCCTGCCCGGCTTCCTCCTCGACGACGTCCCGCGGGCCCGCACCCGTGCGGTCTTCGACGCCCCGGTGGCCGGCAGGGGCGGACGGTTCCCCGTCGTGCTGTTCTCTCCCGGGGCCGGCGGAGTGCGCACCCAGAACACCGCCTGGGCGGAGGAACTGGCCAGTCACGGCTACGTGGTTGCCGCCCTGGACCATCCCTACGACTCCGCCGCCGTCGTCCTCGCCGACGGCCGAACGATCACCACCACGCTCGCGTCCACCGGTGACCGGGACAAGGACGAGCGCCTGGGGGCCCGCTGGACGGGAGTCCGGGCCGCCGACCTCGGCTTCGTCCTCACCCAACTGGGCCGGCTGGACCGGGGGGAGCTCACCGGCCCGCTGAGTGGACGCCTGGACACCGGCCGGGTCGCGGTGACCGGCCACTCGATGGGTGGTGCCGCCGCGCTGCAGGCCGCCCGGCAGGACCGCCGGTTCGACGCCGTCGTCGATCTGGACGGCTACCCGCACGGCCCCCTCTCCCCCTCCCTCCACCAGCCGACGCTCGCGCTCACCCAGGCCATCACCCCGGAGACCGACCCGCGGTACCTGCCCCGCCTCACCAAGGTCCTCAAGCTGGGCACCGCGACGAGCTACCGGCTCACCGTCCCCGGCGCCGCGCACCTCACCTTCATGGACGCCCCCCTGTATCTGCCGCCGGTGCCCTCACTGGTCGGATCCCTGGGCCGCACCGAGAGCCCGCGGGTCGTCGCCGCCGCCTCTCTCGCCTTCCTGGACACCACCCTGCGGCACACACCAGGTGACCTGCCCGGCGTGCTGTCGTCCTACGGCGACCTGACCGTCCACCGTCCGGGCAGCGGCGGCTGAGCGCCTCGCCGGCATCAACTGCCCCGGGTGTCGGACACGCGTGCTCCGGCCGCATCGGCGGTGCGCTCCGGCGCCGGTACCGGTCGGACGGACCGCTCGCGGCCGGTACGACAGGTCCTCGTCCGGTGGCGAACCCGATGTGCGCCGGTGGGAGCCTTCACGGTCCCCCGCGCCCGGGGCCCGCGGCGGGCTTCACTCCATGAGGCCTGCGGCGGTCGTCGCGCCGAGTTCCCAGCAGGCCTCCACATCCGCCTTGCCGGGTTCCCCGGTGACGGTCACCGTGTCGGCCACGCGACGCCAGCCCAGGCCTGTCGTCACCGCCTCGATGCCGCGTACGGCGCCGGTGACGTCGTTGCCCCCGTGCACGTAGTAGGCGAACGGGCGGCCACGGGTGGCGTCCAGGCAGGGGTAGTACACCTGGTCGAAGAAGTGCTTGAGGGCGCCGGACATGTAGCCGAGGTTGGCCGGCGTACCCAGCAGGTAGCCGTCGGCGGCCAGGACGTCGGACGCGGTGGCGGCGAGGGCGGCCCGGCGCACGACACGCACGCCTTCGATCTCCGGTGCCGTCGCCCCTTGGACGACCGCTTCGAACATCGCCTGGCAGTTCGGCGAGGGCGTGTGATGGACGATCAGCAAGGTGGGCACGGCATCGAACCCTGCCCGCTCGGGCGCCCCGCCGCAAGCTGCGACGCACGTGGACCCCCGTGGCCGCGGGCGCCCCGTCCGGTGGGCGGCCGCCGGCCACACCTTCCGGTGGGCGGCCAGGGGCGCACGTTCCGGTGAGTGCCGGCGGCGGCCTCGGGACCCGGGCCCGCGGGCGAGTACGTGCACATCCACCCCGATCCCGTCAGTCGTCCGCCACGGCGGACGGCGCCGCGGCCTGCGGGGACCGCCCGACACCGGCTTCCCGCCCCGCGAGGCAAGGTTCCGGGCCTCAACTTTCCACCGCTGCAGAGAACTTGACCTCGGACCGGTCAGCCTCCGCCTCCCATGTGATCAAAGTGCGGCACCCTTTCACACCTTTTGAAACTCCGTGCGCCAGGTTCGAAGGGTGTCACCCGCACGAGGGACCCTCTCCGTACGGTTCGGGGCACGAACGGGGCCGGAGGACTCGGACCCGTGCAACCGGCAGAAGCCGCAGGAGGACCGCCATGACGAACGTGGAAATCTCGCTCAAGGAGACGATGACCGCTGTGGAGGGGGCGCTGGGCGCAGCCGTCGTCGACTACACCAGCGGTATGGCGCTCGGCACGCTGGGCGGAGGCAAGGATCTCGATCTGTCCGTTGCCGCCGCGGGCAACACCGACGTGATCCGCGCCAAGGTCCGCACGATGGAACACCTGGGACTGAAGGGCGAGATCGAGGACATCGTGATCACGCTGGGAACCCAGTACCACCTCATCCGGCTGGTGAAGGGGCGCCAGGGCAGCGGGCTGTTCGTCTACCTCGTCCTGGACCGGGGGCGCTCCAACCTCGCGATGGCCCGCCACCAGCTCAAGCGGATCGAGGCGGACCTCGAGTTGTAGCTGTGACGTCCGGTTTTGCATGCCCATGAATTGAAGATTTCTTCATCTCGGCACATCCACATCAGTGCATCACCAGGGCGTACGGAGCCCGCAGTCGCCAGGATCGTGACGGACACAGGACCCGTGAGCGGTAGGGAGCGAGCGTGCAGGTCCCCCTCTATCAGGCCAAGGCCGAGTTCTTCCGCATGCTGGGGCACCCGGTGCGCATCAGAGTCCTCGAGCTGCTTCAGGGTGGGCCCGTCGCGGTGCGGGATCTGCTCATGGAGATAGAGATCGAACCGTCCAGCCTGTCCCAACAGCTGGCCGTGTTGCGCCGCTCCGGGATCGTGGTGTCGATCCGGGAGGGATCTACGGTCAGTTACGCGCTGGCGGGAGGTGACGTCGCCGAACTGCTCCGCGCCGCCCGCCGGATCCTGACCGAACTCATTGCCGGACAGAACGAGTTGCTGGCCGAGCTGCGCCACTCGGAACCGCCGGTGCCGGCTCCCCCGCTGCCCTGACCAGTGCGTTCCCGCACCGGGGCCCGGTCGCCGGGACTTTCGTCGTCGCGGCGTCCGGGCCCGTGGGACAAGGAGCTGTGCCGCGCGTGGGCGGCCGGTCGGTCAGGTGCAGTTGCCGTTGTCGGAGTTGTAGTAGATGTCGATCGCGCCGCTCCACGTCAGGCACTGCCCGTCGTCGGGCACGTCCTTGTAGACCGGGCCTGCATAGCTGGTGAAGGAGCCGGAGTCCTTGGCCTCGCCGCTGCTGTAGGGCCAGGTGTCGAGCGTGACCTCCATGAAGACGCGGGCACCGGGGTTGGTGCGCACGGTGACCGCGCAGACCTTGCCGGCGCTGCTGTTGTAGGTCACGAACGTGGTGGCGGGGATGGTGGACTGCGACGAGCGGATGGGCGTGGCCCTGATGACGTCGTAGCCGGCGCCACAGGCTCCGTTGTACTGGGTGGGTGTGGCCGCCGAGGCCGGTGTGGTCGCGGCGAGCGTGCCGCCCAGTGCGAGTGCGGCCAGGACGGTGGCGGTGGCTGCCTTACGGCGGGTCGACTTCACTTGGTTCCCCCTGTTGTGGTCTGAGAGGAGTTCAATTCGCGGTGCACGGCGGGTCATTGCCGTCCACGCACAAGGAGACCCGGGGTGCCCGCCGATAGTTGTGGGGCGTTTCGTCACTGTCCTGTCACCACTGTCACGGTGGGGCGTGCGCCGCCGCAGTCCATCCGCTTCCGCCGGCAGCCTCGGCTCCGCTGTGTTCCGCCACACGGGTCGAGAAGGTCTCGGGCAGGTCCGTCGCCCGTTGAGGATCAGGTCGGCGCGGACCACCTCGCGCATTCGGTGCATGCCTCTCGCTACCGGGGCGTAGTCCGCCGGGCGGTGGCGAAGCGGCGCTGGTAGGCCGCGGGGCTGAGGGACAGCTCCCGTGCGAAGACGCGGCGCAGGCTCTCGTAGCCGGGAAAGCCTGCCAGCGCTGCTGCCTGCGTCGCGGTGTATCCCTGGTCCAGGAGTGACTTCGCGATGTCGAACCGGATCGATTCGACGTATCGGGCGGGCGTGGTGCCCAGCTCCTCCCGGAACAGCCGCGTCAGATGGCGGGGACTGATGTGCAGGTGTGCGGTGAGCGCGGTGAGTGAGTGATCGCCCGTGGGGTCCGCCGTCACCCGGTCGACGACGCCGCGCAGAGCGGGTGAGCGGGGCGGGGGTCCTTGCAGAGGCGCGGAGAACTGTGACTGGCCACCTGAGCGCTGGAGGTAGACCACGAGGGAGCGGGCCACCTCCCGGCTGACGTCGGGGCCGTTGTCCTCCTCGATGAGAGCCAGCGCCAGATCGATGCCTGCGGTGACGCCCGCCGAGGTGTAGGTGGTGCCGTCGCGGACGTGGATGGCATCGGGTTCGACATGGACCTTCGGATACCGGGCGGCGAGCTCGCTCGTGATCTTCCAGTGGGTGGTGGCCCGTTTGCCGTCGAGAAGACCCGCGGCCCCCAGGACGAACGCGCCGGAGCAGACGGAGGCGACGCGGCCCGACCTGGCCGCCAGGTTGCGTGCGGCGTCGGCGAGATCGCGCGTGACGGGAGTGCGGGGGTACACGTCTCCCCCGGGCACGAGCAGGGTATGGGGGTCCGGCTGCGAGGCGGCGTCACCGTCGGCGGCGATCCGTACACCCATGGAGGAGACGATGTCGGCGCCGGTCGTCGAGATGAGGGCGATCCGGTAGTCGGCACCCAGTCCATTTGCCTCAGCGAATGCATCTGCCGGTCCGGCGACGTCCAGCAGTTTGACCCCGTCGTAGACAAGGATCGCTACCCGATGCATGTCGCAGGTCACATTCCCATCCCCGTATGGCTGGATTCGAGGGGGTCACGGCCGAACCGCTGCAGCGACGGGGACCGGAAGGTCGCCATCGTGGAGAACGGCTGCCTCACCCGCACACACCGCACCGGAAAGCACGGACACCATGACCGACATCATCGCAGGGGTGGAAATTCCCGACACCCCGGCCGTCGCCGAAGCCACGGCGTTTCTTCGGGAAACAATGAGCCCCCTGCTCTTCCACCACTCCCGGCGCGTCTTCCTTTTCGGCTCCCTGCACGCGCGGATCATGGAGATCCGGGCCGACCCGGAACTGCTCTACATCTCGGCGATGTTCCACGACGCGGGGCTGTTGACGCCGTTCTCCGACACGGAACAGCGTTTCGAGATGGACGGCGCGGACCACGCACGGAAGTTCCTCCTCGACCGCGGCTTCCCGGAGCGCGCCGGAGAGGTGGTCTGGGCGGCGATCGCCCTGCACACCACACCGGGTGTCCCCGGCAGGATGGGCGGGGAGATCGCCGCCACGAATTTCGGCGTGCTGACCGATGCCATCGGCTGGGGACTCGCCCGGCTGGAGGACTACCGGGTGGAGGAAATCGTCTCCGCTCATCCGCGCGGAGATTTCAAGAAGGAGTTTCTGCACGCGTTCGTCGAGGGCCTGCGGCATCGCCCGGATACGACCTACGGAACCGTCAACGCCGACGTTCTGGAGCACTTCGTTCCCGGCTTCCGACGGGTGTCCATGGTCGAGCGCGTCATGGATGCTCCCTGGCCGCACTGACCCGGCAGGCGTGCGGGAGCCAGTGAGCCCGCACGCTGCTCGCCTCGGCCGTGGCCGCACGAGCCGTCGCGCCGCGTCTGTACCCACACTCAGAAAGGAAAGATGGTGCGAGCCCTTACCGTCCGGGACCGCGAAGCCGGCCTCAGCGGGCTGAGCCTGGAGGACCTTCCCCACCCTCATGCAGCCGAGAACGACGTCGTCGTACAGGTGTACGCGGCGGGCTTCACCCGGGGCGAGCTGGACTGGCCGGCCACCTGGACCGACCGCGCCAACCGTGACCGCACCCCGAGCGTGCCCGGCCACGAGGTCTCCGGCGTCGTGACGGAACTCGGCTACGGGACCACCGGTCTCACCGTCGGCCAGCGGGTCTTCGGCTTGACCGACTGGACCCGCAACGGCTCACTCGCCGAGTACGTCGCCGTGGAGGCCCGCAACCTCGCCCCTCTGCCCGCCGACATCCCGCACACCGTGGCGGCCGCCCTGCCGATCTCCGGGCTGACCGCCTGGCAGGGACTGTTCGACCACGCACGCCTCACCGCAGGCCAGACCGTCATGATTGACGGCGCCGCCGGCGCCGTCGGCTCCATCGCCGTCCAACTCGCCCGCGAAGCGGGAGCCCGAGTGATCGGCACAGGCCGCTCAGGAGACAAGGACGTGGTGCTCGGCCTCGGCGCTCACGCCTTCCTCGACCTGGAAACGGAACCGCTTCAAGACGCCGGCGAGGTCGACGTCGTATTCGACGTGATCGGCGGCGACATCCTCACCCGCTCGACGCCGCTCGTGCGCGCGGGGGGCACACTCGTCACCATCGCCCACCCACCCGCCGTGCGCCCGGAAGACGGGCGCGCCGTCTTCTTCGTCGTGGAACCCGACCGTGCGCGCCTTGCGGACCTTGCCCAGCGGCTCCGGGACGGACGGCTCACCGTGCGGGTCGGCGCCGTCCGCACGCTGACCGAGGCAGCGGAGACCTTCACTTCCGGTCAGCGCGTCGCCGGCCGCACGATCATTCAGGTCTTCGGAGGAGAGCAGGACGAGAGCGCCTGACGCGACGGCTGTCCGCACTCGGGCCGCGGGCCGGTTCGGCCCGCGAGTACCGCGGGCCGAACCGCGGGCCACCACGCCCAACTGGTGACGGAGCGGCAGGCGTCACTTCCCGGCCGTACCGGGTTCCCTGGCGAGGGACTCCTGGTAGGCCGCGTGGGTGCGTGAGTCCTCGACCAGGTCGTCGCAGAGCGCGGCGACGTCGGTGCCGACGAGTTCCAGGACCCTTGCCCGCGGCGGCGCCTTCCTCGAAGAAGTCGACGATCCCGGGGAGCAGGGGCCAGCTCCTCGCGTCCGGCGTCGTTGAGCGCGTGGAACGTGCGCGGCGGGCCGACCCCGGACGGGCGCTTCGTCACCGGTGGGGCTTGAGGCAGTGCAGGCTGTAGCCGTCGCGGGCCGGGTCCCGCGTTCTGGTGGGCTGTCCGAAGAGGTACTCGGCCCGTGCTCAGATGGTGTCGCCCGCGATCCGGCCGTCGATGCGGGACCACGACGACGACTTCATCGGATATACAAGGGTGTGCATCGAATGACCCGTTCAGAGATCGTCTACACGCTCGTATGGCGGGGCGAGCCTCCCTACACCCTCACAGCGGTCGGCCTGGCGACTGACCGTCTGGGGGAGGCGGAGGCACTGGCGTGGGAGGCGTTGGGCGGATTGGTCCTGCCGAAGTCCTGGGAGGAGCTGGACTCGCCGTCGCGTCGCCGCGTCGTGCGCGCCTGTCGGCCGATTCCCACGCAGGGGCTCTGGCACGTCCGGGACGACCGTGCGGAAGTACCGGAGGAATACTCACGACGCGACTGTTTCGCGCAACTCAAGGACGAATGGCCCCACGCGAGTCCGCTGGTGAAGCGCGATGCAGGGCCGGGGCTGGCCGCGCTGGCTCGGCTGTCGGCGCTGGTGTGCCGCATGCCTCCTGACGTCTTGCTCGATGCCGAGGAGGACCTCCTCGACATCTATGACACCTACACCGTGGGCGGCCTGGCCCCTGCCACGCCGTGAATTCGACATCCTCCCCCGCCACGACCCGGCCGCCGCGGCGACGCTGATCGCCTGGCAATGGCCGGGACGGCGATGTGCACGGTGCACGCCCCCCGGTTCGAGCAGCCCGGGTCTGCCCGGGCCGGTCGGCCAGCCCGTCAGGCAGCGGAGCTGGTCGGGGAATCACGTCGGGTTCGGCAGCTGGCCGGCGCCGTCCCGTCGCTGAGCACGGAGGCGGGAGCTCCTGGCGCCTGTCCGGCGAGGGGAGGCCGGCACGTCTCGGCGCGCCGGGACTTACGGTTTGCGGGTCACCCACAGCAGTTCCGCCGGCCAGCGGTGTGCCCAGTCGGGTGGGTCGGTTTCGTTGTAACCGTTGGGTGTTCCGAGTTCGGGCCGCGGCTCGATGAGGTCGTCGATGATGAGACCCGCGCCGCGCAGGACCTTGACCCAGTCGCCGTAGGTGAGCTGATAGCTGGTCGCGCCGTCGCCTTCGGCGATGGTGTTCAGCCCGAAGTAGTCCCGCTGCAGCGTCGTGGTCACGCGGCCGGCGGCCTCGTCGTAGCAAGCTTCGAACCATGGGCTGGCGACGTTGAACACCAGGCGCCCGCCCCGGCCCAGGACACGTGCGGCCTGCGGGACGGCCAGGTGCGGGGACGCCCAGCTGAGTCCACCGAAGTCGCAGAACACCAGGTCGAAGTTGCCGTCGGCGAAGGGGAGTTGTTCGGCGGCGCCTTGCACCAGCGGGTAACGGGCCGCTCCCATCGCGTCGGCTGCTGCGGCGAGTTGGGCTTCGGACAGGTCGAGCCCGACCACGGTGGCGCCCTCGGCGGCGAGCGCCCTGGACCACTGGCCGGCGCCGCAGCCGAGTTCGAGGACGCGCTTGCCGGTGACGTCGCCCATGGCGTGCAGGTGCGCGTCGGGGATGGAGTACATGCCCCACAGCCGGGGTGTGGCGCCGATCTGCGGGTCGTGCTCGTGCTGGTAGGCGCTGCTGATCCGGTTCCAGAGCCGCCGGTTGGCGGGGATGCTGTCCACGTGCCGACTCCAGCACTGCCTGCCGGGGACGGTCAACACGATGAGGGCACTGGCCGGCCCTCGCCCAGGTCCGATCCCCGGCTCGGCCCGTCATCCGCCGGACGAGCCCTACGTGCGTTCACCGACGGCGGGTCCGGGAGCGGGCTCCGCTCGCCGCAACTCCAGGTAGCGCTGCCACAGTTCGGGCCGGGTGTCGTCCATGTACCAGCTGCGCAGGAAGACCTCCAGGAAGGCGCTCTCCGTCTCCCCGCTGCGGCGGCGGTAGCGCTCCGGGTCCGCTTCGACCAGCGCGGCCACCGGCCGCCACCGGCCGGCCCGCCCCTCGGCCACGGTCAGCCGGTAGATCCCGCGTCCGGTCCAGCTGCGGTGCAGCGCCAGTTGGTCGCCCTCCAGGTAGGCGTTCCACTTCTCGTCCATGCTGCGTGCCCGGATGCCGTGCTTCACTCGCTGCCACTGCCCGGGGCTCCACTCCAGGTCCGGGACCGGTATGGGTTCGGGGCGGTGCAGCGGTGTCATCTCGCGGCGGAGCGCGGCGCGGCCGAGGTCCTCGCCGAGAGCGTCTTCACTCACCCAGTCGGGCAGCGCTTCGCATGCGGCCCGCCATGCTGCGGGGATCCCCGCCGTGCCGACCCGTGAGGCGACGATGCCGCCCACCATCGCGCAGGTGGTGTCCACGTCCCCGCCGGCCGATGCGCACACCCACAGCGCCTCCTCGAAGTCCTCGAGGTGCCGGGCCGCGCACCACAGGGCGAAGGGCACGGTGTCCACCGCGCTCACCTGCCGTCCGTTGCCCAGGCGATGCGCCGCGTACTCGGCGTGCGGCTGTTGCAGCAGCCGGCGTACCTCGGCCACGCCCGAGCGGACGCGTCCGGGCGGGGTCAGTTCCTCCACCTCGGCGAGCAACTGGGCTCCGGTCAGCGGCCGTACGCGCCCGCCTGCGGCGCAGGCGGCTGCCACCGCGACCGCGACGGCCCCGGCCACCGCCTCCGGGTGGGTGTGTGTCACCCGCGCCGACCGTCCGGCCTGGGCAGCCGCCTCACCCGGGTCCACGGCGAACCAGGCGCCCAGGGGCGCGACGCGCATCGCGGCCCCGTTGCCCCACGACCCCTGGCCGTCGAACAGTCCCGCGGCCAGCTCCGCCCACCGTCCGCCCTCACGGATCAGCCGCAGCAGCCTGTTCATCGCCGGACCGTAGCCTCGGTCGAAGTCGTGCCGGCGGGCGAAGCCGTACGCCAGGTCGTACTGGTCGACGGCGCCGCGGCTGCGCAGGACGTCGAAGACCGAGCAGGCCATCTCCGTGTCGTCCGTCCACGGCCACTCGGCGGGCGGCAGCCGGCGCTCCCGCAGGCACGGGAGATTCTCGGGTACGAAGAACTGGGCACCGAAGGCGTCGCCCACCGCCAGCCCGCGCAGAGCGTCACGAGCGGCCGAACGGTGGTCGAAGGAAGGGGAGTCGGGAAGGTCGAGGGAGAAGGATTCAGTGGGCATCGCCGCCATCCTGCCAACCCTGCCCCCGACGGCGCCACGGCATTGCCCGCCCGCACCCCGTCACCGGCCTGCTCCCCTATGCCAACCGGCGGCAGGATCTCCGGCCGCGCCGGTGATTCCGCCTCGTTGAAGGTGTCGCGGAATTCGCGCAGCCGCCGGAAGATGCTCGCTTCGCCCGTACACCCCACCCTGCACGACGACGTGATCATGCCCGTGTGAGCGAAGCGCATGGAGACGCTCCGGTCACGGCTGCCGCTTCGGGCGGGCGGCCGAGGCTCGCCGGGTGTCCGCTCCGGAGCTGACCTGCCGCCGGGTCTCCTGAGGGCCGTGCCAGTCCAGGCACATCACCGTGGCGTCGTCCTCCAGCCGGCCGTCGGCGGCGTCGCGGACCGCGGAAGTCAGTATCAGCGCGGTCTCCCGCGGGTGAAGGTCCCGGGTTTGCTTGAGGAGTGCGGGCAGGTCGACCTGCTCCCCGTGGCGTTCGAGCATGCCGTCGGTGTACATGAGCAGACGGTCTCCGGGGCGCAGGTCGAGGTCCTGGACGCGGTAGGGGTGGGGAACGAACTCGGACAGCCCGAAGGGGTGGTCCACCGCGCAGGTGACCATCTCCACGGTTCCCTCGCGCATGCGCAGAGGCCAGGGGTGGCCGGCGTTGACGATCTGGGCCCGCCCGGTGCGGAGGTCGACGCGCAGCAGCTGTCCGGTGGCGTGGCCCTGGCCGTGGTCGATGAGGGCCTGGTCGGCCCGGTGGGCCTGCTCGGCCAGGTCGGCTCCTGCCCGGCGGGCGCCACGCAGGGCACTGACCAGGACGGTTGCGGCCAGGGCGGCCTGGATGTCGTGGCCCATGGGGTCGGTCACGGACAGATGCAGGGCGTCACGGTCCAGGATGTAGTCGAAGGTGTCGCCGCTGAGGCCTTCGGAGGGCTCCAGGTTCCCGCACAGGGTGAACTGCGCTGCTTCGCAGGACAGTGACGGGGGCAGCAGTTGGTACTGGATCTCCGCTGCCAGGGTGGGGGGCCTGGACCGTTTGCCCCAGGTGTAGAGGTCGGTGAACCGCCCGTTGGCGATCACGATGTAGGCCAGGAGGTGGGCGGCTTCCCCGATCTCATCGAGGATCCGATCGCCGGGCTCGGTCGGCAGCAGGAGTTCCAGCAGCCCGATCGCGTCCCCCCGGTTGGTGACCGGCATGATCACCCGCTGTTCTCGGCCGGTCGACTCCTGGTACAGGCGCTGGGTGCGGATCACTTCTTCGTAGGCACTGCCGAACAGGGGGATCCGTTCCGCCTGTCGCCCTCCCTCTACGGGGGCGGTGGACAGACGTGCCACGGCTTTCCCGGTCAGGTCCACGATGAGGAAGGAGACTTTCGTGGCCCTGAAACGCCGCCGCAGGTCATCCGCGACCACGTCCACGGCGTCCACGGGTGCCGCCGCCTCGGCTGCTGTCAGCACCAGGGGGAGGCCACCCTGTCCATCACGCACGACCGCGGTCCCTTTCACCAGCCCCTCCCCCAGCTTGGGAGTCGTGAAAGGGCACGTCAATCCGTGGCGGTCAAGGGCAAGACGCCCCTGCCGTGCGTTCGCGCGGGACCGGGCCGCGATGTGCCTGCGTCGGCGGCCCGGCCGTTTCTCCGCGGGAGCGCGGGGTCGCTCAGCCCAGCAGGCGCCGCGCCAGCTGGGCTCTGTCCGTCAGGAACCACAGCCGGCGCCCGCGGTTGCTTTCCCGGACGAAGTCCCGCAGCGCCGAACTGGCCTGCGTATGGCGGGAGATGTCGCCCAGGACGACCAGGCCCATGTCGTACTGGGCGAACTTCTGGACGATGGCCCCGGCGGTGCGCGTGCGGAGGACGAAGAAGTCCTCGGCGAGGCGCTCGGCGGGGAGGACGACCCATCGGGCGCCCTGGTAGGAGGCGTCGCCGATCAGGTCCAGAGCGTCCCGCTCGGATGCGACGGGCGCTCCTTCGGCGGTGCACGTCAGCACGGGGACGTCGTGGATCTCTTCCAGGGAGGTCATGCCGACCAGGCTAACGCGTGCCCGGACAGCAAACGACCGATTACTTCCCTATCGCTCCGTGAAGAGAGGACCTGATCGATGCCTTAAGGTGCGTTTATGGAACGTCTCTACTCCGTGGATCAGGTCGCAGAGCGGCTGGGGCTGCACGTGCGGACCGTGCGCAAGTACGTGCGCGACGGTCACCTGAAGGCAGTCAAGATCGGCAAGCAGTACCGGATCACGCACGAGGACATCGAGGCGTTCACCGGGCGCCCCGTGCCCGCTCCGGCGCGGGAGACCGTCGGACGGCACCGGCGGGTCGAGGTCTGCAGCGTCGTCGAGATCGATGCGATCGACGCCGAGACGGCCGGCCGGGTGTCCACCCTGCTCACGGCGGCGCCGGCGCACCGGGATCCCGGCGAGCCGCCGCTGCGCGTGGAGACGGTGTACGACGAGGAGCGGGCGCGCATGAAGGTTGTCATTCTGGGCGGCCCGGCCGACACCGCGCGGCTGCTGGAGTACGTGGACGCAGTGGCTCACGCCTGAGCGCCGCGGGCACGGGCCGCCGACGCGCCCACCACTGGTTGAGGGCGGTTGCGGCCCCGGCAGGCTGATCCGGCGAGCCGCCCACGATCTCACCGCGGACCGGGGGCAGGCACCACCCCGGCAGGGCGCTCCGGCGGGCCGCCCACGGCCTCACCGCCGACCGGGTGCGGTTTGCCACCCCTCCGGACTGCTTCGGCGGCCCGATCCGGGTACTCGGCGCCTGGCGGTCCTCGCCCGGACCGGTCGGCCGACGTCGGGACTCCTCCTGGCGCGGTCCGGCGGCGGGCAAGCCGCTCACGGTCAGGAACGGACCCGGCGATCGGCCGGGGAGTCAGGAGGAACCCATGGTGTTCGGCGCGGCCGACGAGAGCGGGACCGGTGGCGGTTCGCCCTCCTGTGCCCACACGCGGCCGGCAGACGGCGCGGACGGCCGGGCAGGCGGCGGCCCGTACGCGCCTGGCGGGACGGTTCCCCTCGGGGGTTACGCCGTCCTCGCGAGCCTCTACGGTGCGGCGACGGGGCTGGCCGCGCTGTCGCTGCGCAGGTCGGGGCGCCCGCTGCCGTCTTCCGGGGTGCCGCCGTGGGATCTGCTGGTGCTGGGCACCGCCACCTACAAGGTGTCCCGGCTGGTGACCAAGGGGAAGATCACCAGCTTTCTCCGGGCGCCCTTCACCCGGCGCCGGGAGGCGGCCGGCGGCAGCGAGGTGGTCGACGAGCCGCGCCTGACCTCCCCGGTGGGGCAGGCCGCCGGTGAGCTCGCGGCCTGCCCGTTCTGCGCCTCGACCTGGGCGGCCACCGGTCTGGTCTGCGGGTACGTGGCCGCGCCCGACGCCACCCGGCTGGTGGCCGCGGGCCTGAGCGCCGTGGTGATCTCCGACTGGCTGCAGTACGCGTGGAGCTTCACCCAGCAGCGGGTGGACGGCTGAGGGCGCGGCCCCGGTCGCCGACTGCAGCGGGGCCGGCCCGCCACCGCCCCCGCAGAGTCATGAGCTCTACGGGAGGCCAAGTCGCCGGCCCTGCGAGCACGGCCACGGCCCGCCGGGTGCCCCCGGCCCGATGAACCGACGGGGCAGCAGGCGGGCCGGAAGTCGGGAAGCAGGCGATCAGGGGAACGGCACGGACCGTCAGGCGGCGGTCATCGGGTTGGCCGATGCGGCGGACCGGCGGTACTGCGCGTTGAGCCGCTGGGCCTCTTCGAGCTGGTCCTCGAGGATGACGATGCGGCAGGCGGCCTCGATGGGGGTGCCCTGGTCGACGAGTTCCCGGGCGCGGGCGGCGATGCGCAACTGGTAGCGGGAGTAGCGGCGGTGTCCGCCCGCGGAGCGCAGCGGGGTGATGAGGCGGGCCTCACCGACGGCACGCAGGAAGCTCTGGGTGGTGCCGAGGAGTTCGGCGGCCCGTCCCATGGTGTAGGCGGGGTAGTCGTCGTCTTCGAGACGGCCGAATGCATCGTCTGCTGTCATTGCACCTCTCTGTTCTGTGGCACGCGTCGAGGGGCCCTGGTGCCGTACGGCACCAGGGCCCCGAAGGAACTGCTACACCATCTGCCGGCCCTGATACTGCACCGGCCTGTTGTTTCCGCCGACCCGACCGAAATACTGCCGGGGATGCGGGGATCGCGGTTGCGTGACCGGAGACCACCTCACTATCGATGTCCTGCGGTACCCGGACTCAAGGCAATTCGTCCGGGCGATCCTGATGGCGTTTCGCTCCTCCGTTCTTCCCTCTTGATCTGCACTTACCTTGGGGGGACTGCGTACTGCTGGTGCTACGAGGTACTGCTCTTTGCGGGTACTGCCGGCACTGCGTACTGCGCTGTACTGCTGGTGACCTGAGTAAGCGTCACCCTTCGGCAGCCGGCCCCGTCGCCCTCCTGCATCTGCTCTGGCGCGGAACCCCACCGCCGAACTTCCCGGTGCGCGCGTCCGCAGCCGACGCCTTCACCGAGGTGTTGCTCACTGACTTCGCTGCTGGGTACTGCGAACTGCACCTGCGGGTACTGCCATGGCGGCTCCTGATGACTGCGAGCCACCCGGTCCGGTCGTCAGCCCCGTCGCCGTCCTGCAACAGCCATGGCTTCGGAACTCCACCACCGCACCGTCCTGCCAACTGCAACTGCACACTGCTGACCGGCAGTTCATCTCTGCCAGGTCCTTGCGGTCCTTCTGGCTACGAGAGAAACCATAACCACAGCACCGACCAATGTCTACTCTCGCCAGAGTAGATTTTTGGGCAGTCGACGGTGAGGTAATCGTCCGCGCACGTGGAGGGAGGTCAGCGCCCGTGCGGTGGGGGCCGAACGGGTGAGCCGCCGTCGGAGCGTGCCTGCCGCGCGGTTGAGGCCGCATGGTCCTGCCGGTCCCACGGGCGTTGCGGGGGTCGGCGGGACCACCGGCAGCCGAGCGGCGGCATCGCGGCGCAGCAGGACTTCGCCCCCTCTGCGAGGTCACTCCGTGACAGCACAATGCTCGGCGTAGAACGCGCGCAGTTCGAGCCATTCGTGGATCGGCTTGCCCCCGGCCCCGGGGGCGGCGGACAGTTCGCCGGCCAGTTCCAGGGCCCGCTCGTGGCTGTCGACGTCGATGATCATCCAGCCGGCGATGAGGTCCTTGGTCTCGGCGAAGGGGCCGTCGGTGACCGGCGGGCGGCCCTCTCCGTCGTAGCGGACGAACGTGCCCTCGGGGACGAGTGCCTGGCTTTCGACGAACTCGCCGGTCTCCTCCAGGCGTGCCGCGAAGTCGCGCATGTACTGCACGTGGTCCGAGATCTCCTGCGGCGTCCACTGCTCCATCGGCACGTCGTTGGACGGGGCCGGGGCGCCACGGTAGTGCTTGAGCAGCAGGTACTTGGCCATCATCGTTCTCCTTGAGCGGTGCGAGCCGTGCGGTCGCGTTCACGGCGGGGACGGAGCCGGCCACTCGTTCTCGACATCGCTGCCCGACCCTTTTCCAGGTTCTCGTGGCTGAATCCGGGGCGCGCCCCCTCCAGCGGGGCAGGCCCCTGGCCCGACCGCCCGTCGGCGCCGCTCTGCCGGCTCTGCCGATTCATGCCGGTGATGAGTTTTCGCGCCCGTGCCCGTCACATCTACGAGGGGGCACGGCGAGGCGGAAGGATGACGTGATGGGTACGGACACGCGGCTTGAGGAGCTGGGCGTGAGCGGTGTGGGAGAGGTCGACGAGCCGGCGTTCGCGGGTCTGGCGGAGCGGCACCGGCGGGAGCTGCACGTGCACTGCTACCGGATGCTGGGGTCGTTCGAGGACGCCGAGGACACCGTGCAGGAGACGTTCCTGCGTGCCTGGCGCCGGCGGGAGACCTTCCAGGGGCGGTCGACGTTCCGGGCCTGGCTGTACCGGATCGCCACCAACGCCTGCCTGGATCTGCTCGCCAGGAGCCGGCCGGAGCCGGCGAAGAGCGGTGAGGTGCCGTGGCTGCAGCCCTATCCGGACCGGCTGCTGGACGAGGTGCCCGCGGCCGGCGGGGACGAGCCGGAGAGCGTCGCCGTCGCCCGGGAGACGATCGAGCTGGCGTATGTGGTCGCGGTCCAGCACCTCGCGCCGCGCCCGCGGGCCGTGCTGATCCTGCGGGACGTGCTCGGCTGGCCGGCGAAGGACGTCGCGGAGCTCCTCGGGGATTCCGTCAACTCCGTGAACAGCGCGCTGCAGCGGGCCCGGGCGGGCATGCGGGAGCATCTGCCCGCCGAACGGCAGGACTGGAGCGGCGGCGAGCAGGACACCGCGACCCGCGAGCTGGTGCGCCGCTACACCGAGGCCAGTGTGGCCACGGACGTCGACGAGCTCGCCGCCCTGCTGCGGGACGACGTCCGCTGCTCGATGCCGCCCACGCCGGGCCTGTACGTCGGCCGGGACGCGGTGGTGAAGGACTGGGTCGAGAGCGGCTTCGAGAGCATGCGGGGCCTGCGCGCCGTCCCGACCTGCGTGAACCGGCAGCCCGCCGTCGCCTTCTATCTGTGGCACGAGCGGCAGGGCGTGTACCTGCCGCTGACGATCGACGTCCTGCGTGTCGTCGGCGGGGCCATCGCCGAGATCATCACGTTCCACGACGACCGGTTCCCGCGGCTCGGGCTGCCCGGGCGCCTGCCGGCCCACGGAAGGGAGTAGTGCCGGTGCGGGCGCGCGCGGCAGTGCATGCGCTGCCGTTTGCGGCGGGCTCAGTTCCCGTCCTCGGTGGGGTCGAAGGCGTCGCGCCTGCCGGAGTGCTCCTTCTGGTCCAGGGCGGCGACCTGGGGGTGGTGGAGGTCGAAGGCGGGGGAATCGGAGCGGATCCGGGGCAGGGCGACGAAGTTGTGGCGCGGTGGCGGGCAGGAGGTGGCCCATTCCAGGGAGCGGCCGAAGCCCCAGGGGTCGTCGACGTCGATGCGCTTGCCGTACTTGGCGGTCTTCCACACGTTGTACAGGAACGGCAGGGTGGACAGCCCCAGCAGGAACGCGCCGATGGAGGAGATCGTGTTGAGGACGGTGAAGCCGTCGGCGGCCAGGTAGTCGGCGTAGCGGCGGGGCATGCCCTCCGCGCCCAGCCAGTGCTGCACCAGGAAGGTGGTGTGGAAGCCGACGAACAGGGTCCAGAAGTGGATCTTTCCCAGGCGTTCGTCGAGCATCGTGCCGGTCATCTTCGGCCACCAGAAGTGGAAGCCCGCGAACATGGCGAAGACGATGGTGCCGAAGAGTACGTAGTGGAAGTGCGCCACGACGAAGTAGGTGTCGGTGACCTGCCAGTCCATCGGTGGTGAGCCCAGGATGACGCCGGTCAGGCCGCCGAACAGGAACGTCACCAGGAATCCCAGTGCCCACAGCATGGGCGTCTCGAAGCTGAGGGAGCCGTTCCACAGGGTGCCGATCCAGTTGAAGAACTTCACTCCCGTCGGCACCGCGATCAGGTAGGTCATGAAGGAGAAGAACGGCAGCAGGACCGCGCCGGTGGCGAACATGTGGTGCGCCCATACGACCACCGACAGCCCCGTGATCGCCATGGTCGCGCCGACCAGGCCCACGTAGCCGAAGATCGGCTTGCGGGAGAAGACGGGGAAGATCTCGGTGACCACGCCGAAGAACGGCAGGGCGAGGATGTAGACCTCGGGGTGGCCGAAGAACCAGAACAGGTGCTGCCAGAGGATCGCCCCGCCGTTCTCCGGGTTGAAGACCTGGGCGCCGAAGCGGCGGTCGGCCTCCAGCACCAGCAGCGCCGCCGCCAGCACGGGAAACGCCAGCAGCACCAGGACCGAGGTCAGCAGCACGTTCCAGGTGAAGATCGGCATGCGGAACATCGTCATGCCGGGGGCGCGCATGCAGATGATGGTGGTGATGAAGTTGACGGCGCCGAGGATCGTGCCGAACCCGGACAGCGCCAGCCCCATGATCCACATGTCGCCGCCGATGTAGGGCGCGCGCTCCCCTCCGCTGAGCGGGGTGTAGGCGGTCCATCCGAAGTCGGCCGCGCCCTGCGGGGTGAGGAGGCTGCCGACGACGATGAGCCCGCCGAACAGGAACAACCAGTACGCCAGCATGTTCAGCCGCGGAAAGGCCACGTCCGGGGCGCCGATCTGCAGCGGCATGATCGCGTTGGTGAAGCCCGCGAAGGTCGGCGTGGCGAACAGCAGCAGCATGATCGTGCCGTGCAGGGTGAACGTCTGGTTGTACTGCTCACTGGTGAGCAACTGCAGGCCCGGCCGGGCGAGTTCGGCCCGCAGGAGCAGGGCCAGCACGCCCGCGAACAGGAAGAACACGAACGATGTGATCAGGTACAGGTGCCCGATCTTCTTGTGATCGGTCGTCGTCACCCACGACACGATCACCTGCCCCTTGCCGCGCCCCGCCACTGGCACCGGCGCGACCGGTTCCGTCACTGCAGCCATTGCATCCCTCTATGCTCGGACGATCAGTATCTATCCGCTCTTTTCGCTCACGATGGCCTATTCCGGTGCGGCGGTGCACTCCTGCCACGCCGCCCTTCGCGTATCGCGCACGCTGTGTTCCCCTCTGCCCGCCTTCTAGGCATTCCAGAGAGCAGCCAGCGCCCGTTGGCGGGTGGCCGGGTCAGAGAGCGGCGGCCGGGCCGCTGGGGCCGCGTCATTCGCACAGCGCCGTCGGCCCGGTGGCGGCTGACGTAGTCGACAAAGCGCTCACGGCCGAATTCCTGCCCGAGTGCGTCGCGGGCCTCGACGATGGCAGGCGACGGTACTGCACGACCTTCAGGTCCGGGTGAGCGTCCCCCGGAGCGGGACGCCGTCACCGAGCTGGCCCTCGGCGTGATGCCGACGTCGTCGTCGACGGCGAAGAGGGACGAGACT
Organism: Streptomyces sp. NPDC026417; assembly: GCF_055567695.1. Lineage (NCBI taxonomy): Bacteria > Bacillati > Actinomycetota > Actinomycetes > Kitasatosporales > Streptomycetaceae > Streptomyces > Streptomyces sp. NPDC026417. The sequence continues at coordinate 404,448 of NZ_JBVHPY010000002.1, forward strand.
GTGCACGCCAGGTGTGCCGGTCGGCGTCGGCGCGGCCGCGGCGGAGCTCGAGCCGGGGGATGCCGCGTCAGACGTCGGGACGGCGGCGAACTCGGCGGCGACGTCGACGCAAAGCGCCGGACGGGCAGGTCCCGTCGAACCGTCGTGATGGCCCCCTCCTTGCCCGATCACGCCCCGCCCGTCGGCCGCTGGACAGTCCGCCATCGCGGCGCCCGGTCATCGGGGGTGTCCGGGGAGGCGAAGTGAAAGGGCACGCCGAGATGGCCGGCCAGCGCCCGGCCCGCCTCGGCGGCGGCGACGGCGGGCGGAGAGCCGTCCGGGCGGTGGTGGACGGTCGCCAAGTGGCGCTCCCCCTCCGGGGAGTCCAGGACCGCGACCAGGATCACGAACCAGTCGTGCACGGTGTCGCCGTCCCACAACGCCTCCACCGCCGCCACACGGCCCGGGGGTGCTGCGGCGCGGGCGGCGAGCGAGGCGAGATCGAGCGGATCGGGCGGTCTGCGCTGCACTCGGTCTCCCAATGCCTCGTACCGCGCGTGGACCACCATCTCGGCCTCGTGCAGGCTCGCTCCCAGCGGGCGCAACGCCTTCAGGACGGATACGACCGCCGGCAGCCGGCGATCCCGCAGCACGTCGGCGTCGACCTCCCGACGGGTCTGTTCCTCCAGGTGGGCCCACCAGTCGCTCACCGGGCCACCCTCCTTGATTCCAGGGCATACGTCACGCGCACGAACGTACGTCAGGGCGCGGAGTCCGACGCAGCCCATTTCTTGGTGCCGCCGACTTGGAGATGTGCGTTCTTGTCGGCAAGGACACGTACCGGGTGTCCGTAGCGCCGATGAGGGGTGTGCACGGCACAGTGGGAGGATGAGCGATGGCGGCAGGAACGAGGTACTGGCCGGGGCCCGCGTGGCGACCAGGCTGTCGGCCCGGGATCTGGAGCGGGCGCGGCGCTTCTACGCCGAGCGGCTCGGCCTGGAGCCCGTCGACGAGCGGCCCGGAGGGCTGCTCTACCGGTGCGCGGGCGGGGAGTTCGTACTGTTCGCGTCGACGGGAGCCTCGCCCGGCACCTTCACGCAGATGGCGCTGGAGGTCGGGGACATCGAGGCGGCCGTGGCCGAGCTGAGACGACGCGGCGTGGTGTTCGAGGATGTCGACGTGCCCGGTCTGCGTACGGTGGACGGGATCGCCGAGGTCGAGGGGAACTATCCCAGCAAGGGTGCACGCGGGGAACGCGGTGCCTGGTTCCGCGACAGCGAGGGCAACCTGCTGGGCATCGGCGAGCCGGTCTTCTGACGCCGCCGGACGCGGCAGCGGACACGCTCCCGGTCCTACGGCATCGGCGCCCCCTACGTGACGGTGCCTCAGTCGGCGGCGGGGCGCTCTGCCCGGCGTCCCGGCGCGCCGGAGGCCAGCCACTGCCAGCGCCGGCGCTCCGTGACGAGGGTGGCCAGGGCCAGCAGGGTGACGGGCGCCGCCGCCCAGCCGGGCCAGGCCAGCCACGAGGACGTCACGGCCGCGGCGAGCTGGAGCAGCACCAGAAGGATCGTGACCCGGCCCGGCACCGCGATGATGACCGTCGCCTTGTCGCCGGGGGTGGAGAAGCAGGTGGGCAGGCCGACCAGGAGGACCACCGACAGGACGGCGAGCAGCCAGGAGTGGCCGGCCAGCGCCCAGGGCGTCGCCACCCAGGCGATGAGCTCCACCACGAAACGCAGCACGGACGCGGTGCGGTCGTCCGGCCGCGGCAACGTCGCTTCTCCCCCGTCGGTCGTCATCCGCGGACGATCTCACGGAGTGAAGCGGTCCGGCCACCCTCCCCCGGCACCGAGGCCCCTTGCCCAACGGCCGCCAGAGCGACTGCAGTTGCTCCGGCCCGCGTCCTCAGGAGTGGGCGGGCGGGCGCGCCGCAACGCAGAAAGCCCCACCCCGGGAGGACCGGGGTGGGGCTTGTGTGGAGCGCCGGGCAGGCCTTGCACCTGCATTTCCCCACGGGAAGTGGGGCGTCTTTCCTTGGACCACCAACGCGAGGCGCGGTCACCGCAGTTCGGCGGCGCGCTCAAGATCGATGATAGCCCAGGCGGGGCGGTGCGCGCGACCCCCGCGGTCGCGGTGCTCCCCTGCCGGCGGGGGCGGTGCCGTCTGTGCCGGCAGACGGTGTCCGGCTGGGTGGCGGGGCTCGTCACCGGCGCCACCGTGGCGGCGTCAGTGGCAGAGCACCGACGACACGGCCACGTTGATCTTTCTGGCCTCGGTGTGCGTGACCTTGTGGGTGCTGGTGGAGAAGCGGGACTTGGCGGCGGTCTCGGCGTTGCCGCCGCCGTTGATGGTCGAGCACTGGTTGCGTGCGTTGGTCACGGCCTTGTCCTCGTCGGCGACCAGAGCGGGGTTGATGGCGCTCAGGGCGCGCAGGAGCTGGGCGCGGGTGGCGGGGTCGGGGTCGGCCGGGATGCCTGTCTTCTTCTTGGTGTCGCCGGAGTCCGCGCCCCCGGCGCCCTTGGAGTCCTTGGAGCCTGTGGGGTCCGGCGTCTTCGCGGCCGGCGTCGTGGCCGTAGTGGCCTTGCCGGGCTCGGACTTGGCGTCGGCGCCGTCGTCGCTGCTGCAGCCGACGAGGGTGAGGGCGAGTACCGCGGTGACGGCCGCGGCGGTGGTGCGGATGTGCATGATCCCCCCTGGGACGTTGTTGCTGAGGGACATCATGCAGCAACGGAGGGTGTCGTTCGGTGCGCTCGGCACTTCCCCGCCGTTCCTCCGCTGCCCGGAGGTGCTGCCGGTCGGTGTCCGGCCCCGCGTCCTCGCCGCTCGGCCACCGTCGTCGCGGCCGCGGCGGTGCCGCAAGTGGCCTGGATGGTCGGGCAGTTGGAAATCGGTGGACAGGCGGGGGCTGCGGGCTCTAGCGTCCCGGCCTGTCCGATCCACACGTCCTGATGGGGTGCATTTGATGACGGTCCAGGCTCTGGTGGCCGGCTCCGGCCGGCTGTCCTTCGTGAACGCCATGACCGCATCGAACCGAAGGAATCCCTTCCGTGGATCTTCCGCGCATTTTCAGTATTCGCGAGAGCAGTCACCGCATCCACAACCCGATCACCGCTGAGAAGCTGGCCGCGCTCGGGCAGGCACTGGACCTGAGGCCCGGTACGCGTGTGCTGGACCTGGCGAGCGGGTCGGGTGAGCTGCTGTGCACCTGGGCACACGATCACCGCGTCACCGGGACCGGCGTCGACATCAGCACCGTGTTCACGTCGCGGGCCCGCGCCCGCGCCGCCGAACTGGGGGTGGCCGACCGCCTCGACTTCGTGCACGGCGACGCCCGCGGCCATGTCGCGGACGAGCCGGTCGACGTCGCCGCATGCATCGGCGCCACCTGGATCGGGGACGGCGTGGCCGGGACCGTCGAGCTCCTGGCCCGCAGTCTCCGCCCCGGCGGGCTGCTGCTGATCGGTGAGCCGTACTGGCGCCGGGAACCCTCCGGCCAGGAGTGTGTCGAGGCCTGCCATGCCGCCGACCGGTCCGACTTCCGCCTGCTGCCCGAGCTGCTGGAGCAGTTCGCCGGCCTGGGCTACGACGTGGTGGAGATGATGCTGGCCGATCAGGACAGCTACGACCGCTACCGGGCCGCCCAGTGGCTCAACCTGCGCCGCTGGCTGGACGAGAACCCCGGCGACGAACTGGCGGCCGAGGTACGGGCCGGGGGGGGGGGGGGGGGGGGGGGGGGGGGGGGGGGGGAGAGGGGGGAGGGGGGGGGGGGGGGGGGGGGGGGGGGGGGGGGGGCCCCCCCCCCCCGGGGTCCCCCCCCCCACGTCCCGGCACCCGCTCGCCTTGCCTCCCAACCCGTCTCGCGAATTCGAAAGGTGTTCCTGGTGAAGTCCCGACCAGATCTCACCGGTGCGGGTGTGTCCCGGCGTAGAGCGCGATGGGTCGCAACCACCGTCTTCTGGACCTTGGTCCTGCTCGTGCTCGTATTCGTGGTGGGCCCGAACAGCTTCACCCACGATGCGACCGGTTCGCCCGCGTCTCGAGAGCCCACCTCGTCGTCCGCCAGGAAGTCGTCGCGCCCCGGTGAGCCCAGCGCCTCCGCGGCGGTCGGCGTGACGATGCCGAGGTCGGCACCCACGCGTCTGAAGATCCCGAAGATCGGAGTGAACGCGCCCTTCACGGCCCTGGCGATCGGGCCCTCCGGCGCCCTTGGAGCGCCGCCGGCGAACAACACCAACCTGGTGGGCTGGCATGCCGCGGGGATCTCGCCGGGCGAGCAGGGGACCGCGCTCATCGCCGGGCACCTTGACACCGTCACAGCCCCTGCGGTGTTCGCCCGGCTCAATGAACTCACGGCCGGCGACAGCTTCGAGGTCATGCGTGCGGACGGCACCACTGCTGTATTCGTCGTCGACTCCGTCGAGAGCTTCAGCAAGGACGACTTCCCGAACCGCCGCGTCTACGACGACACCCCCAAGGCACTCGCACGGCTCATCACCTGCTCCGGCGCCTACGACGGCACCGCGAAGGACTACACCGAGAACCTCGTCGTCTTCGCTCACCTCGCCAAGAGGGCGTAGTCCCGGGGTGTCGGCATCTCGCCGTCACGTACGGCGGTGTCCGGCTCCGTCCCGTACGGCGGCCGGGCCCGATGAGGAATCACCTGGCCGGAAGACCGGGCCCTCGTCGCCCGTCGCCCGGACGTGGTTCCAGCTCAGCCGCTCACGGCCGTACTGCGGGGGAGTGGGCGTTGCCGAGGCAGGGGGCGTATGCGCCGTGGGCGGCGTTGCTCACGCCTGCTCTCCGGTCGTGAAGAAGTCGGTCAGGACCGGGGCGAGGAGCTCCGGCTCGATGCCGTGCTCCTGGCCGGAGAAGACGTGCAGGGTGAAGTTGTCTGCCAGTGCGGCGAGTTCTCGCGCTCCGGTGAGCATGTGCGGCGCGCCTGCGTCCCCGCTGCCGACGAGAACGGGCACGCTCACGGACTTCCAGCGACCGGCCGGCAGCGGCCGCCCGGACATGGTGTCGCCCATGACCTGGCCGTCGTAGGGCAGGGTGCGCGCGGTGGCCTCCATGCCGGCCCAGAAGGGGGCCTGGCGCATTCCGGCGACAGCCTCGGCAGGCATGCCCACGGCCGCGGTCATGAAGTAGGCCACGGCGTCGCCCAACGCGCCTTGTCCGACGAGCTCCGTCAGGTGGGCGACGTAATCGGCCGGCAGCGGCGGACGGCTGTCGTCGGTGATGAAGGGGGCTCGTACACGGCCAGCCGAGAGACGGCGCTGCCCCGGGCCACGGCCTCCAGCGCCAGCACGGCGCCGGAGGACATGCCGAAGACCATCACCTCGCCGCCCGCGCGCCCGATCAGCGCTTCCAGGTCCTCGACCTCGCGCCGCACGTCGTACTCCGGGCTGTTCCCGCTGTCGCCGCGGCCCCGGCGGTCGTACGTGACGACGGTGAAGTGCTCGGAGAGCAGGCCGGCGAGCGCGGCCGAATCGCCACGGGTCATGAAGGCACCGCCGACGAGCACCACGGCAGGACCGGAGCCCCGCTGCTCGAAGGCGATCGTCGTGCCGTCGGCCGAGAGCACCTTGTCCATGGGCATAGCCCCAAACTTCTACGCAGACCCTAGGGGTCGGCAGCCCCGAACGTCGGAACTGGACGGTACAGTACCCGTATCGGTACTGTACCGTCCAGTACTATGCGCGACGATGAGCACCGGTGAAGGGGGAGTGGGTGCGGACAGCAGCTCGGCACACCGAAGCCTCCTGGCAGACCGTCTGCAAGTACACGCGGACAAGCAGAAGTTGTTCGCCGAGAGCATGTCGGCCACCAGACCACGACAGCCGATCCACCCGACCCGGAAAGGGGCCGCATGACCTGGTCCGAACGCACCGTGCAACGCGACGGCGTGCGCTTGTCCTGCCGGGACTGGGGCGGCTCAGGTCCGCCGGTCGTCCTGTTGCACGGACTGGCCGGCCACGCAGGCGAATGGGACGACCTCGCCCGGACCCTGAGCCCCGGCTACCGGGTCGTCGCCGTGGACCAGCGTGGCCACGGTGCCAGCGAGCGCTACCCGGACCAGGTGAGCCGTGCCGCGTACGTCGCTGATGTCGTCGCCGTCCTCGAACAGCTCGACCTGCACCAGTCCGTTCTGGTGGGGCAGTCCCTGGGCGGCCACACCGCCATGCTCGCCGCCGCCGCGCACCCCCGCCTCGTGCGTGCACTCATCTTGGTCGAGGCCGGCCCGGGCGGTCCGAACCCGAACGTGCAGAACGAGATCGGCGGATGGCTCGACGCGTGGCCGACACCCTTCCCGTCGCGGGAAGCCGCCGTGGAGTTCCTCGGCGGCGGTGCCGTCGGCGAGGGGTGGGCAACCGGACTGGAGGAACGCGACGGAGGCTGGAGGCCGCGCTTCGACCGGGACGTCATGGTCGCCTCGCTCACCGAGAACGCCCAGCGCTCCTTCTGGGACGAGTGGGCGAGAATCACTTGCCCGGTCCTGGCCGTGCTCGGCCAGGACGGCTTCATTCCCCAGCAGGAGGCCGAGGCCATGCTCCGACGGCAGCCGGGGGCGACGGCCGTGAGCGTTCCCGGCACGGGGCATGACGTGCACCTGGAGCGCCCTGACGTTCTGCGGCCTCTGTTCCGGGATTTCATCGACGCCGTCGCCGTGCACCCCCCCTTGCGGGCGGCCCTGACCGCCGAACAGAATCAAGCGGTGTCCAGCGTGCGGTCTGCTCCCATCAGTCGTAAAAGGTGTTGGTGGAAGACCACATGACGTTGCTGTCTCGGGGGCTCTCGGGCGCGGGCTCGAGCGCCCTGCCGACTGCTCTCATCACGTCCCTCCACCGGATGCCGACGTCTCCTGAGGCCCTCGCCAGCAGTACCACCAGGGCGATGAGCAGGAGACCGACGACGCTGGTGAGACTCAGCATGATCACTGCCGGCGAATCGGGACCTGCGGCCGGGATGATTTTCTTCTCACCGAATCTGACGAACCAGGTGGTCCACACGACAAGGGCGGTGCCCAGACCGACGAGTGTCACGCGCAGAGCGCGGATGGCCCGGTGTGCATGGACGCCCACCGTGCCGGATGCGGAGCCCAGTACCTGAGCCGCCTCCGCCTGCGTCATCCCCAGTTCCCGCGTCAGAAGCACCACTCTGCGCTGCTGCAGGGGCAAGTTCGCCAGTGCTTCGTCGAGCACATGCCGCACCTCGGCCTCGGCGATAGGCTCCACCACTGGCTCGTCCTCCGGCCGCACGTCCGCGTCGAGCGACGCGTACCCCCTCCCCAGGCGGTATCGCTGCGCGGCACGATCGGTCTCGCGCTCCATGCACCGGTAGACGTACGCGCGTACGTTATCGATCGGCTCATCGAGCGCCAGTACGGATTTCAGGACGTTCTGCACGACGTCCTGAGGGTCCGCCGACGACTGCGGCACGTCGCGGCAACAGAGCCGCTTGGCGGCATAGCGCACCATCCGCTCCTCCACCAGCGCTGCCAGTGCCTCGGCGTGCCGCGACCGCGGCCCGTCCCGGTCAGCCACGCCGCCCCCGCTTCCTCGCCCGGCGTCCCTCGCACGTCTGGACCGCAGATTCGCCCTCGGCGCGAATCATCTCAGCTCTCCCCGTGGCGCGGTCGCGGAACGCGATGCTCTTCAGCGCGCAGCTCGGCGACGACGCGAACGGCACTGCCAGGGACACCTCGGCGCCCATTTCTGCCGATTTCACCGGACCTCCTTCAGCCTGCGGCCCAGCGCCTCACCTTGAAGCAACGGCCGTACGCTTGCTGAGAGGCCGAACGCCGCCGGATTCTTTACCCGACGCCAAAGATTTCGGAGTCCTCCGGCCCGGCCTGGCCCTCCACGGGAGGCACGCGGCCACCCCCTGCGGGCCATGCACCATGGGCGACGTTTCCCTCGCCGCCGGCTGCTCCCACGGGCCGGCCTCCTGGCGCACGATGGTGGTCAGCCCCAGGCCGATCAGGAAGCCAACGATCGCCCCACTTCTAGGATGCGTCGGCGTAGGCGATATGGGCGCCGCAGACGGTGCAGCGGAAGAGCATGGCGGTCGCCCCGTCGCCCAGGTGGGTCAGGAAGTGCTCAAGCTGCTTCTCGTCGTGCCAGCCGTCGCGGCGCATGTCGGCCCGCATCTGGCCGAGGGCTTCGGGGTGCGCCGCCAGCTCGGCGTATCCGGCTTCGCCGATGAAGGCGGCCGCGTCCTGGCAGTGGACGAGCCAGTGCGGGTCCTGCCAGGCGTGGAAGCCAGGAGTGCGGCGAGTGACCTGATGCAAGACGTCCTCGCTGACACCGTCGAGCCCGTAGGAGTCAGTCAATTCACCCGCGAAGCGTTCGGCCGCGGCCCCGTCTGCGATGCACCACGGACAGAAACGTCCGTTGACCTCGTGTGTGGTGTAGAAGGTGGCCGTGTAGATCCAGCCCGTGTTGCGTTCGCAGCAGGCGCACGTATCGGCGGCCGCGCGGATGGACCCGCTGGCGAGGGGATCGGGGTGATAGCGAAAGAAGGGCAGGTCGGCACTCATCGGTTGTTCCCGAGTTGTCCCTCGGTGGCCACGTCTACTGATCCCATGGAAAGCAGTCTGTCCGCGAGCAGGTCCTCGATCAAGCCCGGCCTTGGACTCCTCGCGCCTCAGCCAATGGCGTCCCCCTGCTCAGTCCGCCACGGTCGGGCTGCGTGGCTGCCAGGTGCTGTCCAGCACTGCGGGGTCCGGGCCGTAGACGCGAAGGACGACGGAGAAGGGGCCGTCGGGTGCTGGCAGCCGGTTTGCGGCCTGCCGCGGATTGGTGGCCCGGGTGTGCTGGAAGTACAAGGTCAGGCCGCCGTCCCTGTCGTAGGCCAGGCCCGGTGTGCGATCGCCCGCCGGCCAGCGCCACACGTACGGTGTGCCGTTTCGGTGTGACGATGTCGGTGTTCTCCGGACGCGAGGGCTGCGAGTAGTGCCAGTGTCGGGCCGGCGTCCGCCAAGCTCAGTGTCGCCAGTCCATTCGTGCGCCGTGCAGCGGGCTCGGGTCCCGGCGTCCGGGCGGAGCCCGCTTCTGTGCGACCGACCTGGGGAGCGCTGACCTCGTAAACGAAGTAGGCAGGCGACCCGTGGGAAGGCAACATGGCTGCGTGAGCCGGGAGCCAAGGACAGGCGAATTCATGGCAGCCCTCCGCGACGCCGAGTCGGAGTCGTGGTCGTGCAGAGCTGCCGCTGGCAGGCAGCTTGCGGCGATCGCAGGTCAGGACGAAGCCGCGCAGGTGCTTGAGCGGCTTCTCCTGGACCCGCACGACACTGGCGTCACGCAGAAAACGGCGGAGGCGCTGATGCGACGACGGGATCTTGTTGCCCTGCGCATTGTGCTTGCGGCGCTGTCACGGGCTGAGGAGTGGTGGACTGCTGACCAGCTCGATGGAGAGGTGTTCAACCATCAAGAGTGGATGATCGCCGATGATCGGCTGGGCCAGTTCGTGCAGCAACTCGAAGCGCTTACGGCCGATGAGGACGCCGGCGTGCGCGAGGAGGCCAAGCGGCTTCTCGGGAGCGGCCCAGTGTCGGTCCCGCCTGCTCTGTGAGCAGAGAATCGGTCAGCTGACTCCAAGGGCCTGGTCACGCTTCGGGGAGGGCCAGATGCGCGTCGGTCAACCCACCCGCTTGCGCGGGCCTCTGAAGTGGGCACAGCGCAGAGGTCACGGTCAGCCCCTGCCGACACAGGCTTCGCAGGCCAGCAGGTGATCACCTATGGACAACTCGGCCGGTTCTTCCGGGCCCCGTGATGGGCGTCCGGGAATTTTTCGGATGAAAACGCGCATGGCGCAGAAATCGGCGGCCTCCACGGCTTTTTAGTCAACGTTAAGTAAATCTTCCTGCCGGGTGGTTGCGGAAAATGGCGCACCCCGTTGACGGACGTCACGAGAGCAGCCATCTTCCTGGCTGTAAGGAATCCGTTCAATCAAACACGGAAGCCGGGATGCCATGAACAAAATTCGGCTCGGTATTACTTCGACCCTGACCGCAGGGGCCGTCATTGCGTCGGTCTCCTACTCGCCGGCGACGGAATCGGCGCAGGCGTTTCCCGCCACGCCCAAGCAGAACGTTCTGAACTACCTGCAGTCCATTTCCGGGAACCACATCGTTTCCGGTCAGCACAACAAGGAGCCCGCCACCTCGCCAGGGCAGTACACGCAGCAGGTGAAGGACGTCACCGGGCAGTACCCGGGGCTCTGGGGCGGCGACTTGATGTTCAACGCCTCGGACGTGGCCAACCGGCAGCGCGTGGTCGACCAGGCGAAGACCGAGTGGGCCAACGGCTCACTGGTCGCTCTCACCTGGCATGTCTGCCCGCCGACCGGTGGGAGTTCCTGCGCCTTCGAGGGTGGCGTGGAGTCGAACATCACCGACGCGCAGTTCTCGCAGATCGTCACCAACGGATCGACACTCAACGCCGCATGGAAGCGACGGCTGGACGAGGCCGTGCCCTATCTCCAGCAGCTGAAGAACGCGGGCGTCCCGGTTCTCTTTCGTCCCCTGCACGAGATGAACGAATCGTGGAACTGGTGGGGGAACCGCCCCGGCGCCAACGGCAGTGCCCGCCCCTATCAGATCACCCGGGACTACCTCGCCGGTACCAAGGGTCTGGATAATCTGATCTGGGTTTGGAACGTCCAGGACAACCCGGCGGGCGGCTGGAGCAATTACTACCCGGGCAGCGGATACGTGGACGTCGTATCGCTGGACGCCTGGTACAAGAATTACCCCAGCGCCGCCGACTACCAGCAAATACGAAACCTGGCGGGAACGAAACCCATCGCGATCGCCGAGATGGGCAAGATGCCGACCGGTGCGTTCCTGGACAGTCAGCCCAAGTGGGCATGGTTCATGATGTGGTCGGAGCAACTGCGCGGGAACAACACGAACGCTGAAATCCAGGCGGCTTACTTCCATTCCCGCGTACTGAATCAGGGCGAGATCGCTCTGCCCTGACAGCAGCTGCCGGAATGGGTCCCGCGAACTGGTCCACCGAGATCACGGTTCGCTGTCGTGATCTCGCACGGTCTCCTTCGAGATCACACACTGGAGGAGACACGCCGCGTCACGCCGGATCCCGTGACCGCTACCCCCACGGCGGTGGACCGTCGCCGCCCGGCCGACGTGGGCCAGGCCCAGCATCAGGGAGGAGCGGGAGATGCCTTCATTGCTGTCGGTCAACGTCGGCATGCCGCAGCACGTGGACTGGCATGGCAAGACCGTCTACACCGGCGTGTGGAAGCAGCCGGTCAGTGGCCCGGTGATGGTCCGCCGACTCAATATCGAAGGCGACGGCCAGGGCGACCGTGCGGGGCACGGCGGTGAACAGCGCGCCGTCCTTGTCTATCAGCTGCAGTCCTACCGGTACTGGCAGCGGTACTTCGGCCGCGACGACTTCGGTTTCGGTCAGTTCGGCGAGAACCTCACCGTCGACGGCCTGAGCGATGACCAGGTCTGTATCGGTGACCGCTATGTCATCGGTGATGCCGAGTTCGAAGTCACCCAGCCCAGGGTCACCTGTTACCGCGTCGGGATGCGGGTCGGTGAACCCCAGCTGCCTGCCCTGCTGGTCAGCCACCGCCGGCCCGGCTTCTACATGCGGGTCATCCGCGAGGGCCACGTCCAGGCCGGCGACACGATCACCAAGACCCGCACCGGGCCGGGTTCGCTGAGTGTGACCGACACCGATGCCCTGCTCTATCTGCCCGACCGGGACAGAGACAAGCTGCGCCTGGCCCTGTCCATCACCGCCCTGAGCCCCGGCTGGCAGGGGTCCTTCCGTGACCTGCTCGCTTCAGGAGACTCCGGTGCACTCAGTGGCCCGGCCTGGACGGGGTTCCGCGAACTGCAGGTGGACGACGTGGTGAGTGAGAGCTCCTCCGTCACCTCTTTGTACCTGCGGTCGCCCGACGGCACTCCTCTGCCTCACGCCCGGGCCGGCCAATACCTCACGCTGCGGCTCCCCTCGACCGCTCAACCCCCGCCAGTCCGCAGCTATTCGCTCTCGTCGACGCTCGTCAACGGCCGCTACCGGATCAGCGTCAAGCACGAACCCCGTGGGACGGTGAGCAGTTACCTGACGAGCCGGATGCGCCCCGGCGCACTGGTCGACGTCGCAGCGCCCCGCGGCGACTTCGTCCTCACCGGCGGCAGCGAGCCGGTGATCCTCGTCTCGGCCGGTATCGGTCTCACACCCGTTTTGGCCATGCTCCACGAACTCTCCGACCGCGACCGCGACCGCGAGGTCTGGTGGATCCACGGCGCCCGCAGTCCCTCGGAGCATCCCCTTGCCGCCGAAGCACACGACCTGCTCACCACCCTGCCGCACGGACATGAGCACGTCTTCTACAGCGCGCTCACGCCGACGGATCACCTCCGCAACGGATTCACCGGGGGGCGACTCACCCGGGACACCCTGATCGCACTGTCCCTTCCCACCGACGCCACCGCCTACCTCTGCGGCCCCGACGCCTTCATGGCCGACATGCGACACGCCCTCACCGCAGCCGGCATCGACCCGGCCCGCATCCACACCGAAGCCTTCTCGGCGCTGCCCAGCATCAACCCCGGCCTCACCGCTCAAGCGGCCGGGCCGCCTCACCAGCCCTCCGACGGGCCCGGCACCGGACCGCAGGTGACCTTCGCCCGCAGCGGCATCTCCACTCCCTTCCCCGAGAGCCGAGGCAGCGTACTGGAACTGGCCGAGGCCTGCGACGTGCCCACGCGCTGGAGCTGCCGTACCGGCGTGTGCCACACCTGCACCACCCCGCTGCTGTCCGGCGCGGTCACCTACGCCCCTGCGCCGCTGGAGGAGCCGCCGGAAGGCGAGGTGCTCATCTGCTGTGCTCGGCCGGATGCCGACATCGTTCTCGACATGTGAGGCGGCGCCCCTCTCCGACCGGCAGCCGCGATACGGGCGCGGTAGACCGTGCTCGCGGATTTTCGCAGCGCCGGCGGCCGCAGACCCCTCTCGGTTGGCCCCGCCGGCCACTGGGCGCGTGCCATCACGATGGCGGTGACCCCGTCCCATGGAGCGGCGGGGCGATGGCGACGAGGTCGGTCCGGCGCCTGTTCCCCCAGAGTTCCGTCCCGGCCGCCGAGCCGCCCCACCCGACTACCTCAGCAGCCGCCCTCGCGACTTGTCACCGCGTACGCGAACGCCGGGACGGTGACTCCCTTGCCGCCCGCGATGCCCGGTGAGTCCCAGTCGTGCTTCTTCGACCTGTGGCGCTGGACGTGTACGCAGAAAGCCTTTTCGGCGCCGGAGGCGGTCACGGTGTAGTCGGCGTCGGACTCCTGGTTCGTCTCGGCGGGTTCCGCGTACACCCCCATCTGCGGGGCGTCTGCGGCGCCGTGCTCGACGATCTCGTCCTCGAGCACAAGGGCGTACCCCTCGTCCGTGACGCCGTCGTCGAGGCGGAACGAGCCGTCCAGAGATGCCACGGCCTCCTGTACCGCGACGGTCAGTTCGTCATCACTCCACTCCGAGTCGTCGGAGACGGCAAGGCCGTGGACTCCCGTGTAGACCAGCACACCAGCCAGGCCGAAAAAAATCACTCGGCCCAACAGGAAGGCTGAGTCGGGGAGTTCGGAAGCCGAAGGGTTGAGGGAAGAACGCAGGGCGCGGACCCGCTCCGCCTTGACGCACCCCGCGACGACGAGTACGGCAGCCAGTACGAAACCGATGACCGTCAAACCCGTCACGACCGACCTCCGCATCCGTGGCTGCGCCGCAGCCGACCACCGGCTGGGCTTTGCCCGAGCAACCCTATCGGTCGATGATCGGGACTCATGACGGCGTTCGGACACACTGCAGACGCGTGATCCCGCCTTTCGATCTGGCGCTGTGCAGGCCGATACCGGGGCGACAGGCCCGGGCCTCCGTCGGCGTGTGTGGTCGATCTTCGGGGAAGGGACGGGTTCTTCGGCGTTGGCACGCAAATCGCCCTGGGGCATCGGCGAAGCAGCTGCGAGGCCGCTCCCCGGGGTCGGAGAGCGGCACCCGCACCGCGCTGTGAATCAGGTAGCGGCGCTGTCACGGATGAGGGGGCGCTCGCCGGTGAGCAGGCCAGTGAGCAAGGGCAGGGCGCCGACTGCGGAATGCGCGCGGGCGGTGGGCAGGTGGGCGATGTCGAGGGGCAGTGGCGTGCCGGCCCGAGGGATGGCAAGGATGCGCATCCCCGCGGCGGTTGCCGACCGGATACCGGCGGGCGAGTCCTCGACAGCCAGACAGTCGGACGGCGGCAGGCCGATCTCTGCGGCCGCGCGCAGGTAGGGGTCCGGTGCGGGCTTGACCCGCGTCACGTCCTCGCCGCACACGACGGCACTCAGGTATGGCATGAGGCCCAGCCTGCCGAGGACGGTGTGGACGAAGCGCCGAGGGCTGGCCGTGGCCACACCGACAGGTCCGTGCCGTTCGGCCTCACGGACCAGCTCCACGGCTCCGGGCAGCGCCTGCACGCGCCCCGCCACGCACTCCTCGATCATCGCGTCCGTGCAGGAGGCGACCACCTCGGCTGCGTTCACCGCGCCGGCACACAGGCCGACGACGTACGACGCCCAGGCGCCGTTGCCGTGCAGGGCGGCCGTGTCCTTGGTCTGCCACCGGTGGCCGTGACCGGCCGCGAAGCCGGCGCACGCCCGGGCCCACGCGTCCTTGGTGTCGACCAGCGTGTCGTCCAGGTCGAAGACCGTCGCGTGCACCCTGCGGCTCACACGGCCGCCGTGTCCGCGAGGGAAATTCCGTTGGCCAGCTGTTCGATCGAAATCAGCATGAGGCTGTGCTCGTCGGCGAAGGTCCGCAACTTCTCGAATTTGGCAACGGAGCCGTCGTCCTCGCAGACTTCGCTGATGACGCCTACCGGGTGGAGCCCGGCGAGGCGCAGCAAGTCGACGGTGGCCTCGGTGTGCCCGCGCCGTTCGAGGATCCCCCCAGCCCGGGCCCGCAGCGGCAACACATGCCCGGGCCGGATCAGTTGTTCTGGCCGGGTTGCTGGGTGGGCGAGTGTCCGTACGGTGAGCGCGCGGTCGGCGGCCGAGATGCCCGAGCCGACGCCGGCCGCGTCCACGGACACGGTATAGGCCGTCGCTTCGACCGGGTCGGCGCCGGCAGCGGGCGGGACCATCAACGGCAGCTCCAGCCGGTCGGCGACGTCCGCGGCCATCGGCGCACAGATCAGCCCACTGGTCCAGCGGACGAAAAAGCCCAAGCTCTCGGCGGTCGCGAACTCGGCCGCCATGACCAGGTCGCCCTCGTTCTCCCGGTCCTCGTCATCGACCACGATGACCGGCCGCCCGGCCCGCAGCTCCTCGACGGCGGCCGCGAGCGAGTCCAGAGACCGTCGCAACGGTGCTGAGGTCATGACATCCTGCCCTTCTTTGAAGATCATCCCCGCAGACGCATCGGCCGTCGCACACCCGATCTTGAGAATCCATGCCCATCAGGCCGACTTGTCGGATGAACGGCAGCCCACGCGGCCCGATCGGGTTCGCAAGCGCGCGCCCGCCACTCTCAGGCCATGGCCACTCTCGTCCTGCCGATGGTCGGCCCGACCTTGGACGCCGCCCGAGCACGGCGTTGCCTTGGCGCCGTCTCTGCCGGTCCCTCAGAAGCAGCCTTGTACCTGATGTTTGACACAAGGTTTCCGCCTAGGACATCTTGTACTCGCCACTTGATACAAGATGATCTGGGGGGATCCCTCAATGCTCGACAGCGCCGCGCGCCGGCACCGCTTCCTCGATCACGCCGATCACTACGCACGCTGGTCCGGCCTGGCCATCGGCATCAACGCCGCACAGGCGCTGTCCACGCTGGGGCATATCGAGTTCGAGCAGAGGGTCGTGTTCTGCATCACCGTCTTCGGACTGTGCGCAGTGGCGGGCGTCCTTCTTGCCGACGCGCTGACTCTGGTCCCCCAGGAGGTGGTACGTACCGCCAGCCTCACCCCGCGCTTGATCAGAGACCACGTGCCACCGCGCATGGGCCCCCTGATTGCCCTTCAGGGGATCACGCTCGTCGCGCTTTTGACGATCACGGCCGCCACGGCCTCCGGCAGCTCCGACCACGGCTTCAACACGGGAAAGGTCGTAGCCGTCACCTGCAACGGGATGCAGACCTCTCTGGGCCCCTGGCCCGGGCTGTACTACAGCCTCCCGATGTTCGGCGCGCTCGCCATAGCCACTCCCACGTGCCTCTGGGCCCTGCGCCGCATCGCACACGGGCCGGGCCGAGAGCAGCAGCGCCGCGACCGCGCGTGGGCGGTCACGGGGGCCTGGGGCCTGCTGGTGTCGAGCCAGCAGCTTTACGCCGTACTGATGGTCTCCATCTCGCTGACGGACACGGGCTGTGCCGGTGCCCTGGGGGCGCTCACCTTCTGGGTGTTCTACCCTCTGGCCCTGTTGAATCTGTTCACTGTGGCCTGGTCTCTGGTCACTGTGGTCGCCCCCCGGGCCGTCGGCGACGATGCGACGCAGGAGGCCCTCGGCCATGAATGAGCCTGCAGTCCAGGTGGATACGAACAGCCAGGTGCCGCCATACGTCCAGATCCGCGCCCAGCTCGGCGCGCTGATCGTCACCGGACAGCTGGCCGAGGGTGACCGGTTGCCCACCGTGCGCCAGTTGGCCACCGACCTCGGCCTCGCACCCGGCACCGTGGCCCGCGCCTACCGCGAACTGGAAGCCGCCGAGCTGATCCGCACCCGCCGCGGGGCGGGCTCCAGGGTCGCGGCAGCCCCTACTCACCCGACGCACACGTATGCCTCTCAACTTTCCACCCTGGCACGCGACTTCATCTCCTCCGCTCGCGCGCTGGGCGCCGACACCGACACCATCCTGGCCGCCGTCCGCGTCGCCTTGGGTCCCGAGACGCACTAGATGTCGTTCCATTCTCAGCTTGCTGGAGCGACTCACTACGCCAAGGCGGCCAAGCCGTACAAGGCGCCCAAGGCATGCTGAGAGTCTGTGCGTTCGGGCTGTGCGGGCCTGTCGGCGATTACGGGCGCCTCGTCAGTCCTGTCTCGGTGAGGCAGTTGTCCATGAGGTCCGCTGTGCTGGATGCAGCGGAGGCCTCTTCGAGTGTGCCGCGTCAGGCGGGTAGTTCTGCTGCGTTCGGCCAGGCGCCCCGTTCGGAGAGGCGAAGCACAAGGGCGGCGATGTTCCAGGCGTCGTCCTCGCCGCGGTGGTGACGGCCTTCGAGCTGCAGCCCGGCGATCTCCAGGGCCTGTGCCATGCCGGGGCGTTTGCGGAGTCTGTATGCCTCCGTGAAGACAGCTTTCGCATTTGTGTGGTGGCGGCCGAAGGGGTAGGGCGTCTGCGTGGCCTGACACTGCCGCGTGAATTGGTGGCGGTCGTAGTCGCCCCAGCTGACCCACGACCGGGCCCCTGCGTGGTGCTCGGCTGCCAGTAGGCGGCACGCCTCGGCGAACGTGACCCCCTGATCGACCTCGCTCTGGGTCAGGCCGGTCAGTTCCGTGCAGAACGCGCTGACCGTGGACCGGGTGGGCCTCACCAGGATCCGGTGCCGAGCGAGGCGCTCGCCGGCATCCAGGTCGATGACAGTCAGCCCGATCTCGATGATCTCGCTGACCTGGTGAGGTGGCCGGGAACCAACCCAGCAGGTCGCCTCGACGTCCACGACGTTCACGAGGCTTTCCGTCCGGGCGTTGTCCATGACGTGAAGCCTAGGGAGGTGCAGCGGCCGAGGCACACGGTTTTTCGAGCACGCAGAACGGCCGAACTCCCGCAGTCCCAAGGCCTCAGCGGGTGGCACAGCCTCATTGAAGTCCGAAGTGCCTGCCCGTTTGCGCTCTGGCCGGGCGCAGGGTTGGGTCTGCCTGACCGCGAAGACTGCAGGGGCTGGACTACTCCGCGTTGACGTTTCAGGTTGGATCCTTGCAGCTCATGGTCGTGGTGGGCAATGGAGGGCATCATCAGAATCCCTCTTGTCCGGGCCGCCATCAGGACGCCGGACTCGACGCGGCCCACGAGCAGCGTGGGGGACTGCGGGAGTTGAGATTCTTGCCAGCTGAGGCATAGCGGTGGCCGGCCGGGAGCGTCACACGGATTAGAGGAGGCGGGTGCTGTGCCCGCCGGAAGAGAAGGTGACGATGGATGCCTCGGATCAGGAGAGGTTCCGCGAGTTCGTCGCGACCCGGGCGTCGGCGCTGCTCAAGACCGCGGTGCTTCTGAGTGGCGGGGACCGCCTCGCGGCTGAGGGCATGCTGCAGAATGCGCTGGTCAAGACGGCTGGCCGGTGGAGCCGGATCGAGGAACCGGAGGCGTACGTACGCCAGATCCTGTACCGGCAGCAGGTCGGTCGCCGGCGGCTGAAGTGGCCATGGCGGGGCCGGAGCATCGCCCCACGGCCCGAGGGGGCGGCGACTGCGGTCACCGCCTCGGCTGCCGAGGTGCGTCTGGTGATGCGCGGGGCGCTGGCCCGGCTTACCGCCCGGCAGCGCGTCTTGCTGGTCATGCGCTACTTCGAGAACCTGCCGGAGGACGACGTGGCCCGGATCCTGGGGTGCTCGGTGGGGGCCGTACGGTCCGCAACCCGCCGCTCGCTGACCCGGCTGCGTGCTCATGCTCCCGAGTTGGCCGCTCTCGGCCCGGCCGAGGCCGAGGAACCGCTGTCCCGTGACTGCTCACCGGTGGAGGTGCGTCCGTGAACGTCGATGAACTGGTGGGCGAGGCATTGCGTGAGCAGGCCGCGGACAGTATGCCCGCGCCCCCGTACTTCGCCGACCGCGTCCTGGCGGTGCGGCGCCGCCGCCGCACCCGCAGGTTCGCCTCTCTTGCCGTGGCCGCAGTCGTAGTGGTCGCGGGCGCTGTGGGTCTACCGCGCCTGAGCGGGGGCGGTGACGAGGTGCGCCCGGCCAGCCAGATGAACCGCAGCGACATCATCGGCCACCCTCAGCAGTCGCCGCCCCGGGACCTGATCGCGGCGGGCGACACTGTGATGTCCGCCTTCTATGTGCACAAAAAGGTCAAGCAGCCGGGCGGCGACATCGTCCTCACGCGCGTCTACGGGCTCCTGGACCAGAAGACGGGCACGTACGAGAAGACCAAGTGGGCCTTCCTGGACGTTGCGCCCGGCTCCCGCACCGCTGCTGTGCTGGAGGGCGAATTGCCGGCCAGGCGCATCGGGCTGCTCGACCTGATCACCGGTCACGTGGATCGCTGGATCGACATGGACCGGGGCGTCGCAGCAGTGGCCTTCTCCCCGGACGGCACGAAGCTCGTGGCAACCACGTACGCCAAAAACCCCGACCGCAACTTCAAAGACCACATCCAGAAGGTGAACGGCAAGGCCGTTCCGGGGCCCGTGCCCAGCCGTACCGGTTTCACCATCGTGGACGTGAACTCCGGCGAGGCGCAATGGCACAAGGCACCGCATGGGCGGGAGGACGACGGGGGCTGGTTCGGCAACCCGCGCCAGGACTTCGAGTGGAACCATGACGGCACCCTCGTCCACGCCGACACCCCGCAGGAGCCATTCCGCGACTACTACGATTTGAAGGGCGAGAAGACGGGCTGGCCGGCGGACGAGAAGAGCCCTGTATCGGTTGCCGCGGGGCTCTCGCCCGACGGCAAGCTCGCGGCGGGCGACTTCGCGGGCCACGGAACCACCGTCGCCTCCGCGATCCTTGACCCGCACACGGGGAAGCAGATCAGCACCGTGCCGGTCCAGCAACTCCTGGCCTGGGCCGACAACAAGCGCCTGATCGCCTGGGGCTGCGACCCCAGGAAATGCGGCGGCAAGGGCGAGTTCCGCAATCAGCTGCTGCTGGTCACCGTCGGCACCAAGAGGGTCGTGCCGCTGAGCGGCTTCCGCAAGGCGAGCGCCGACTACCCCGGCCGCTGGGTTCCGCTCTTCAGTACGCGCTGACCCCCTACGCCGTCTTCGGCCCGTCGGCCCTCGCAGGGGCTGGCGGGCTGGCCTGATCTGCCCGCGGGCAAGGCCCACCGACCTTCATTCTGAAACGATCAGTTACGTGTCCGAGGCCTGGGACGCCGACATCGCCGACGATGTCACCGCACGCGCGGCGCGGCCCCAGAGCGGTGGCGGGAGCCGGCGTGACGAGGGATTCCGTCCGCGCCGACGGCACGTGGACGACCGCGGCCCAGGTGCCGGGCACCGCCAACGCGTCGCTCCTGGGCGGGATCAGTGCGGGCCCGAACGGGAGCGCCACCGCCGTCTGGTCCGGTGCGAAGAGCGGCAGCGCCAACTGACAGCTCTCGGGCTCCGGGACTCGTTGCCGGCCCTCGCCGTCACCGGCTCCGCCGTTCCCGCAGGCGCCCGGGCGCCGAAGTTTCCGCCGTGGGGCCTCGGCGACTGCCAGGCCGGCGAACGCGCCAACCGGGCCTGTACGCGTGACCTCTCGCGGCGCCACCGGGCCGGCCACCTGAATCCTGCGCCTCACCCACGCCACATTCAGCGCCAACCCAGTGCCGGAGCGACGTGAGTCAGGATGCTGTCGAGCACGTGAGCGTTGTACTCGACGCCGAGCTGGTTGGGCACGGTGAGCAGCAGGGTGTCGGCGGCGGCGATGGCTTCGTCCTCGGCGAGCTGCTTGACCAGCACGTCGGGTTCGGCGGCGTAGGAGCGGCCGAAGATGGCGCGGGTGTTGGCGTCGATGTAACCGACCTGGTCCTTCGAGTTGCGCTCCCTGCCGAAGTAGGCACGGTCCCGGTCGTCGTCCAGTGCGAAGACGCTGCGGCTGACCGAGACCCTGGGCTCGCGGGTGTGACCCGCCTCCCGCCAGGCCTCGCGGTAGACCTCGATCTGCTTGCGCTGCTGGACGTGCAGTGGTTCACCGCTCTCGTCGTCCTTGAGGGTCGAACTCTGCAGGTTCATTCCGAGCTTGGCCGCCCACGCCGCGGTGGCGTTCGAGCCGGAACCCCACCAGATACGGTCCCTGAGACCCTCGGAGTGCGGCTCGACGCGCAGCAGCCCCGGAGGGTTGGAGAACATCGGATTGGGGTTGGGCTCGGCGAAGCCCTCGCCCTTCAGCACGTCGAGGAGTCGCTCGGTGTGGGCGCGCGCCATGTCGCTGTCGCTGCTCCCCTCGGACGGCACGTTCCCGAAGTGGCGCCAGCCGTCGATCACCTGCTCCGGGGATCCCCGGCTGAGACCGAGCTGCAGCCGGCCACCGGAGATCAGGTCCGTCGCGCCCGCGTCCTCGGCCATGTAGAGAGGGTTCTCGTAGCGCATGTCGATCACGCCGGTGCCGATCTCGATCCGGCTGGTGCGCGCGCCGATGGCCGCGAGCAGCGGGAATGGTGAGGCGTACTGCCGTGCGAAGTGGTGGACGCGGAAGTACGCGCCGTCGGCGCCCAGCTCCTCGGCGGCGACCGCGAGGTCGATCGCTTGGAGGAGTGAGTCCGCCGCGGAGCGCGTCTGCGAGTGCGGTGACGGCGTCCAGTGTCCGAAGGACAGGAACCCGATCTTTTTCATACTGCTGTCAACAATCGTGCGCGGAGATCATTCCCCGTGGCCGCACTCGGTGGCGGCATGCACGCGGTCGGTTGACGGACGCTTTCAGGCCCCCGGCCCAGGGGGCACGCGTGATGGCCGGTCGGGCTGTTTGAGCTTGCGCGGCAGCCGGCACCCAGTGAGGTGTGACTGACGGGGGCGCCGCAGACAGGGGCCCGCATCGGCGGCTTCTCCTCGGACCGGTCTACCAAAGGAACCGCGCAGAGCGAATAGGGGGCTCGGCCCACTGTTCCTGATGAAGCCCCCTGCCCGCGGTTGCCCGATGTCAGGCGGACGTCCCGTGCGACACACGCTTCGCCCTCACGCCTCCGGCAGCGTCGGGGCCGGCTGTTCTCCCGACCCGCGGACGATCAGGCGGGTGGGGACGGTGATGCTGCGGGCGCGGGAACGATCGCCGTCGAGACGGGCCAGGGCGGTGGTCGCCGCCGTGCGGCCGATCTCCTCGGGGTTCTGGGCGACGACGGTCAGGGCCGGTTCGAGTGCCTCGGCGAGCTCGATGTCGTCGAAGGCGACGACGGCCACGTCCTTGCGCTTGTTGCGGGCCAGCTCGGTGACGATGCCGAGGGCGACGATGTTGTTGCCGGCGAACAGAGCGGTGGGGGGATCGGCCAGGTCGAGGAGCCGGGAGGTCGCGGTGGAGGCCCCGTGCTGGTCGTGGGCGTCGGTGACCAGGGAGCGGTCGTAGGGGATGCCGGCTTCCTGCAGGGCCGCACGGTAGCCGGTCAGGCGCTCGCGGCGTGTGTAGAGCTTGGCGGGGAGGTCGCCGACGAAGCCGATGCGGCGGTGGCCGTGGCCGATCAAGTGGGCGACGCCGTCCTGGGCGCCGGCACGGTTGGAGGTGACGACGCTGTCCGTGGACAGACCCACTCCGGGACGGTCGAGGAAGACGATGGGCAGACCCTGGGTGCGGTGGGTCTTGAGGTGGGAATGGTCGGCGCCGACGGACGGCACGACCATGAGGATGCTGACGCGGCGGGCGAGGAACTTGTCGGTCAGGGCGCGTTCACGGTCGGGGTCGTCCGCGGAGGAGCCCATGAGCAGGGTCAGGCCGCGGTCGCGGACGGTGTCCTCGATGCTGCTGGCCACGGCGCCGAAGAAGGGGTTGCCGAGGTCGGGGATGACCAGCCCGATGGTGGTGTCGGGTCCGCCGACGCGGATGTTGCGTGCCATGAGGTTCGGCTGGAAGCCGAGCTTGGCCACGGCGGCGAGTACCTGTTCCCTCGTGTGTGCGGAGGCGGGCCCGTCCTCGTTGAGGACGCGGGAGACAGTTTTGGCGCTGACGCCCACTTCGCGGGCGACGTCGGCCAGGGTGGGGCGGCGGTTCGCGGCCATGAGGGAACGGTCTCCTGTGCTCGTCGGTTCCGGCCGCGGCCTCGGCCGGATTCCGTCGAGTCTCGTGTGGTGTGGTCAGGTGGCCTGGACTCCCGCGGCCTTCACCGCCTCGGAATCCGCTACGACAGTATCTCCGGCCGCGTCCACGGTGAGTGCGCCGGTCATGATGGCGACGACCTCCGCCATGGAGTAGTCGGACGGCTTGATCACGGCCGCGCGCCTGCCCAGCCGGTGGACGTGGATCCGGTCGGCGATCTCGAAGACATGGGGCATGTTGTGGCTGATCAGGACGACCGGCATGCCTTTGTCGCGGACGCGGCGGATGAGGTCCAGGACCTGGCCGGACTCCTTGACGCCGAGGGCGGCGGTGGGCTCGTCCATGACGACGACGCTGCGGGCCCAGGCGACGGCCCGGGCCACCGCGACGGCCTGCCGCTGCCCGCCGGAGAGGGTCTCGACGGACTGGGTCAGCGAGCGCAGGCCGATCTTCAGGTCGGCCATGTGCTCGGCGGCCTCCTGGCGCATGCGCTTCTTGTCGAGCATGCGGAAGGCGCTGCCGAGGATGCCGGGCCGGAGCAGTTCACGGCCGAGGAACATGTTCGAGGCGATGTCCATGGACGCGGCCACGGCGAGGTCCTGGTAGACGGTCTCGATGCCGTGGGCTCGCGCACTTTGGGGCCCGGAGAACTGGATCGGCGTGCCGTTGAGCCGTATCTCGCCCGCGTCGGGGACCACGGCACCGGTAAGTGCCTTGATCAGGCTGGTCTTTCCGGCGCCGTTGTCGCCGATGACGGCGAGGACCTCACCGGGCAGCAGGTCGAAGTCGGCTCCGTCGATGGCGGTGACGTGGCCGTATCGCTTGACCAGACCGCGGGCCTGCAGGACGGGGGTGGGGGAGGAGGTGGCGGTCATCGGGCCTTCTTCCGGGAGATCTGGTCGACGGTCACCGCGAGGATCACCAGGACTCCGGTGATCAGGGTCTGGTAGATGGAGGCGACGCCCATCAGCTGCAGGCCGTTACGGAAGACGCCGACGATGAGGACCCCGATGAAGGTGCCCAGCACCGAGCCGCGTCCGCCGAAGAGGCTGGTGCCGCCGAGGACCACGGCGGTGATGCTGTCGAGGTTGTCGGTCTGGCCGGCCTGCGGGTCGCCGACTCCGGTGCGGGAGATGAGCAGCACGGCCGCGAGGCCGTAGAGCAGGCCGGCCACGGTGTAGATGCCGATGGTCAGGCGGGAGGTGCGGATGCCGTTCAGCCGTGCGGCTTCCTGGCTGTTGCCCAGGGCGTAGACGTGCCGGCCCCAGCCGGTGCTGCTCAGTGCGTAGGCGAGCAGGAGGAACAGGGCGATGGTGACCAGGGAGCCGTAGGTGATGTCGGTGTGGCCGAGCGGGAAGGTCCGCCCGAGAGCCGTGAGCGGGCCGGGCAGGTTGGTGACCGTCTGCTCCTCGGAGTAGATGTGGGTGAGCGCGAACGCCACGTTGAGCATGCCGAGGGTGACGATGAACGGGGGCAGCGGGATCTTCTGCACGAGTAGCCCGTTGAGCAGCCCGAAGCCGCCGCAGACCGTGATGCCCAGGGTGATGGCCAGGAGCGGCGGAAGGGAGCCCTCGGCGGCCATCTTGGCGATCATGATGCTGCCGAACGCCATCACCGCACCGCAGGACAGGTCGATGCCCGCTGTGAGGATGATCAGGGTCTGGCCGATGGCGAGGATGCCCACGACCATGACCTGCTGCACGATCAGTGAGAAGTTCCCGCCGGTCAGGAACTGTTCGGTCGAGAAGGAGAAGAAGACGCACGCCAGGAGGAGGGCGGCGAGCGGGCCGGTGGTCGGCGCTGTGAGCAGCCTGCGGGCCGTGGTCGGCGCTGTGAGCCCGGCGTACGGCGAGGACGTGCTCGGAGGCGTGGACGTGGCGGTCATGCGAAGTCCTTGTCGGAAGACAGAAGTCCGTGTCAGTCCTTGTCGCGGGACAAGGGAGAAGGCGGGGGTCGATCCTGGTCGGGAAGGTGGGGCGGCGGGCCGGCCGCGGGCGTGTCGGACGCCGGGCCGGTGGCCGCCGGCGCTCAGCCCCAGCAGTGGTCCAGGCCGTAGGCGGTGTCCTTGGAGGCGGCCTTGTCCTGCGCCTTGTCGGTGATCAGGGTGACGCCGGTGTCGGTGTAGCCGGACGCCTTCTTGCCGTCCTTGGCGTAGGACACGACGGCCTTGACGCCCTCGGCGGCCATCTTCAGCGGGTACTGCTGCGAAGTCGCCGCGATCTTCCCGTCCTTGACCGCCCGGGTGCCGGTGCAGCCGCCGTCGACGGAGACGATCAGCACGTCCTTCTCGCGGCCCTTGGCCTTGAGTGCCGTGTAAGCGCCCAGGGCGGCGGGTTCGTTGATGGTGTAGACGACGTTGATGCCGGGTTCCTTCTGGAGGCAGTTCTCCATGGCGGTCTGGCCCTTGGCCTGGTCGCCGCCGGTGTCCTGGGAGCACACGAGCGCCGGGTCCTTGGCGCCGATGCCGAAGCCCTTGAGGAAGCCGTCGTGCCGCTGGACGCCGACGGAGACGCCCGGCGCGAGGTCGAGGGTGGCTATCTTCGCGGTCTTGCCCTTCATGACGGCCTTGGCATACTCGCCGATCAGCTCGCCGGCCTTCAGGTTGTCGGTGGCGAAAAGGGCGTCGGCCGCGCTCTGGGGGTCGGTCGGGGTGTCCAGGGCGATGACCAGGACTCCCTTGGCCTTGGCCTTCTCGATCGCGGGCACGATCGCCTTGGAGTCGCTCGGGGTGATCAGGATGCCCTTCACACCGGCTGCCACCATGTTCTCGATGGCGGTGACCTGGCCGGCGTTGTCTCCGTCGAACTTTCCCGCGGCGGTCATCAGCTGTACGCCGTCGGCCTTCGCGGCCTTCTCCGCGCCTTCCTTCATCTTCACGAAGAACGGGTTGGTGTCGGTCTTGGTGATCAGACCGACCTTGACGCTGCCCGAACCGGAGTTGGCGGTGTCTGTTCCGGAGCCGGATCCGCAGGCCGTCAGGGTGAGAGCCGCCAGTCCGGTGCAGGCGGCGGCTCTGATGAGGCCCGAGGGCAGACGAGGAGTGCGGGACATGGAGTGCTCCTGTGGGATCGGGGACGGTGGGGCGGCATCGGAGGATGCCGCCACCGAGGTGTCATCGTTGACTTATGTCATCGTTGACACTGCTTGCCGAGGATGATGGACTCCGCCTCGCGGCAACGTCAATGCCTTGGACCGGACACAAGTCCGTAACGGCCGGGGCGGATGCCCGCTCCGTGCCCGCTTCCGCCCGAGCGTCCGCAGAGAAGAGAAATTCATGAGCCCGCGTCAGATCACCGTCCTGGGGGAGTGCGTCGCCGACGCGTTCACCGCACCCGCAAGCAACTCCGACGAGCTCGCCCTGCGGGTCCTGCCCGGCGGCGGACCTGCGAACACCGCTGTCGCCCTGGCCCACCTCGGCACGCCCGCCCGCCTCCTCGCGCGCCTGTCCGGCGACGTGTTCGGCCGCCTCTTCCGTGCCCGACTGGAGGCCTCAGGGGTGGACCTCTCGAACGCCGTCGCGGCCGCGGAGCCCAGCACCCTGGCCGTGGCGGAACTCGACGGCCAGGGCCAGGCCACCTTCTCCTTCCACGCGCAGAACACGGCCGACTGGCAGTGGACAGCCGAGGAACTGGCGGGAGTGGACCTGTCCGACACGGCCTGCGTGCACACCGGGTCCCTCGCCCTGGTCCGCGAACCCGGCGCGGCCGCGGTGGAGGACTTCCTGGCGGCGGCAGCACCTCAGGCAACCATCAGCATCGACCCCAACGTCCGGCCCCTGCTGGTGGATCCCGCGGTCTACCGCGCCCGACTGTCGCACTGGTGCGCCCTCGCCGACGTGCTCCGGCTGAGCAAGGACGACCTGGACCTCCTGCTCCCGGGCACGCCGCCCGAGCAGGCATGCGACCTCTGGCACGCGGCCGGGGTGCGACTGGTGGTGATCACGCGCGGTGCCGACGGCGCCCTGGCCTCGCTCGACGGCGAGCGGCTGCACGTGCCCGCGGTGGCGATACGGGTCACCGACACGGTGGGGGCAGGGGACTCCTTCACGGCGGGGCTGCTGCACCACCTCGGCACGCGCGGCATCCTCGGCGGCCGGCTGGCCGAAGTCCGCCTCGACGACGTCGCCGAAGCCTGCCGGTTCGCCGCTCGGGTCGCGGCCCTGACCTGCTCGGTTGCCGGCCCCAACCCGCCGCGGCACAGCGAGTTGGCGCAGCCGGCCACCGCCGGGCGCTGATGAAAGGGCAGCCGAGTCGCGCCGAGGCGATCAGAGTCGCACCGTTGACGCACCGGGCGGACTGCCTCCATCATCGGGCCACTCGATGTCATCGATGACACCACTCGTCATCTCGCCGGGCGCCGTGGACGACGGCGTCGGCGAGGCGTCATTCTTCGGTGCGTCCGCGCCGGGCAGCAGGCCCTGCGGCGTGGGCGGCCGCCACACAGGAGACACCATGAGCCCTGGACGTGTACCCCCTCCTGCCCGCACGCGGCTGATCGCAGCGGTGGCAACCGTCTGTGCCCTGTCCGCAGCCACGCTCGCGCCCCAGGCAGCCGCTGCCGACAGCCTGCCGTACTCCGAGATCCATCGCCCCCAGTTCCACTTCACCCCGGAGAAGAACTGGATGAACGACCCCAACGGCCTGGTGTACTACCAGGGCGAGTACCACCTCTTCTACCAGTACAACCCGAGCGGCAACTCCTGGGGCGACATGTCCTGGGGGCACGCCGTGAGCAAGGACCTCGTGCACTGGAACGAGTTGCCGCTCGCCCTCTCCCACGACGACGAGGAAATGGTGTTCTCCGGCAGCGCGGTCGTCGACTGGAACAACACCACAGGGTTCGGCACGAAGAAGAACCCGGCCATGGTGGCGATCTACACCAGCGCCTACAAGGACGGCGGGAAGCAGGCCCAGTCGCTCGCCTACAGCACCGACCGCGGCCGTACCTGGACCAAGTACCAGGGCAATCCCGTACTCGACATCGGCTCACGAGAGTTCCGCGACCCGAAGGTCCAGTGGTACGCGCCCACCAAGAGCTGGCTGATGACGGTCTCGCTGTCCACCGAGCACAAGGTGCGGTTCTACTCGTCCAAGAACCTCAAGGACTGGAATCAGCTCAGCAAGTTCGGTCCCGCCGGCGCGACCGGCGGAGTGTGGGAATGCCCCGACCTGTTCCCTCTTGCGGTCGACGGGGACGAGAACAACATCAAGTGGGTCCTGGTCGTCAATATCAACCCCGGTGGCATCGCGGGCGGTTCAGCCGCCCAGTACTTCATCGGCGAATTCGACGGCCGGACGTTCACACCCGATGACAAGGGCACCTACACTCCGCCCGCCGGGACGGTGGTGCAGGACTTCGAGGGCACCGACTTCGGTAGGTGGACACCGGCCGGCACCGCGTTCGGCGGCGGACCGTCGGCCGGGGCGCTGGCCGGGCAGGGGACGGTCGACGGCTTCGACGGCGAGAGACTGGCCAACAGCTTCCACTCGGGCGACGGCACCACTGGGACGCTCACCTCGCCGGAATTCGCTGTCGACAGCCGCTACTTGAACTTCAAGGTCGGCGGCGGACGACACCCGCACGAACCCGGAAGCGTCATGGAACAGGAGGCTCCACCCGCGGGCAGGATCCTCGCCGACTTCGAGAGCGGCAGCTACGGCGACTGGACGAAGACCGGAGACGCCTTCGGCCCGGCACCGGCCACCGGCACCCTCCCCGGCCAACAGGGGGTCTCGGGCTTCCTGGGAACCGGCCTCGTCAACACCTTCCAGGGAGGCGACGCCGGGACCGGAACCCTTACCTCGCCCGCGTTCACCATCGACAAGAAGCACATCAACTTCCTCATCGGCGGCGGGCACCATCCCGAAGGCTCGGCCAACCCCGCCGCCATCGAACTCCTCGTCGACGAGCGGGTCGTGCGCAGCACCACCGGAAACGACGCCGAGGCACTCAACTGGGCCTCCTGGGACGTCGACGACCTGGCCGGCAAGAAGGCGCAGATCAGGATCGTCGACGACAACACCGGGGGCTGGGGCCACCTCAACGTCGACCACATCATGCTGTCGGACACCAAGGCCCGGCCCGTCTCCCAGGAGACGTCCGTCAACCTCCTCGTCGACGGCGAGGTCGTCCGCAGCGCCACCGGCTCCAACAGCGAGACGCTGGACTGGGCCTCCTTCGACCTGCGCCCCTACGCCGGCAAGAAGGCGCGGATCCAGATCGTCGACAGGAACACAGCCGGCTGGGGCCACATCATGGCCGACGAGTTCACCGCCGCCGACACGGCCGCCAGGTCCGCCGTCCAGCGCGCCGACTGGGCCGACTACGGCAAGGACTACTACGCGGCGGTGTCCTGGGAGAACGCTCCGGGCGGCAAGCGATACATGATCGGCTGGATGAACAACTGGGACTACGGCGGCGCCATTCCCACCGCCCCCTGGCGCGGCGCGCAAAGCGTCCCCCGGGAAATGGCCGTGCGCAACATCGACGGCCGACTCCGGCTGACCAGCAAGCCGGTGCGCAGCCTGGAGTCCCTCCGGAACGGGCCCCCGGCGACCGCGGCCGGCGTCACCGTCAAGAGCACCGCAAAGCCGCTGACCGGCGCCCCGGCCACCGGCAAGGCACTCGACATCGACGCCACCTTCTCCCTCAAGGACGCCAATCGATTCGGCCTCAAGGTGCGCACCGGCGCCGCGGGCGAGGAGACCGTCATCGGCTACGACACCACGACACAGGAGCTGTATGTCGACCGCACCCACTCCGGCGCCGTCGACTTCAGCAGCACTTTCCCCGGAGTCCAGCGAGCACCCCTGCAGGCCAAGAACGGCACGGTGAAACTGCGGATCCTCATCGACTGGTCTTCCGTCGAGGTCTTCGGCGGCAACGGCGAAGCCGTCATCACCGACCAGATCTTCCCCGACCCCGACAGCCAGGGGGTGCAGGTCTTCGCCGAGAACGGCTCCGTGAAGCTGGACCAGGCCCACGTCTGGCGCCTCGGCTCCATCCACGACTGAGCCCTCTCCCCACGACCGACCACGAAGGACACCACATCGTGAACAGAACCCTGCTCGCCGAGTTCACCGCCCGCGAAGGCTCGGAGGGCGAGGTCACCCGCCTGATTCTGGACTACGCCCGCAAGGTGCGCGAGGAGGACGGCAACCTCGCCTTCGACGTCTACACCAAGACCTCGAGCCCGCGCGCCTACTGGATCTTCGAGGTGTACCGCGACGAGGACGCCTTCCAGGCCCACCTGAAGGCGCCGTACGGCGCCCCGTTCAACGCCGCACTCGCGCCGTTGATCGAGGAGGACGCCTCGGTGCTGACGTTTCTCGACCCGGTGGCGTGACCGTGGCCGGCCCGTCTCGCGGGCCGGCCCTCGCGCGCTGAGTCGTGTGGGCAGGTGTGCCGTGCTGTGACTGAGGATGCGCGCGGATGTCGGGCCGTGCCGATGGATCTGCCTGACAGTCAATCCCTGAGCACTGCGGCTTCCTCCTGCCGCCTCGGAGCATTGGCGCTACTCTGGCGGGAGGCGTGGGAATCTCCTGTTTCGTCGTGCTTCCCTTCGGCGCAGGAGCGAGGCCGGACAGCCCAGCCTCTCTTCGTATGACCGCAGCCGGGTCGAATTCGGTACATCCCCAGCCTTGGCGGCCAGCAACCGTCCTCGTGAGAAGTCAGGCGACGGCAGCCGCCTTCGCTCCGTTGAGAAGGGACAGTATGAGCACTCGGTTCGAAGCCACCGTCGACATCGACCGCCCGATTGCGGACGTATTTGCCTACCTCGTAGACGGCCGTAACGATCCCGACTTCAGTCCGCGTGTGCAGAAGATCGACAAGGTCCCTGATGGCGAGACGAACGTCGGAACCGTCTTCCGCAGCACCGTCAAAGACTCCGGAATGAAGTCGCAGCGCGAATTCGAGATCACCCACCTGACCGCACCGACCCGGATCCGGTGGCGGGAGACCTCGAAGAACTCGCTCACCGCGCGAGAAGGCGGATACGACCTCGAACCGACCGCCACCGGCGGTACCCAGGTTCGTCTCTACAACGTCCTCGACGGGCACAGGCTGGGCAAGTTGCTGCTTCCGCTTGCCGGTGTCGCCCTGCGCAAGGATGCTCCTGCCTTCGGCAGGCGTATCAAGGCAGCCGCCGAAGCCGCGCTCTGAAATAAAGTCTTCTACTAGCTGATCGTTTCAGAATGAAAACCGGTGTGGGGCCTGGCAGTTGGGTGTCCTGTCGGCAGGATCTGTTGGGTGCCCGCTGATCTTGTATCTGACGACCTGTGGGAACGTGTGGCCCCGCTGTTGCCTCCACGGCTGCCCATACGGCGTCGGTATCCGGGGCGGTTGCCCGTGGATGACCGTGCGGTTCTCAGAGGCATCGTCTGCGTACTGTGCAAGAGCGTGAGCTGGCGGGACGTTCCGATCAGCTCACGCTCTTGCACGCCATGCGCAGGAGGAAGACGTCGGTGAAGCCATGAGCGGCCTCGTGACCTGACTCCGCTCATGAGGCTCATCGAAGGATTCGCCGGACCGAACGAGGCCCGAGAGCAGTGGGTGCTCAGGTCGGACACGACTCGGTTGCGACCTGGTGAACCGTGGTGCGGTGCACGGCGTGACCCACAAGCGTGTGACCATGCCCTGCGAGCCGAGGCCGCGAGTACCGCGCCTGCCGACGACCAACTGTCCACCTGGCGGGTCTTCTTCATTACGAGGTGACGGGTTCGCAGGTGGCTGCATCAGTCTGATCGTGCTGCTCATCGAGATCCCGATCGCCATTCTGCTGGGGTTGACGTTGGGCATCCGCGGATGGGGTCGCGCAGAGGAACAGAGCGGGGCACCCACGACGGACTGGGTCCCGGTCCTCTGGCTCGGCGGGTTCACTCTGGGCGTGCTCGTGGTCGCCGCGGCCTTCCTGCTCTCGGCGCACCCCTACGCGGGAGCGGTCCAACTGCTCATAGCGACGGTAGCGATGATCTGCATGATGCATGCCTGGCACGGGGAGTATGTACGTGCCTATGTGTCTTCGCTCCCAGCGTGCCCGACAAGGGCCGACACGTTCTGCGCCTCATCGGAGCCGTAGGGTCGACAGCTTCGCTGCCCGGGGCGAAGACCGGACCGGGACGACTGCGTGCTCCGGGCTGCGGCCGTTGGCGCGACAAAGCACGGGATCGTGTCATCTCTGGTCCTCGGCTGGATCGCGGACAGCGCGGCGAGCGCCACGATGCCGGCTCTCTGTTCAGTTCGTCCCGCCGACCGCCTCCGAGACGGCGTCGTCCACGGTGCGGTGGAGGCCGTGCGCTCCGATGCGGTCCGCCAGGACGTGCCGGGCCAGGTCCCGTTCGGCGCGTGCCCGCACGTGAGCCAGGTGCAGGGTGATGTCCTTCCTGGCCAGTTCCCCTCTCAGTTCGTCGAGCGTGTCGAGGACCGGGATGCCGAGCCGGTAGCTGGCGGTCAGGTCCAGGACAACGGCGCGCGATGGTGGGGAAGTGCCCGCGACCAGATCATGGACGGCGAGGCGCACGCGGTTGACGTTGCCGAAGAACAGGCTGCCGTCGGGCCGTACGGCGAGCACGCCGGGGGTGGTGGCCGCGTCCGGGTGCTGCGCGGTGTCGGCGTACAGATGAGTGGCGGGCAGACGTCCGAGGACGGCGACGTTGCGGAGGCTGGCGGCGGCGATGAAGAGAACGAGGGAGAGCGCCACGGCCAGCAGCAGTCCGGGAAGCAGGTCGAACAGGAGGACACCGACCAAGGCGGTGAGCGCCACCCACAGGCTCTGCCGATCCAGCGCAGCGTAGCGGCGCAGTTCGCCCACCCGCATGAAGCCGCGAACGGCCACGATCACGATGGCCCCCAGGACGGGTTCGGGCAGGTCGGTGAAGAGCGGGGTGAGGAAGGCTCCGGTCAGGAGGATCAGACCCGCGGCGATCAGGGACACCATCGGGGTGCGGCCGCCCGCTCCGGTCGCCGCGGCGCTGCGTGAGGCGCTGCCGGAGACGACGAATCCCCGGACCATTCCGACAGCGATGTTGCTGAGACCGACCGCGGCCATCTCCCGGTCGGCGTCGACCTCTTGGCCGTGTTCGCGCGCGAAGCGGTTGGCGATGCTGAACGCTTCGGCGAAGACCACCAAGGCGACGCCGAGCGCACCCGCCGACAGGGCGATCCAGTCCTCGGCCGCAATGCCCGGCAGGTGCGGTACGGGGACGGCTGCGGGGATCTCGCCCACGACGTCCACACCGTGGCCCGCCAGGCCCAGTGGTGCGGAGAGAGCCAGTGCGAGTGCGAGCACGACCAGCGCGGCGGGCAGGCGGGGCGCGAACCGTTCCAGCAGGAACAGCAGCGTCAGCGCGCAGGCTCCGACGGTGAGGGTGGCGAGCGACCAGTCGGGTGCCTTGCTCAGGATGGTCCACAGCCGCTCGAAGAAGTCGCCGTCCCCGCTGGAGACGCCGACGAGCTTGGCACCCTGACGGACGACGATGGTCAGGGCCATCCCGAACAGGAAGCCCACCAGAGCGGGCTCGGCGAGGAAGTTGGTGATGAACCCCAGGCGGGCAACGCCGGCGATCAGCAGCACTGCTCCGACGATGACCGCGAGAGCGGCCGAAAGGCCGACGGCGGCCTGCGGATCCCCACTGACGCCGGATACCGTCGCCGCCGAGAGGACCGCCGCCGCCGACGTCGCGCCGACGATCAGGAAGTTGGACCGGCCGAACAACGCATACACCAGCAGAGCCACGGGGGCCGCGTAGAACGCGTTCTGCGGGGGCAGCCCGGCGATCTGCGCGTAGGCGACACTCTCGGGGACGATCAGCGCCCACGCCGTCAGCGCCCCCAGTACGTCCCCCCGCAGCAGGCCCCTGCGGTATTGCCGCAGCCAGCCGGCCACCTGCCCGTTGCGGTGTTCCCGTCGGGCCTTCACCCGGACGGCCTCGGAGAGTGCCTGATGAGCTCCATGGCCGGCTCCTTCACTGCGTCCGGTTCGGTGCCCGAGGGACAGGGCTGCGGATGCGACCCACGAAGTAGCGTGACATTTTGGAGGGATATGTGCGCCCTGTGTGAGGAGGCCGGTGTGTCGGAGTTGACGGTCGAGGAGGTGCGGAGGACCGCGGCCGAGGGGTGGATCTGGGGGTTCGCGCTCCTGGAGAACTACCGGACGATGTATCCGCAGGCGGTCGACTCCGACGACCGCCGGTACGCGGGGGGCTTCGGGTGTTTCCGGCACTACTCGCAGCCCTTCACCCCGGCCAACACCGATGTGGTGACACCGAACAACGACACCCCCTATTCGTGGGCCTGGCTGGACCTGCGCACCGAGCCCTACGTGATCTCGGTGCCGGCCGTGGACCGGTACTACGTCCTGCCGCTGCACGACCTCGACACCTCCTACATCGGCCACATCGGCTCCCGGACCACCGGCTCGCAGGCGGGTGACTACCTGGTCGCCGGGCCTGGCTGGGACGGCGTCGTTCCCGAGGGGATCACGGGCGTGCTGCGCGCCGACACGTTCCTGGTCGGCATCCTGGGCCGCACATATCTGGCCGGCCCCGACGACGTACCTGCCCTGCGGGAGATCCAGGAGCAGTACGTGTTGCGCCCGCTGTCGGAGTTCACCGACACCACCGCACCCCATCCGGCCGACGAACCCGTGTGGCCGGTCTGGCGGGAGGAGGACCTCGCAACCGTCGAGTTCTTCACCCTTCTCGACTTCCTGCTCCGGTTCTTCCCCGTCCTCCGCAGTGAGCGGGAACTGCGGGACCGGCTCGCCGCGTTCGGTGTCACCGGCAGCGGCGAGTTCGAGCCCGCCGCCCTGAAGCCCGACATCCGCGCCGCGGTCGAGCAGGGCATCGCGGACGCCCGCACACGCCTGGAAGAGGCGAAGAAGGACGCCACCGACTCCACCAACTGGTTCGGCACCCGCGCCGAGCACGGCGACGACTACCTGACCCGTGCGGTCGGCGTCGACAAGGGCCTGTACGGCCTGCCGGCGGTGGAGGCGTGGTACGCCGGCTGGTCCCAGGACGACCAGGGCAACCGGCCGCCGAACGCCTCCACGCACGACCACGTCATCCACTTCGCCCCCGGCGCATTGCCGCCGGCCCGTTACTTCTGGTCGGCCACCATCTACCGGCTGCCCGAACGGCTCCTTGTCGCCAACGAGATCGACCGCTACTCGATCGGTGACCGTACCCCTGGACTGGTCCACGACGACGACGGCGGCCTCACCCTCTACGTACGCAGACACCGCCCGGCCGACCCGAAGCAGGTGGCGAACTGGCTGCCCGCTCCCGACGGGCCCTTCACCATCGCCATCCGCGTGTACGGCCCCGAGTCCTCGGTCCTGGACGGCTCCTGGTCGCTGCCCGCCCTGAGCGTCGACGCCTGAAAGGAGCCAGCCGTGACCAGCAAGACCAGCCCGAGCGGTGCGAGCGGCGCCGACAGCCTCGCCGACTTGGCCGCCGATGCGTACGTCTACGGCTACCCCCTCGTCTTCGACGTCTCGATGATCTCCGCGTTCATGAACGAGGGTTTCGGCTCGCTGCCGCCCACCCCCTTCAACCGATTCGGGCACTCCACCAAACTGGCCACCCCCGACGCCCACTTCGTGTCCGTGAACAACGACACCGTCTACTCCATCGCCCAGATAGACCTCTCCGCCGGTCCGGTCCTCCTCCACGTCCCCGACACCGCCGGCGCGTACTACGTCCTGCAGTTCGTGGATGTGTGGAGCAACAACTTCGCGTACCTGGGCAAACGCGCCACGGGCACGGAAGAAGGCGACTGGCTCATTGTCCCGCCCGGCTGGTCCGGCACCGCACCCGACGAGGTGCGCGGGGTGATCGAGGCACCGACTGCGGTGCTCTCCATCGTGGGCCGCAGCGCCTGCGACGGCCCCGAAGACATGCCTCGTGTCCGCGCCCTGCAGCAGCGGCTCACGCTCACCCCGCTCGACGCAGCCACCCACCGCACGGGACTGCCCGCACCGGATCCCGCCGTGCCCGAGGAGCTGCGCTTCTACGAGCGGCTGCGGGTCTGGATGGCCAACTTCCCGCCCGCCGGGCCCGACCAGGACTATCAGGAACGTTTCCAGCCCCTGGGGTTGCTCGAAGAGGGCCCCTCGCCGTACGTGGACGCCGACGCCGTGCTCGTCAAAGCCCTCACTGAGGGGTTGGCGGCCGGCAAGGCGAGGGTCGAGGCCGCGTCGAATCCGCCCGCCGCCGGGGGACGTCCGCCGGGCGCCTGGGAGACGAACCCGCACCTGTTCGATTACAACCTCGACCACTTCGGCACCGGGACGATCGACGCGCCCCAGTGGAAGATCGCCGACCGGGAGGCGTCCTACCTCGTACGGGCCGCCGCGGCACGGGCCGCGCTGTGGGGCAACCACGGTTACGAGGCGGTGTATGCGCACACCTTCACCGACGCCGATGGCGAACAGCTGAACGGTGCCCGGTCCTACACCCTGCGTTTCGAGCAGCCGCCGCCCGTCGAGTCGTTCTGGTCGGTGACCATGTACGACACCCCCGACTACTACCTCGTCGCCAACCCCGCGGGCCGCTACTCACTCGGCGACCGCACCCCCGGTCTGGTGTACGACGAGGACGGCTCGCTGACCGTCGTCATCCAACGGGAACGGCCCGACGACCCGGCCGAGGCGGCGAACTGGCTGCCCGCCCCGGAAGGCGACTTCCGACCCATGATCCGCCTCTACACGCCCAGGCAGTCCATCCTCGACAGCACGTACCAGCTGCCGCCTGTCGTGGCCAAGGGCTGAGGCCAGGATGGGCGACGCCGTCGGGCAGATGCTTGCCTCCGCGATCGGTATCGCCATCAGCCCCCTGCCGCTGATCGCCGTGATCCTCATGCTTGCCACCCCCAAGGGCCGGGGCAACGGCATCGCCTTCACCGTCGGATGGGTGGTCTCGCTCGCGGCGCTCGTCACGGTCGTCGTCCTCGCCGGCTCGGGCGGCGACGCCTCCGGCGACGATGACGGTCCTGCCTCCTGGACGCTGTGGCTGAAGCTGGGCCTGGGCCTGCTGTTCCTGCTCATGGGCGTCAAGCAGTGGAGGGACCGGCCGAGAGAAGGCCACGCGGCCGAGCAGCCGGGCTGGATGAAAGCGATCGACACCTTCACCCCCGGCAGGTCGGCCGGGCTCGCCGCCGCGCTCGCCGTCGTCAACCCGAAAAACCTTGTCCTGGCGGTCGGTGGCGCCGTCTCCATCGCCGCCAGTACGGCCTCGACGGGCGGGAAGACAGCCGCCGCCGTCCTCATGGTGCTGGTCGCGTCCCTGTGCACCCTTCTGCCCCTCGGCCTCTACTTCCTCGGCGGCCGGAAGTCGGCGAAAGTGCTCGGCGAGTGGAAGGCGTGGATGGCCGACCACAACACGGCCATCATGACCACCGTCCTGATCATCCTCGGCGCCAAGTACATCGGCGACGCAATCAGCGGGCTGGCGGGCTGAACCGCCTGACAGCAGTGTGCGACGGACGATCGTGGGGGGAATGCCAGCGACACGCGCACGTTCCGGCGGTCCATCTCCCCTCGGGTGTGCTGAGGTTCGGCCCGAGCGTGCTGGCGCCGGCCCGGCGCTGAGGCCTGGAAGGGGGGCAAAGGTTCTACCCCTCCCGGTGGACCGTCGCCACCCTCGGCCAGTGCTCCCGTAGGACCCGTACCGTTTCCGCGATCGCCGGTCGGCGGGCGGCGCCCGTGCGCCATAGGGCGTACAGCCGGCGTACCGGCATGGGGTCGAGGGGGACCTCGATGACACCCGGGGGGAGGGGGCCCCGGCCGAGGCGGGGGATGAGGGCGACGCCGAGGCCGGCGGCGACCAGGGCGATGAGGGTCGGATTCTCCTCGGCCTGGTGGACGATATTCGGCTCGTGCCCGGCCCCGCGCAGGGTGCGAACCAGCCAGTCGTGGCAGACCCGGCCCGGCGGCTGGCAGATCCACCGTTCGCCGCCCAGCTCCTCGCGCCGTACGCCGGTCCGCCCCGCGAGCGGGTGCCCGACGGGGACCAGCAGATCGCACAGGTCGTCGCCGATCAACGCCTGCTCGACGCCCGCGGGGGCGGGCAGCGGGGCGATGTCCCAGTCGTGGGCGACGGCGAGGTCCACGGCCCCCTTGGCGACGAGGTCCACCGACAGATGCGGGTCGACCTCGGTAAGACGGGCGTCGAGGGCGGGGTGCCGGTGGGCGAGGTCGGCGAGGACGGAGGGCAGCAGACCGCGGGCCGCCGAGGCGAACGCAGCCACGCTCAGCCTTCCCGCCGGCACACCCCGGCGCTCCTCCAGCTCGGTTTCCGCCCGCTCCACGATTGCCAGGAGTTCACGTGCGGTGCAGACGAGTTGATGGGCGTCGTCGGTCAGCCGGACCCCGCGGCCCTCGCGTTCGAGGAGGACGGTCCTGGTCTCCCGTTCCAGCTTGGCGATCTGCTGAGAGACGGCCGACGGGGTGTAGCCGAGCGCGGTGGCGGCCGCCCCGACGGTGCCGTGGACGGCGACGGCGTGCAGGGCACGCAGCCGCTGGAGATCGAGCACGGACCTCTCCCTCCCATCAGTTCTGCTACATCCAATAGTGCAGCAATCATCGCTGGTGCTTCATGGTCGCGGCAGGTGATCCTCGACGCATGAGACCCACCCACCTCCTCCTCGCCGTGCTCGTCGCCGCCGTCTGGGGGGTGAACTTCACCGTCATCGAGATCGGCCTCGGCCACTTCCCGCCGCTCCTCTTCTCGGCTCTGCGCTTCCTGGTGGCGGCCGTGCCGGCAGTGTTCCTGGTCGGCCGTCCGAAGGTGGCGTGGAAGTGGATCGTGGCGGTGGGACTGGTACTGGGGGTGGCCAAGTTCGGGCTGCTCTTCGTCGGTATGGACGCCGGGATGCCGGCCGGACTGTCCTCCCTGGTCCTGCAGATCCAGTCGGTGTTCACGGCGGGCATCGCCTTCGCGATCCTCGGCGAACGCCCCACCCGGATCCGTCTGCTGGGCATGGCGGTGGCCCTCGCGGGCATCGGCGTGGCAGCGGCGGACGAGGGTGCTTCGGGCCCGCTCGGCGCGTTCGCGCTGGTCGTCGCGGCGGCGGCCTGCTGGGGCGCCTCCAATGTCCTCACCCGCAAGGCGTCCCCGCCGGACGCGCTGAACTTCATGGTCTGGGTCAGCACTGTCCCCGTCTTGCCCCTCCTCGCCCTTTCCTTGCTGACCGAGGGCCCCTCCACGGATCTGGCCGCACTGCGCGCTCTCGACTGGCAGGGCGCCGGCACGGTCGTCTACGTCGCCTGGGTCACGACGGTCTTCGGCTTCGGCGCCTGGGGCTGGTTGCTGCACCGCCATCCGGCGTCCACGGTGGCTCCCTTCTCACTCCTCGTCCCCGTGTTCGGCATGACGTCGGCGGCCGTTTTCCTGAACGAGGAGGTCAGCGGCCTGCGGTGGTGCGCGGCGGTCCTCCTGGTGGGTGGGGTGGCCCTTACCTCACTGTCATCGACGCGAGGACGCGGGAGCGCGGAGAGCCACACCCCGGAAGGCGCGGAGCCGGCTCCCGGACAGCCCGCACCTGCTGCCCTCGACCCCGCGCCTATCCGCGGGGCCGGGTGACGGTCGCCCGTGCACGGGACCGGGTGAACTCCCACCCACCGGACCGGGCGATCCGACGGAAACCGGACCGCGGCCCGCCAGATGGACGGCGGTTCCATTTCCCCACCGGGCTACCCGCCGCGGTCCTCGCCCGCGCCCTCCACTCCACCGCCGCCGTCAGGTGGCAGCGAGCCGCCGGGAACTGGGCAGCCCATGCCGCGGAGGCAGGCCGTGAAAGCGCACATCGCCCGGCTCATCGACGAGTTGGGCGAAGGGGGCTACTGCCCACCGAGCGGGACCTCTCGGAGAAGTACGAGGTCGCCCGGGAGACGGTCCGGCAGGCGCTGCGCGAGCTACTGCTCGAAGGGAAGCTGCGGCGGCAGGGGCGCGGCACGGTCGTCGCCGGCCCCAAGCTGGAACAGCCGCTGTGGCTGGTGAGCTACACCGAGGGCGTCCGCAGAAGGGACGTACCCCCGGTCGTTCGCTCGTCTCCCTCGACCGGTTCCCTTGTCCGGAAACGCTTGCCGCCGAGGCGGGCCTCGAACGCGGCGAACCGGTGTGGCACATGGAGCGCGTACTCCTCGCGGACGACGAGCGGGGTGGGCTGGAGAGCACGTACGTGGCCGTCGGCCGGGTGCCCGGGCTCGACAGCGACTTCGATCCCGATTCTTCGTTCTACGCCTACTTCCACGATCGGCTGGGCATCGCGTTCGGTGACGCCGACGAGCGGATCGGTGATGGGCCGGCCGGCGCCGCACGCTCAAGGCCATTCGCCAGCAAGTAGCACCGCATCAACTGGCTTGGGAACGCATCGGCGAGCGCTGCAGCGCGTGCGGCCTGCACCCCCAGAACGATCATCTGAGGATCCCTCGACCTCGCGAAGCCTGCCCGCGCAGTGGGATGTCAGGCAGTGGACGGGTTGCTGTGGCTGGGCGACTGCTGCCCCGGGCGCAGGAACCGCTGGTTGCCGTGTTCGTCGCGCACCGCGAGGAACCCGGCGTCCGTCAGCCGCCGCGCGATCTTCTTGCGGCGGATGGCGCCCACCTGGAACGCCGCTGTGATGAGCAGGGCGACCGTCCCGCCCGAGGCGACTGCTTCGACCGGCGAGCTGTCGATGAGCAGGAGGCCGGTGAGGGCCGCGCAGGCGAGGTAGCCCAGCACCTTCTGGGTCCGGTCGGCGACGTACAAGGCCATGACGTCGAAGGTGACGAGGTCCTTCAGCACAGCCACGGCACCAACCGCTTCGGGGAGCGGCTTCAGCGAGCCCTGCTCCAGCCCGGGCACTGTCCCGCCGTTGCCCGCCTGCGGATGGCTGGTGATGGTGGCCGCCTCGCGGACGCGCGCGTCCGGCTGCGGGTCCCGGTACATCCGGACCTGGACGAGCGAGTTCTTGAACCCGGTCCTGTACGCCGTGCCGTACCTGTAGCCGTACTGCTCCGCCACGTGCGCCAGGGCTGCCGCCTTCAGCGTGGAGCCCTGAGGGGCGATCTCCACGATGTCCTGCTGACGGGCGATCTGCCGCAGCATCCCCGCTATGTGACGTTCTACGGACATCCTGTTTCCCCGCCCCCTGGGACCCCGCCTCTGGGCCCGACCAGCGCATAGCCTAGTGATCAAGCGGCGTTTCGCCATCTGTTCGACGCCTGCCTCGCCGCCGGCGAACTCATACCGGAACGGTTGAGCGGTACCTTGCCGTCATGTGCATCTCGACGGGTGAGGCCGCGTTCTCGGGCACGATCGTGTATTGCGGAAGGCAGCACCACCCGGTGTACGGCCTGATCCATGTCCTGGGGTACCAGAACACCGCCGTCAATCTGGCGGACGGCCCGAACGCCATGCTGCTGCACCTGCCCACCACGCAGCTCACCCCCAGGCACTTCCTCTCCGCTGGGCGCACCGGCGACGTCCTGCGCCGCATGGTCACCGCTGTCGAACCCGTCGCCGCCGGAACTCACGACATTGCGTGGATGAGCGCGGAACCGCAGCTCGTCCAGGTCTTCGACCATGACGTCTACACGGTGCTCCTGGCCACCGACCCCACCGCAGTCCCCGCGGCACTGCGGCACGTGCCGCTGCACCGACGTCCTGACCTCGACCCGGACCTTCTGCGCTTCTACGCCGAGCACTTTCCAGACCACACCATCGCCGTGTGCTGCTTCGACAACGCCGACGCGCAACGCGCCAGGCCCCTGCTGCTGTGGTATTCGCCGCTCGATCCCGACCAGTTGAACGTGCCGGCCTTGGACAGCCACACCGGAGCGGCACCGGACCTCGACGCCGCCGTGACCGTGGACCATTGGGTCCTGTTCTCCACCGACCAGGCCCCTGCCGACTGGGGCGCATGCGTCGACTACCCCAGCAACATGCGCCACAGCCTGCGCGCCTTCCTCCCCACCGCCGTTGTGGGGCGGTACTACGGTGAAGGGCAGACCCTGCTCAACGGAGACTTCACCATCAGCCACCGAAGCCTTCTCGCCGGCGACCTTGACCGAATCGAGCGCCTGCAACCAACGCCCCGCTGATATGGCCGACCGGCTGTCGCACGTCAGCCGAACCCAACATCACTTCGCGGCGCCACGGGGGTACCACGCGGCCGAAGCGGTGCTCGCTGCTCATGCCTGAACAGGCGCCGTCCGCGTGCAGCGAGCGCGCATGCCATCGCCGTCGGCATCCGGCCGGGAGCCGCCCCCGCAGCACTGCGGACACCAAGTGGGCGAGGATCCGCAGCAAAACGGCGCCCGCACGAGCGGCACGGAGGCGGGCGCCCAGCTGATCGCCGGGATCACTGCGCGGCCACCACCGCGGCCAGGCAGGATCGACGCCCGTTCAGTGACTGACGTCATCAGCGACTTGGGCGGCCGGGGATATCGGGACACCGAGGCTCTGGGCGTCCCGTTCCGGGCGCATGAAGGCAGCCGCCATGAGTCCGGTCACCACAAGCAGCACGGCCGTCACGAGCCAGCCGTTCTGATAACCGGCCGTGGGGTTCGCCGCGCTGTCCACGATCCAGCCCAACACGAATGGGGACACGATCCCGCCCAGTGCGAAGACAGCCACCAGTACGCCAAGGACGACACCTCGCTGGGAGGGGGGCGTGATCCTGGCAATCGCCGTCTGCGCGGCAGTGATCATCACCAGGGCCAGAGCCATCGGGCCGAACATCATCGGCACCTTGATCCAGAGCGAGTCAGCGGTCGCGAACACCGTCACCGCTCCCGCCGAGGCCACCAGCAGCAGACCGGCACCCATACCGGCAGGCAGTCTTCCACCGCCACCGCGCAGCGCGGCTCGGCGAGCCAGCAGCCCGTGCACCAGCAGGACCATGCCGTTGGCGACAGCACCCCCGCCGACTGCGGCACTCGCCTGCTTGAGGTTCCAGCCCTCAACCGTCTGGAGATAGTCCGGCAGCCACGTGAGCTTGGCGCTCATCACCCAGTAGGCCGCGAACGCACCCAAGGCCGCTGTGATGAACGTGCCGGAGAAGAAGACCGACCGCAGGGGTACCTCCGCGTAGCCGAGGTTGGCGTCCGCGCGGCGTGCGCGACGGCCCACAGGAGGGGCCAGCCGCCCCTCGCTGCCCTTCACCGCCCACACCGCTGCCCACAGCAGTCCGGCGATGCCCACTGCTCCGAAGGCCCATCGCCACCCCAAGTGAGAGATCACCGCGCCCAGGGTGGGCGCCGCCACCGCGACTCCGGCCGCCGCACCCACCATCAGGATGGCCGTCGGCAGTGTGCGCTCCCGCTGCTCGAACCAGCCGTGCACGTGATGGACCGCCACCGGTGCGGCGGGCCCCTCCGCCAAGCCGAGGAGCACGCGCGTCCCGATCAGCGTGGCGAAGCCCGCTCCGGCCCAGAGCATCGGCAGTTGGGCGAGGGACCACATCAGCCCCATCACCAGGAGCAGCACCGAGGTCCGCACCCTGCGAGTCAAGAACGACACAGCCAGCGCGGAGATTGAGAAGAGGCTGAAGAACGCGGCTTGGGCGGCGCCGAACTCCTGGCGGCTGAGACCGAACTCCTTCATGATCTCCGGGCCGGCCAGTCCCAGGACGGCTTTGTCGGCGAAGTTCACCAGCATGAAGACCAACAACAGCCAGGTGGTCGTCCACGCCTGCCGGCCTGCCTGCGCCTTGACCGCCTGTCCGGTGGGCCCCGCCGGAGCATGCAGTGCCGCCACGGTCACACCCCATGCCGCGTGCTGTCGTCGACGGATGTGCCGCATTCGCAGCTGTCGTCGTCGATGACGCCCACGCTGATGGCGCCAGCTGCCCGTCGCCGGCCCTCGTCGCTGCGCGTCAGCTCGGTGACGACATCGGTGCCCTCAGCGATGGCGGCGGATTCGGCAGACGCCCAGTTGAAGACGCCGCGCGCCATCGTCGACGTCTCCCGCTCGGCCCGGCGGGCGAAGACCTCGGCCCGGACCCGGGCGACCTCCCGGTCCCCCGGCGCGGCCAGCGCGGCGGTCTCGGCGAGGTGCGCCGCCAGGCGCAGCTCCCCGCGTCGAAGCAGCTGCTCGGCCCGTCCCGCCAGTACTCCGGCGCCGCCCGCCGCGTCGGCGAGCTCACCTGCCAGTGCTGCCTCGGGGGCGGGCTTGAGATGCGCCGGGTTCTGGTCGTACCAGCCGCCCCACAGCCGCCAGAGGTTCCGTACGACGAACTCCGGTTCGTCGTACGCCGGGTGAAGGTAGGGCTTCTCCATGAGACCCGGCGGGACCTTCACACCGTGCAGCACCTCGTCGAGGCGTGCGCCGGCGTTCATCAGGTCCCGTGTCTGCGTGACCAGAGATTCCAGCAGTTGTGCCG
Source organism: Streptomyces sp. NPDC026417 (assembly GCF_055567695.1). NCBI lineage: Bacteria > Bacillati > Actinomycetota > Actinomycetes > Kitasatosporales > Streptomycetaceae > Streptomyces > Streptomyces sp. NPDC026417. Next base: position 448,675 of record NZ_JBVHPY010000002.1, read on the forward strand.
TGTCACCGAGCGCCTGCCGGATGCGGTCGGAGCCGACGATCGGAACACCGTGCCCCGGCAGCAGCACCTCGGCATCAAGCTCCTGCATGTCGCGCAGCGCCCGCGCCCACTCCACCGGATAGCGCTGCACCTTCTGCGGGTTGCCGGCGTTCGGCGAATTCCAGATGAACAGGTCACCGGTGCACAGGGTCCGCAGTTCCGGGATCCACACGTAGGTGTGGTCGTCCGTCTCTCCGCGAGCGTGCACCAGCTCGAAGGTTAGCTCTCCCCGGCGCACGGTGAGCCGGTCCCGGTAGGACGTGTCGGGGTAGCGGTACTCCGTCGGCCATTGCAGGGACGGAACGCCGAACTGACGCCGGTTGATCCACGTGTTGTAACCGGCGGTCTCCCGGTAACGGTCGAAGCGCGCCGCCACCGCCTCATGTGCGAAAACCTCGGGGCGCTCCGACCCGACGTCGGCCGCCTCCGCGTCGAAAGGCGCCATGCCGAAGACGTGATCCACATGGCCGTGCGTGTACACGACCGCCCTCACCGGATCCGCCGAATACTGGCGCACGGACACGTGCAGCTGCGACGCCGTACGGAAGTCGCCCGAGTCGACCAGGACCAGACCATCACCCGTGTCGAACACCGCCACGTTGGCGAAAGCCGGGAAGAACCGGGTCCGTTCGGCGATCGCCACGAGATCACCGCTCGCGAATTCACCCCGGAAGTGGGCCAGCAGCGTCTCCTCGCCGGACCAGACCCGGTCCGCGTACGTCATGTAGCCGCTGGAATTGTGTTCTGTCATAGCTCCCGGCTCCTAGCCATCTTCCCTTGACCGCCGCACTGTCCCCCCGTGACAGCCCGCTGATGTGCGTAGAGTCTGCGCCGGAGGCGTGCGGGGGAACATCCGTCGTCTTCACAGTCGACAGCGACGGACCCTGTGATCTGTCACAGGGCGGAAGGAGAACCGGTGCCGAGCGACCCGCTGCCCGAGCGCCGCACGGCGTATCCCACGATGTCTCCAGCCGCGCAGGCTCTGGCCGCGCGCTGCGAGAGCCGGGTCAACGAACTCGCCCGCAGCATGGCACGCGACGCGTTCGAACGACTGCCGGGCTACGCCGAACTTCCCAGCGATGTGAAGGATGTAGAGGTCGCCGCGACGGTCCGCAACGGCCTGCGCCTCTTTCTGCGCCGCGTACGCGACCCTCAGGGGCGTGCCGGTGACTACAGCCTCTTCCGTGAGCGTGCTGCCCAGCGTGCCGAGGAAGGCATGCCCCTGCACACGCTCCTGCGCAGCCACTCCACAGCCGTCTACGTCCTTTGGCAGGCACTGCGAGACGAGGCCACCAGCGGAGAGGAAGGCGCGCTCATCGAACTCGTCGACTTCCTTCTGCGCGGCCACGAAGCCGTCATCGGCGCCGTGGCAGAGACCTACCTCCTCGAGCAGGCCACGCTGTCGGCTGAACGCCGCGAGCACCACCGCGCCTTGGTGCGCGGCCTGCTGGACGGCTCGCTGTCTCGGCAACGCGCCGTCGACGAGCTGGGCCTCAACGGCCCCTGTCTCGTCATTCACCTGCAACTGCCGCAGGATGAGGGGCATCCCGCCACCACTGTCGCCGGCCGACGGCTGGTCCGCCGCATCCAGTCCGCGGTCGACCGCAGCCTGGACAGCGGCGCTGTGTCACTGCTCGACGTCGACGGAGGCCATGTGATCACGCCGCAGCGGGCCGACGACCCGGACGGCCTCCGTGCCTGCGAGGAACTCTGTACCTCGCTGAGGAAGGTATGCGGGAACGCCGTCAGACTGGCCGTGGTCAACGCTGCCACAGTTCAGGACGTGCCGGCTGCCGCCCGCACCGCCGGCAACATCGTCCGCATCGCGCGCGCCTGCGGCCGACCGCCGGGACTCCATGCGATGGACGACATCATGCTGGAGTACCACCTCTCCCAGCGCGACGAGAGCAGCGACCGCATCGCCGCTCTCCTCAGTCCCATCGAGGACCGTCCCGACCTCCTCGACACCTTGCGCGTCCACATCGAACGCCGACACGACCGCCGCAACACCGCTCGCCACCTCGGCCTCCACCCCAACACCGTGGACAACCGACTCGCCAGAATCACTGAGCTCACCGGCCTCGACATCGCCTCCCCCCGCGGAAATGCCCTGGCACTCGCCGCCCTCCTGCTGCGAGACCAGAAGACCGGGTGAGACCGAGGTAGGGGGCAGAACCACGAAGACACCGACGCTCGCCCGACGGTCAAAGACACGCCATCTGGCGGGCATCGATGTTTATGAGACACATGTCAGCCCGGAAAACCTTGGCTACGGGGGCCGGGCCGGCGCAGCTCTGCGGAGAGGGTGTCGGCGGGCTGGAGGCCGGCGTGGGGGTGGAGTTTCGCTCCGGCCGTGCTGTCCGTGAAGGATCCGCTGCGGCACCGCGGTGTGGGCGGGGCGGGTGTCAGTGCGGGGGAGGGGCGGCAGCCAAGGCAGCCTGAAGAGCCCTTACTCCTCCGGTAGTTCCACGATCACCAACGTGCCCCGGCTCCCGGGTCGGACCGAGTGTGCGGCTCCCGCCGCCACCATGAACAGCTCACCCGCTCGCACCGACACCGGCATGCCATCCACCTCTAGCTCCAGTTGGCCATCGAGGACCAGGAGCGCCTCGGCGGCCCTGTGGCTCTCTTCCTTGACCGGCAGCCCATCCATGCGCAGCACCTTCACGCAGGCCGCCCCCACCAGGCCCAGGCTGTGAGAACTCCAGGCTGCCGGGAGACCGGCTGCCGTCTCCGCAAGGTTGACCGCACTCATGGCACACCCCTCTTTACGAGCCCGTAGGTCATGCCGAACGGGCCCGTACATGAAGATCAATGAATGCCTTGAACGCTACCTGACCAGGGAAAACAACTGGTCGACCGTTTGGTAAAGCCTGCCGGAGGACAGGGACCGAAGAGGCCCATCCCTCTCTGCGTTGGAGGCCAGGAGCAGGGCACGACCTCAGCTTGTATATTCCGTGGCTGCGGCGCGGCCGCCACCTTCGACCTGGACGACGGCAGCGTCTTCCGTATCTGCGTGGTCTGAAGCGCACACCGAGATCCCCCGCGTGGCCGTCCGGGAGATGCGCATGCGGGCGCTCCGTTCCGCGTAGCTCACTGGGCTAACCTGTCCGCATGCGTGGACAGTTCACCGGCTGGCCGGAGCAGGCCATGGACGTGTTGTGGCAGCTCCAGGGGGAACCGACTCACGCGACCCGCGAGCGCTGTCGCGCGGACCGCGAACGTCTGGTCCGGCAGCCGATGATCGACCTGCTCAACGAGGTCGCGGACAACGACCCCCGATACGAGGACTTCTCCGTCTGGCACTACCGCACCGGCTCCTGGTGGTGGCAGAACCAGAGCGCGGTGATCCGGCTCGGCCGCAAGGTCGAGATCGGCCTCCGGTTCTCCCTGGACGGACTGCGGATCCAAGGCGCCTGGTGGTACCCCGACCCCGGCCAGGTGGACATGTTCCGCAAAGCCGTGGCCGCCGAGGGGAGCGGCCTCGAATTGTCCGCCATCGTCGAGGACGTGCAAAAGAAGGGCTACGACATCTCCGGGGACGTGATGAAACGCCCCCCGCGCGGCTACCCGACCAACCACTCCCGTACGGACCTGCTGCGCCACCGTTCGCTGATCGCCGCCCGTCCCCTCGGCTGCGGGGAGTGGCTGCACACCCCCGAGGCAGTCGACCGGGTCCTCTCGGCCGCCGCCGACCTGGACGCCCTGCTGATGTGGCTGGTCCGCCACGTCAAGCCCGCCGGCTGACATCACGAGGGTTGGCGCGGCACGGGAGAAATCACATCCGTGCCGCCAAACCTGGTGGGGACCCAGTTCACTGGACGAGGACGCCGACCTCCGGACACCGGGACGGAACCGGCCCAGCGGTGGTGGCGGCCGGGCCGCAGGGCGTCAGCGGTGCATCCAGATCTTGCCGGTGGTGTCCTCGTCGTAAGCGTCGCAGCACACGCCTGTGGCCAGGACTTGGGATGTTGTGGGGATGGCAGCGAGGCCGGTGATCGTATGGTCGGAGGCGACTTGTTCGCTCGTCCAGTTCCGGCCGTCGTAGTGGAAGACCCGCGCTTCGGATGTGGAGGTGAAGATCCCGCCGTGCCCGTCGGTGGCGGCATGGGCGAACTCATCGCCGACGCTCGAGTCGACCACGCTCACCCACCTGTGCCCGTCCCAGCGCACGGCGATGGGCCCGGTCACCGCCTCCACTCGGCCCGTGCGGCCGACCGCCCAGAGCTGCGTCGGCGACTGAGCAGTGAGCCCATTCAGCTCTCCACTCGGCGCTGCGACCGCGGGCGGCAGTGGCACCGTGCGCCAACTCCCGCCGTCCCAATGCAGGGTTACCGGTTTGCCCCGATCCCCACCGACGGCCCAGACGTCCTGAGGCGACAGCGCATGGAGGGCGCGCACGCACACCGTCGCCGGCAGGGCGACGGCCGACCAGCCCGCGGCGGTACGGTGCCGGAGGAACGAACGGCATGTGCCGTTGCCGCCCTGCCGCCGGCCCGCCACCCACACGTCGCCCGGTCCCGCGACGGTTGCCGCATCCACTTCAAAGTTGGGCTCGTGCCAGGCGGACGTCCACTGACTGCCGTTCCAGTGCGCCCCACTGGCCTCCTGGGCTCCGCCGTCGCCGGAAGGCTGCGCGCGTCCGAAGACCCACACGTCGTCCGGCCCCGATGCCGCCACGACGCGCAGGCCTCCCAGGCCGAGCTGCTCGGGTACCTTGGCCTTGGCCCACGTCCCGCGATTCCATCGCATGACGACCGGTCCGGTCCCCTCGTCTCCCACCGCCCACGCGTCGTGCGCCCCGGTGGCCACCACACCGTTCAGGGTCCCGGGGTTGTCGGTGTGGCCTGCCGGCCGCCACGGCTCGGAGCCGGCCGTCCCGCTCGGACGCGGGCTCCTGGCCGCCGCACGCGTCCCGCCGTCGGCCGCCCCACAACCGCCGACGGTCAGCGTCAGGACGGTGCTGAGCACAGCAACCGCATAACGACGCACTGGCCACCCCCTCTTCACCCACCGCCAGACGCTGGATCGTACGAGAAGGGAACCCGGGCCCGCCAGGGCCGACATCCCATCGGCCCCGCACCGGTGCCATCGGAGCAATACCCGGGTGCCCTCGGGTGCTGGTCCGCGCCAGCGTGCGGTGGTGATCACCAGTGAGGGCGCACGTATGGGTGCGGACGCCGCACGTCGTCTGGCGGAGACGGGTCTTCATGAGTTCGAGGCGGGGCTGACGGACGACGAGTTCCTGCGTATCGAGAGCGACTACGGCTTCGAGTTCGCGGATGATCACCGAGCCTTCCTTGCCGCCGGCCTGCCGGTCAACGTTCCTCCCGAGGAGGGGCAGACCTGGTCCAGGCCCTGGCCGGAGTGGCGGGGTGGCGACTTGGACTGCTTGCACAGGCAGCTGCGCTGGCCGGTCGAGGGGGTTCTCCTTGCCGTTGAGCACAACGGGTTCTGGTACGAGGGCTGGGGCGAGACTCCGCGTGAGGGGGCGGCGGCACTGGACGCGGCGCGGCGTCACCTGGCGCAGGTGCCGGTGCTGGTGCCTGTGTACGCCCACCGGTACCTGCCTGCCGGGCGGGGCGGCTTCGGGCATCCGGTGCTCTCGATGTGGCAGACAGACATCATCTATTACGGGCTGGATCTCATCGACTACGTGCACCTGGAGTTCGACGAGGCGCGGGGTGAGGTCGACGAAAGCTGGAATCCGCGAGCGACGGTGCCCTTCTGGCGGGACTTTCTCTGACTTCCCCACGTACACCGGCGCTGGCGGCGAGGGCTCCGCCAGCGCTCGGACCCGCTTGGACGCCTCGGGCGTCTCAGACCCACCCCAGGTGCACGTCGGCGGTCCAGGCGGAACAGAACAGTCCTACGACCGGCCGGACCTGTCCTGGTCCTCCGGCGCCCAGGGCCGCAGTTTCTCCGGGTTGCGGATCGCCCAGATACGGGTGACGCGCCCGTCGGAGACGTCGAACGCGGCCACGGTCATGACGACACCGGACCGCTGGGCCACCAGGCCCGGTACACCGTTGACCGACCGTTGCAGGAGTTCGAGTCCGGGAGCCCTGTCGGCGATGGCGACCATGTACTCGGCGATGCGCGCGCCACCCTCGACCGGGCGCAGGACGGTGCCGACCATGCCGCCGCCGTCGGCGGTCATGACGGCGGCGGGGTCGAGAAGACCGACCAGCGTTGCGATGTCCTTGCTCTCCCAGGCCTCCTTGACGTGCCTCACTACGTCGGCCCGACCGGTCCCCGGCCCCGGAGCGCTTGCGGGGTTCACCCGCCGCCGGGCCGAGGCCGCGAGCTGCTTGCAGGCCGCGGGGGTCCGGCCGAGCACGTCGGCGATCTCCGCGAACGGGTACCGGAAGACGTCGTGCAGGACGAACGCCACCCGTTCGACGGGTGTCATCGACTCCAGGACGACGAGGAAGGCCATGGTCACCGACTCGTCCAGGACGATCTGGTCGGCGGGGTCCGTGGGGCCCGTGGGGCCCGTTGGCCCGGGCCCGGCGGGACCGCTGCCCGCGTCGGCCCACTCGGTGCGGTCGGGCAGCGGCTCGGGCAGCCACGCGCCGACATAGCGTTCACGGCGGGCCCGTGCCGAGCCGAGCAGATCCAGACAGATGCGGCCGGTCACCGTCGTCAGCCAGGCGCCGGGGGACAGGATCTCCTCCTGCCGGCTCCGGGGTAGCGCGTACCAGCGTGCGTAGGCGTCCTGCACGGCGTCCTCGGCCTCGGTCACGGAACCGAGCAACCGGTACGCCACGTTGATCAGTTGACGTCGCTCGCCGGCTATCGCGTCCGTGCCGCCCCCGACAGTCCCCATGCTTCTGGCCCCCGCCTTACCTTTCGCAGCCCTGTGTCGTCGGGCTGGTGAGACCTTATCGATCTGCTGCCCCAGGGCGGAAAAGGGGACTGTGACATGGCCACTCAGGTGACGGCGACGACGACGGCAAACGCGCGGCGCGGCCTCTCGTTCCTGCGGATCGCGATCGCCCTGCAAACCCTGACCATCTTCCTCCAGGCGGTTTCCGCCGGACTGCTGCTGACCTCGTCCTACGGAGCGACGCTGCACGATGTCGGTGCCCGAGTGATGTACGGGGCGTCGATGCTGTACCTGCTCGCCGCCGTGCTGGCGTGGAAGCCGGGCGGTGGCCCGGCCCGGCCCGTCGGGCACGCGTCGGGGTTCCTCGTGCTGGCCTCGGTCCAGGTCGTGCTCGGCATCGCGCACGTCCCGTCGGTCCATCTCCCCTTGGGGGTGCTGATGTTCGGCCTGAGCGTGCTGGCGCTGGCCCGGCGCTGAGGCCCGGAACGGGGCTTTGCGGGTTCTGCCCCTCCCGGTGGCCGTCGCCAGCCTCGGCCCGTGCTCCTGGAGGACCCGTACCGTTTCCGCGATTGCCGGCGGGCCGGCGGCGCCTCTGCGCCAGTGGGCGTGAGCCGGCATACCGGCATCGGGTGGAGGGGAACCTCGATGACACCTCGGGGCCCCGGCCGAGGCGGGGGACGAGGGCGACGCGGAGGCGGGCGGCGACCAAGTCGACGAGGGTGTGGACAGGTTGGGCCAGTAGACTGCGCCGTGGCGCGACACGACACCCACAGTAAGTGGCCGAAGAACGGGGAGCGGTGTGGCTACGGGGGGATGGGGGCCGGGCAACGGCCCGGGGCAACCCGGCGGCAACGGACCAGGAGGCCAGGGCGGCTGGGGTGACCCCTACGGACCACCGCAGACCGGTCCGTACGGTCCGCCACCACCGAATCCGGGCCCGTACCCGAACCAGCCTTCGTACCCCTACGGCCGCCAGCCAACGAGGCCCGCCGTCCGGCGCTCCCGCGGCTGCCTGTCATACGTCTCCCTTTTCGGGCTGGTCTCCGCGATCCTGCGCTCCGCGCATCGCGTCGCGATAAGGCTCTTCGCGCAGGAGGGTGAAGGCCGGATCGTGGACCGTGTCGTGGACCGCGTCCAGCTGGCCCGCACTGTGCTCGGTGCTGCCGCCACCATCGCTCTGGTCCTTGCCTACAACGTGGATCGGAACCGTTGGGAGGACGCGGCCTGGGGCGGCGTCGCCAACCTCATCATCGCTCCGTTCGTGCTGCTGATCGCCGGGCCTTTGGTCATCCTCGGATTCATCTACTACGCGCCCCCGCACCTGCGATCGAGTCTGCGTTCCCGGCTGCGCGCTCCGCTCAAGGCGGTCGGCTGGTATGTGCTGACGTTGGTCGTCATCGGCGGAATCCTCGTTCTCACGGCCCAGATCGACGACCGTGACGGAAAGAGCTGGTGGGAGTACCTACTGGCCGTCGCTGCGCTCGTGGTCATCGTGTGGGGTTTCCCGTTCTTCTTCATGGCGTCGCTGTACTCGGCCCGCAGCGCCTTCAACAGCGCTCAGGTCCACCCGATGCTGCCGCCCGTCCTCACCCTGGCGCTGGTGTGGGTGTTCGCGGTCTTCAACCTGATCGGCGACGGCATGCCGGGGGGCCCACCCGTCGTCCAGTTCTGCTCCATGCTGGGCGGGCCGCTGTCCGTAACGGCCGTCTCGCTGTGGGAGTTGCGGCGGATGAGGACCCGTTACGGCGTCACCCTGCGCGCCTGATCCGGCTTCGGTGGCCCCGTTCGTGGGTGCCGCATCGGCCTTCGGTAGCGGGTGAGGGTTCGCCGTCCGCGCCCCTGGGTCATTGAGGGGCCCACGTGACAAACGTGGGGCCAGGAGCCGAGTGGGGCAGGCGGCTCGCATCCATCCTGTGTGTTCGCCCGTTGTCGGCCCTCAGTTGGACTGAGTTGCGGGTGGCGCGGGAGGCGTCGATGAGGCCTGCGTTGCCGGGGCCGCCGGTTTCACGCCGAGCGAGGCTCAGCTGAAGGGCTGACGGGACGGCAGCATCACCCGTGCCGCGCCACGCTGGTGAGGAGTGAGCCAGGCCCTCGCATCGTGCGGCGTGAGAACACTGCCAGCAGCGTGACCACCAGCCTCGACCGCAGCGGCTGCGGCGCCCGGCTCAAGGGCCCCCGATCAACCGGTCGCAGGTCGCCCGGCCTTGCCGGCAGGCAGTGGTGCGGACCTTCGGGAAGGTCGTCCGATCCGGGCTCACGATCGAGGAGACGCGGCTGGAGCCGGCGCGGGGTCGGCGATGCGGCGTTGTCAGTCCGTCGCGGTGCGGCGGGCGTAGGCGCGGGCGGCGCGGGCGCGGTCGCCGCAGCGGGTGGAGCACCAGTGGCGGCGGCCGTGCTTGAGCAGGAAGCGGTTGCAGGGCGGGGAGGCGCAGGCGGTCAGGCGCGCGGAATCCAGTGAGGTCAGCAGGTCGGCGGCGTCGGCGGCCATGACCGCCAGAGCGTGCTCGACGATGGCGGTGGTGGGGTGGGGTGTGGCGCGGTAGGGCCCGCTCTTGTCGTCCCACAGCAGCAGAGGTGCCGTAGGGACCCGGGTCATGGCGTCGTTGACGGCTGTGACGGCGGCTGGCAGGGCGGGCTCCCCGGCGGCTCGTGAGGCCAGTAGCGACCTCACGTGTTCGCGCAGCGAGCGCAGTTGTGTCGCGCATACCTCTGCCAGGCCGGCATGGGGCGGGGCGAGGTCGTGCTGGGCCAGCCACCGCTCGGCCCGTGCCGGGGTGCCCAGGAAGTCGGCCGTGTGCCCGCCGGGCAGCGCGACAGCGCTGTTGGCCAGGGCCAGGGAGGGGTGCTCCGCCTCGCCCGGCGCCGACGGCAGGGCGGCTTCGTCCATCACGAGCTCTTCCATGCTTCTCATGGTACGGCTTGCTTTCATCCGTGAGGCACGCGTACAGTCGCCTCACGGTTAAAATTCAATCTATCCGTGAGGAAGTCTCTTCGTGTCTTCTCCGATTCCGCAGGTCTCCGCGTTCCCCGTCCGCGTGTTCGGCGGCCCGACCGCCCTCTTCGAATACGGCGGCCTGCGCTTTCTCACCGACCCGACCTTCGACGGCCCCGGCGACCACCAGGCGCCGGCCGTGGTGTTGACGAAGACGGCGGCGGCTCACGGCAGCCCGGCCGATCTCGGCCGCGTCGATGTAGTCCTGCTCTCGCACGACGAGCACGCCGACAACCTCGACACCTCCGGCCGGGCCCTGCTCGCCCACATCCCGCTGACGCTCACCACCCCCGGCGCAGAGAAGCGTCTCGGGAAGGGGGCCACCGGCCTCGCCGACTGGCAGTCGGTCGAGCTCGAGCGCCGGGACGGCGGACCCGGCACGGTCGCCGTGACCGGCGTGCCCGCCATCCACGGCCCCGGCCCACGTGAGGAGGTCGAGCCGATTACCGGACAGGTCGTCGGGTTCGTCCTGACCGGCGAGGGTCTGCCGACCGTCTATGTCAGCGGCGACAACGCCTCCCTCGACGCGGTCACGGACATCGCCGAACGTTTCTCCCCGGTCGACACGGCGCTTCTCTTCGCCGGAGCTCCCCGCTTCCCCGATGTTTTCGACGGTGAGGTGCTCGTCCTGGACAGCGCCCAGGCCGCCCAGGCTGCGAAGATCCTCGACGCGGGCCGCGTGGTCCCTGTCCATTACGACAGCTGGGCCCACTTCACGGAGGGCCGCGACGAGCTCCTTGCCGCATTCGCGGCCGCCGGTCTCACCCACCGCATCGACTTCGGTGTCCGCGGCTGACGCCGTCCAGGCCTTGGGTTGTCCGGTGAGAGCAGGTGTTCCACCTCGGTGAGGTTCAGCCGATGCCGTTGAGAGCGGCAAGAGCTGAGCAACAACCAGGTCGACGTAGATCACTGCGGTACCCGATCATGTGTTCATGCCTCTGAGAGAGACCCTTGTCCGAGTCGATGCAGATCTGGCCGCCGGCCGTGTTCCCGTCGCGCGTCAGCGCTTGCGCGGTCTCGTCTCATCGTTCCCGCACGACCTGACGCTCCGTCGGCGCCTGGCCGAGGTGTACCGGCTCTACGGCGATGCCGCCGAGGCCGGACGCTGGATGTACCTCGAAGAGGACCGCACCGCCGACGAGAGCGCCGCCTTCGAGGCGCGGTACGGGTCTCCCGGGTGGCGGATGAAGGCCCTCGCCTGGCGCGGCCCTGAGGCGATGGCTGCCACCTCCTTCGCGGAGAAGCAGCTGGTCGCAGTCCGGACGGCCTGTGCCGAGGAGTTGGGACATCCCGTCGACTGGGACGACCCCGCCTCCTACCGGGACAGCCTCGAGGACAAGTATGAGGAGGTGCCCTCCGGACCGTGGACGCTCGGTGGTGTGCTGGCGGGTGTCGGTTGCCTGGTGGGGACCCTTGCGTTCCTCGCGATCTGGGTAAATGGAGTCGTTGCCCTCTTCGACTGACCTACAGGTCGGCGGGGCCCGGTGGGGCACCTACCCGTCCTCGGTGAAGGTGAAGGTGAAGGTGAAGGTGAAGGTGAAGGTGTAGGTCATCATCGACGCCGTCACCAATTTGCTGCACGTATGCCTTCACCTGCGGCAAACCCGCCTTGCTCAGGTCGCCCACAGCAGTCGATCATTCACGGGTGAGACCCGAAGTTCAGTTCTTCGTCGCCGACGGACCTCTGCCCGACTGGGATGCCGACGAGGAGGAGATCGACCGGCGAAGCGCACAACTCGCCATCATTGCCGCGCCTGTCACGCCCGACGAGGCGCATGCTTTGGCTGCCTGCTCCGGTCCCGACGACTGCTACGGCGTCGCGTGGACACTGGTGCACCTGATCGAGACCAGCCCCGGGCCGGTACCGCCGGTGACGCCTCCCGGCACCGGTTCCGACGAATGGCATCACGTGCTCTGGAACCGGTGGGGAAACCACGCACTCATCGATGAGGACTTGACGCGTTAGGCACTCTCCGGCGGATCACGTGACCAGGTGCCCGAAGGCCCTCCCGACGGGCACCGGTTGGCACGGCAGCCCTTCAGCTCTCTCGGAGGCGGTGGGCCTCGGCAACGAGGTTCCGCGGCAGCTTCGGCCCTGCACATGCGTAGTCGATCAGCAGGTTCCGGTAGGTGGTGTTCGCGAGCTCTGGCGCCAGGGCGATCAGGGCACTCAGGTCTTCGGGCGATCCGGAAAGGCGTGTGCGGTAGGCGGCGCCCGCCGCGCGCAGGGAGACTTCGTGAGGCTCGTATTCCAGGCCCTGTTCGACGAGGCCCGCGGCTGCGGCGAAGTCGCCCTGCTCGGCACGCACGTCCGCCAAGTCCAGGTGGAGGGACCAGTTGGCGGGGTCCAGGAGCAAGGCGCGTTCGAAGGCCGCAGCAGCTTGATCCAAGTCGCCCATCACGCGCCAGGTGCTCGCTCGCGCGACTGCGGTCCACATGACCGGGTCGACAGCATCGGCACGGTCGCACAGAGCGAAGGACAGCTCGTACCGGCCGCAGGCCCGAGGCAGCCGGGCCATGGCGGCCAGCGACTCCGGTACGGGATTCCGTTCGGATACCACGTCGAGTGCATGGAACCAGGGCGCGAACCGCTCCCGCATCTCGTCGCTGTCCAGGTCGTGACCGTAGTCCAACGTCCGCAGACACCCCTCGGCCAGCGCTTCGGCACTCACCGCGCCGAGGAAGCGCGCATCGCCGAACCAGGGTGCGGCGCCCCATGCCACGTCGGGCCGCACACCCGTGACCGAACCAAGGGCCATGACCGCGTCGTCCATGTCCCCATCAAGGAAGAACAAGTACGCCTGCGCCAGCACAGCGCTCAAGGAGCCGTCCTCTTCGAGGCTCTCCTTCAGTTCCGAGCGTCGGTCCCTCCACAGATCGGCGAGTGCCGCATAGGGCTCCGGAGCCGCCGGTGCCGAGGCTATTGCTCCCACCAGAAGCTCCACGGCGCCCACCAGGCTTCCGCCGCAGTGCGCCATCACACCAGCGAGACTGACTCCCGCCGCCACCGACTGATTCGACATCGCCAGAGGATACCTGTGTCCAGCCGCTGCGCCGCAGCTGGTGGTGCTCGCGGGCCACCTCGAAGGCTTAGATCATCTCCAGCTCACTTTTCCCGGCCCGATCGTTGTCCGATGTGAGCGAGCCGCGGAGTTCCGACGCGGGTGCCCCATGCATCAACCGCCAGGTCTGCTCGGTCACGGCTCGACCACCCCGGCCCGCTGCGTCGGGACGGCATCAGAAGACGCTCCTTGACATCGAAGGCCTACGGCGCCGCCGCCGGATCGGCCTGCCTAGGCGGCGCCGGTCTCCGCGTCCTGCTCCGGGAGACGGGGCTTCCGTGCCAGGCTCATGAAGCCGACGCCCAGCATCGTGAGGGCACCCCCGTACTGAGCATCCGCCCACAGGATGGTCAGGAAGCCGGCGCACACCGCGAGCGCGGCCGCCCCCCACCACCGCGGCCGGGCCAGCTTCCCGAGGTTCAGGACGGACACCGGGACGCGCCCGGCGACCAACGCCCAGACCCCCAACGCAATCAACCCGCCAACACAGACGGTCAGAACGACCTTCATCACGAACACTGACTTTCCCCCACACTCGGCGACCGCACAACGATAGCGGCGCCCGAGCGGAGGCGAGCACCCTTACTGCGGCCCGGCACGAACACTCCGTCCGGCCCTCGAGTTCGACGAAATGTTGGACGTGTGGACGGTGACGGCGCTGATCGATGCGGACATCCAGAGGGAGGAGCTGTCCGCGGCCACCGCCACGGACCGGGAAACGCTGGACGCGGGGAGGACATCGCGGTAGGTCGGATGTCGTTCGTCCGGATGTTCCGGGAGGCTGATCACAGCATTCGCCACGATCACGGTCGGCGCGAGTCGTGGGGCATGATCTGCGGGGTGGGGCGGTATGGGGGCGGGCTGTGTGGAATACCGGCGGGGGGATGCGGTATGGAGTGGGGAACGCTGGTCGCGACCTTGGGTGGTGGTCTGATCGCGATTACGGGCACGGTGTTGGCGGACCGTCTGCGTACTCGTCAGGAGCACCGTCGCAGTCTGCAGGCGCGCCGTCGGGACGTCTATACGGAGTTCATCGCGGCGGCGGGCGCCGCACACACGGAACTGCGTCGCCTTGCGCAGTACGGTGCCGGGGCGGCCGATTTGGAGGAGGCGAGCCGCTTGGCGCTGACGGACGCCCGTATTTATGAGGTGCGTGAGCGTCTCTTCCTCGACGCCACTGCCCGGATTGCGAGCGCGGGCCAGACCATGTTCGAACGCCTTCGCGCTCTTCGGGGGGTGGTCGCTGCGGGCGCCGGGATCTCGACTCCTGCGTTCCACGACATCTACCACCCCTATCTGGATGCTGTTTGGGCCTACCGCGAGGCCGTCCGAAGCGAGTTGGAGGGCCATGTCCTCACTCCGGCCGACTTCGGCTGGTCGGTGTGGGACGGCCGCGAGCGCTGCGCGCACTGCGGGCAGCGCGAGGCGGACACAGCACCCGAGCGGCATTGATCGCGCCCCTCATCAAGGACGGGAACCGGACCGGCTGACCGTGAGATGCGGGTTCGCTGTGTCCGGGAAGGGGATCTTGAGTACGGTCGGTGCTGGAGGTCTTGCAGTAGACGCCCGAGGGGGAGCGGTGGCACCGCGTATCGGTCTGTACTTTCCGTACGTTCATATCCGGGACGCCGCGTGGGTCAAGGCCACCGCGCTGTACTGGCCGGCGCTGGCGCGCGTCGCCGCGGCCGGGTATCCAGTCCACGACTCCGACACCGTCCGCGCTCTGGCGGACGGACTCGACTTCATCCAGCAATTGCCTCCGGGCCCGGCAGCCGAAGCGGTCGCCCCGCACTTCATCAACGTCATCCGCGAACATCACACCGAACTGCACCGCTACTTCGGCGTGTCCCCTGAGGACATCGACGAGAGCGACCCGAGCGATCCGCAGTGGCGGGCGGTGAACCGTTACGGTGCGCCGGGGGAGATCTGGCGGCCGCGTGCTGAGCGGACGTCCCTGGTCGAGGTGCACTGGGAGGAGATCGCTCCTGGTTTGCGCCAGGTGCTGCTCGATGCTCGGCTGGGTCTGAACACCCGCCGCCCCACCCTCTTGTCCGGTGACGAGGACTACGACTGGATGTCGGTGGACCCGAAGCTCGCCTGGGTCTACAAGATGGCGCTGACGGAAGAGCTGGCCCGGCGGCACGGACTGACGCCGATCACCGACAATTCGGCTTCCCAGCAGCAGGTGCACGACTGGGACGAGGCGCGAATTGTCGCGGAGCTGCTCGATCACCACCCGCACGACGCCAGGCCGGTGTCCGTGATCGGCATGCTGACCGCACAGCTGCCGCTGCCCGCGGGTATCGCCGACGTACCCGTCGACGACATCATCAAGCTGCGCACCGACTACCGGCCCGAGTTCGACCGCTTCGTCGATGCTCTCGACGCGGCCGCCGCTGAACTGACCGGCTCCCTCCTGGAAGAACAGGATCCGCAGATCGTCGCCCTCCACGTGGCGCATGTCCGCCGGACGCACTTCGAGCAGCCGCTCAACGACCTCAAGGCCGCGATCAAAGGGCTCAAGCTCGGCACGGGACTGGGGTTGGTGAACCTGCAGACGCAACTGCCCGCCCTGGGAGCCATCGGCGGCGCGGCAGCGCAGTGGCCGGCCGTCACAGCCACATCGATCGCCTTCGGCCTCGTCGGCCTCCACCACGTCACGGCGAAAGAACGCGACCGGATCCGCTCGGACTCGCCCGTCACCTACCTGCTGCAGGCCGAGAAGGTGGCCGCCCCGCCCGCCTTCATCAAACGATGGACGACCGCAGGTGCCCGCGGTCTCGGCATCAACATCTAAGGGCTGTCCCGCAAATGGTGCGCCCAGTGGGGCGGCTGGCATGACTTGGTACGGTTGTCCGTATTTGGATGGCCTGGACGTGTAGTGGGCCTCGGATTTCATGGAGGCCGAGCGGTGCGGTTCGTCTGCCGGAACTTTGGACTGTCGGATCTGCCGCGGCGCGGTCTCACCCCGTGCGAGGCTCCCCTGGAGGTGCTTCTCCTCGACATCGAGGCAGAGCTGTCCATTTGGGAAGAGGGGAAGCTGGTGTGGTCCGAGGAGGCGTTCCCCGTGGCCGAGCTGGCGTACCACCTGGCGCTCTGGCTCCAGAGCCCGGCCGCCGGTCAGGAGGGTTTCGAGCTCGACTCGATGCAGGCGGACGCGGGACTGATTCGCATCGTGGGGTCCAACGAGGGCTGGCGGATTGGCTCCGGCTTCACGCCCGACTCCTGGACCTCGCCCGTCGCCTGGGATGTTCTCGTGGCGGAGATCAAGCAGTTCGACCGTGCCGTACGTGAGGGTGTCGCTGCGATGGGTATCGAGCCGCCCTTCATCCCCGAGGTCTGACAGCTCGTCCGCCCGGTCGGGGCGGGGTGGAATGATCATGATGTGGCTGGTGTGATCACGGCCTCAGAGCCGGCTTGGATAGGCCCGTTCACCGGGCTGAGCCCGCGCCGGTTCGCCAGGTTGGTGACCGCGCTGCGGCGCGACGGAGCAGACGCGATCCGTAAGGGGCGACCGTGGGGTCTTCCGCTGGAGGACCGAGCGTTGTTGATCGCGGTGTACTGGCGCACGAACTTGACGATGCGCCAGCTTGCCCCGCTGTTCGGGGTCTCGAAGTCGGCGGCAGACCGCATCATCGACCACCTCGGCCCGATGCTCGCGCTCCCGCCCCGCAAGCGGCTCCGCAAGGACACCGTACTCATCGTGGACGGCACCCTGGTGCCCACCCGGGACCACACAGTGGCCGAGCAGTCCAAGAATTACCGGTACTCCACCAATCACCAGGTCGTCATCGACGCCGACACCCGGCTCGTCGTCCTGGTCGGCCGGCCCCTGCCCGGCAACCGTAATGACTGCAAGGCATGGGAGGAATCCGGTGCCAAGGCCGCCATCGGCACCACCATGACGATCACCGACGGGGGCTACCCGGGCACCGGACTCGTAATGCCCCACCGGCGCCGCAAAGGCGAGGACCTGCCCGACTGGAAGCAGGCTCACAACAAGTCCCACAAGCAAGTCCGGGCCCGCGTCGAGCACGTCTTCGCCCGCATGAAGACCTGGAAGATCCTGCGTGACTGCCGTCTCAGGGGAGACGGCGTCCATCACGCCATGAGTGGCATTGCCCCCCTGCACAACCTTGCCCTCGCCGGATAGACGAATGGGCCGAACCCGGACGGCCTCGCCCCGAACCCACCCCAAGATCAGTTACGGGACAAGCCTTAGCAACCTCTCTTACGGTTTTGTTGGTTCAGTCCTCGGACCTGCCGCGTTTCGACAACCGGTCCGTCTGCGCTTCACTCCGACGTGCGCAGATGCCGGACGGCGTCGGCACGGATCAACCGCGGGCCTGGCAGGTTGCCGTAGCGCGCGCGAGCGATCTGAGTGGGGGAGAGGCCGACTGCGTCCACGGCGGCGTGATGGGTACGGGCGAAGTGGGCTGCGTGCGCCCGTACCGCATCCCGGGTCGAGCACGCGCAGGCCCGTCAGGTCGCCCAGGGCGGCGTCCCCCGGCCCTGTCCCCGCAGGGCCCCAGGCGATCTCGTCCACCTCGGGCAGGGGCGTGGACCGATCGAGGTGGTGCGCCCCGTAGTTGTGCCACATCGGGGCGTTGACCTGCTCGGCATCGGCGGTACCGGGCGCGTCGGGTGCAGTCATCGTGTCCCCTTCTCGAGTTCGTCACCGAGCCGGATCAACCCCGGGTCGCGCACCTCGGCGGGCGCAGTCGTCTCCTTGCACGGCGCCGGGCGCTGGGCGATGGGCGGAGGTGGGGATGGCCGGTAGGCTGCGGTGGTGCGAACGGTCGAGCTTCTGTTGGACGAGGCGGCGGACCTGGCGGTCCGGGAGGCTTGGCGGCGTCTGGCGGACGCGGGGCTGCCCAGCCAGGCGCGCCATCGCTCACCGTCGAACAGCCCGCACCTCACACTGGCCACCTGCCCGGAGTTGACCGCGCCGATCCGGTGGGAGCTCGCCGAGGTGGCCGCCGAACTGCCGCTGCCGGTGCGCTTCGCCGGCGTGGAGCGTTTCGAGCGGCCCACCTCAGTGCTGGCTTGGGCGTTGGACTGCGACCTCCCGCTGACCGCTCTGCAGCGCCGGGTGTGGGAGGCGGTCGCCTCGGACAGCCCGCCCGAGAGCCTGAATCCCTTTCACGCCCCGGGGCGGTGGAGCCCGCACGTCACTCTCGGCCGGACGCGGCGCGCCGGTGCCTTCGCCGGTCGGCGGGTGCCCGAACTGCTGCCGCTACCGCCGCTGTCGGCCCAGCTCACCACTCTGCGCAGCTATGACACCGAGACGGGCGTCGTGGAGGTGCTGGAGCCCCGCCCCTGAAAGGTGCTGTCCCAGTCCCGGCGTGGGTGGCGGATCTCGCCGTGCCGGGCGTGCACCTGCCTGTTGACAATGACTGGGGGCGTCCGCCGGCACACGTCGTCGTCGCCGTCCTCGACGGAGGAACTGGAGGACACCTTGCCCACCGCCACACCGCTCCTCGGCCGGTTCGCCGGGTCCGGTCGCCCATGCACCGCTTCCTCGGCTCAGGGAGACGGCCGTCGCGGCTGCGTGTGAAAGAGCGGCCCCTGCCCCCGCGGGATCAGCCCGTCGATGCCGGGTCCGGACGCAGCCAGTGTCCGTCCGTGGTCCAGCCGAGGAGCAGGCGCCCGGCGCCCTCGTCCGCCGTACCGCCCTCGGAGACCTGGCGCAGGCCGGTCAGGGCGGGGGCGAGCCGTCCCGCCACGTGGCGAGGGTGCCGGGCCAGCTCCTCCGGCAGCGAGGCCAGGAAGCGATCCCGCTCGTCGGTGCTGCACAGGGACAGGTGGAACACCATCTGGCGCCAGGCATAGGCCACGTCCTTGATGGTGCTGAGCGGACGCGGGTTGCCGTGCACGCGGCCGGTCAGACGGCACACGGTGACGAAGCAGCGGCGGGCCAGGTCCATCCACCCGACGTCCGGCTCGATGCCGACCCGGTGGACGAGGGTGGCCAGGTTGTGCGTGGTGAGGATCTGCGCCTGCTCGATCACCTTGCCGTTCGCGGCCACGGATCCGGTTGCCCGCCGCGCCCCGGACGAGCAGGCCTCCGCCCGCTCGACGCACAGTTTCGCGAACCCGGGCGAGGTCCTGGCCCCGTACGACGTCGTCAGTGTCTCGCCGGCCTCGACGATCGCCACGTTCCGGATGGCCCGGTAGTCGATGGCGTAGTAACGCTCGTAGAGCGAGCCGCCGCCCAGCAGTTCCGCCGCGACCCGGGCGGCGGCGAGGAACTTCGGGCTGAACGTGCCCATGAAGATGTCCGCGGCCAGCTCCTCGACCAGGGGAGCGCCCAGCTCGGTCTGGCGGGCCAGCAGGGACAGCTCACGGATCAGCGGATTGGGCAGGATCGTGCCAGGGAAGGCCTGGACGGCCAGCTCACCGAGCTGCCGCAGCGCGACGGCCGACACGGCACCCGCTGCCCCCTCCACGCGCTGCCCGGCCACGGCCCGTACCCACGGCAATTCCTCCGCGCGCACCTGGTGCTGCAGGTTGAGCAGCAGCAGCGAACGGCGGCCCGCGAACGCCCGGTGATGGGCGGCCGCAAGCGTACGCAGGGCCGGGTCGGGATAGGCCTGCGCGGTGGCGGCGGCGACGAGTTGCGGTACGAGCTCGGCCAGCACCTCCGCGGAGGGTACGACTCCGCGTTCCACAAGGGTGCTCAACGGCGCGCTCAGCGCGGACTCGACTGGTCGCCGGACGCCGGCCGGAATCACCGCACCCGCGGGCAGACCCGTTTCCCGTGCCTCGTCCTCGCTCACCTGGGCGACGAGCGGCGCGACCTCGGCGACGCCCGCCTGTTGGTCGAGTCCGGAGATCCGCCGCAGCACCAGCTGGGCCAGCGCATGGTGTGAGGGCAGTGCCGCCTGCGCGGCCTGCTCCCGGCGCAGTGCGGTGAGCCGTGCGGAGCCGGGCAACCCGCGCCGCCGCACCATGGACGTGACCGCGTGCCGCAGCAGGCCGAGCCGGCGCGCGTCCAGTTCCCGTCGAGCGACGACCTCTTCCAACGCGCCACGGAGGATGCCCAGGTTTCCCTTCCGATCCCGGTGTTTGGTGCAGTAGGTATGGCGTTCGCTCAAGTCGCGGTAACGGCGCAGCAGTTCGGCACCGTGCTCATGCCAGGCGGCGTCGGGGGTACGGGTCAGGACCCGGAGCGGCTGTCCGGCGTCGGCGGTCTCCAGCCAGTGGGCGAGAAGGTCGTCGCCGAACGGCTGCCAGACGGCCAGCGCCTCTCGCTGTGTCTCCACCGCATCCTTGGTCCGCCGTCGTGCCAGGCTTTCACCGGCCTCGGCGACGGTCCGCCGGTGCACCGCACCGGCGTCGGGCGCCTCACGGGTGGAAGGGCGGGGCGTGAACCGCAGCCGTCCGGCGAACGGGGCGAGTTCCTCGACGAGTCCGATCGCCGCGTCCGTCTCTCCGGCCCGGACCAGCCAGGCCACCGTGAGCAGGGCGGCCTCCTCGGGGACGGTCACCTCGTACCGTCCGCTGTCCAGGAGTTCGTGGAGCCGTGCCAGCCCGTCCTCGGACAGCCAGTACGCGAAGAGCGCCTGGCGGTCCTGCGGCACCCCGGCGCGGCGCGCGGCGTCGGTCTCGTACTGCGTCATGGGGCCGCCGGCGCCGGGCGCGCCGGTGGCGAAGCCGCCCCGGAGCACCTCGGGTGTCACCCACGCGGGCATGTCGCGGACCGGTGTGCGGGAGCCGATGGTGAGCAGGCCGTTCGCCATGCCCGCCAGCACGGACCGCCACGCACGCTGCCGTTCCCCGGCGCGTCGGCGGGTGTCGGGGTCGTCGTGGGTGAGCGCGGTGGTGAGCGCCCTGGCCAATTGGCCGGAGACGTAAGCCGGGTTGGCCTCTGCGTTGTGCTGCTGGTCAGCGTCGTCGTTCATAAGCCGACGTGGCGGGTGCCGCCCCCGCCCCCTCCGGGTCCCGAGCCCGGTGCTCCGCTGCTGAGCTACACGTCGATGAGCCGACGTGGCAGGTTCCGCCCCTGCGCCCTCCGGGTGAGAAGCCCGGTGCTCTGGCTACTGAGCTACACGTCGATGAGATCCGACAGTAGGCGCTGAACGTTCCTGTGGACAACCGGATTTCACCCCGGGCAGGCCCGTGTGCCCTCGCCACGAGAGTGTGGCCGCAGTCCTGTGCGCTCGTGTCCGTGATGTGCAAGCACCGCCGCAGCTCCGGTGATGAGCAGTCCTGCGATCTCCGGCCCGGAGTCCGGCGCCGCCAGGCCCGGCGACACGGGCGCCGGCACCCCGTCACCTCTCCTCTGAACGCAGTTCGTCGAAGGGGGTGCCCGACGCCCAGCGCACCAGGGCGGTGCCGTCGAGGAGGCAGGTGTCTCCCTGGCGTCGCGCCCACTGAATGTCACGGGCACGGAAGGTGCCCCGGTGCACCACCAGGTGGACCAGGCGGTCCGGTTCCGTCCGCCGGGTGCGAGGAGGCGGCGGGTCCTCGTCCGGCAGCGGTTCGGCCACCGGGCGGAAAGCCACGTGCAGTTCGCGGCCGTCGGCCCGGCTCGCGTACAGGCGCGGTCGTTCCGGCTCGGCCAGCAGCCGCACGCGCCAGCCGTCCCGGCGCAGCATCCGGGCGACCGCCAGCGCGAGTTCCTGGGTGTCGAGTGCGAACAGCTCTCGCGCGGTGTAGTGGCCCTTGCGGCGGCGGGCGCCCGGACGCAGGCGCCGGCCCACGATGGATACGGCCAGCAACAGGACCGCGACCGCGGCGAGCGGCACGACGACTCCCGCGGCCCGGTACCCCACAGCGAGGGCGGCGACCACGGAGCTGAGGGTCAACACCGTCCCTGTGAGGGCGGGAAGCACGTCGCGGAAGGCGGGTCCGGCCAGGCCCTGAGCGCGCAGTCGGCGCACGACGTGACGGGTGCGTGGCCGGCGCGAGGGAGGGGCGTCGGACGTCCACGAAAGGCGTGCCACAGTGCCGGCCTCCCCGCTCCCGCGCCCACAGACGCACAAGGCATACCCCCGTGCGGTGCCGAACTCCCTTACAGGGGTGAGGAATCGGCCATCCGCGTCCGGCGCACAGGGGTGTGCGGAGGCGCGCAACGGGGGTGAAGGGCGTGATGCCGTTTCCCTCGCCCGTGTGCCGTGTCAACCCGTGGTTCACCACGGTGTCACCGCGGGTTTCGTTCGGACCCTCCCCGTGTTCTCGATCAACGCCTTACCATTCGCGTACTTGCCGGGGTGGGCATGGGGGGACTCTTGTTCGGTGATGTTCAGGGAAGCGTGCCGGGTACGGCTACCGTCGGGAAGGGCCGGAGCGGGGTGGGGGACCTGCCGGGCGGTGTGCGGCTGTACCGGCTGCTGCCCGACGGCTCGATCGTCCTCGCTGACCGGGACGGCGCCCGCGACCTCGGTCCGGAGCACGATCTCCTGCGGTTCATCGACGACGGGCAGTTCGCCCACTACCTGGTGGGCGACGCAGCCACCTCGCCCGAGCGTCCCTCCAACGCCACCGTCAAGCTCGGTGTGGTCGGCCCGCGCAGCGCCTTCACCCCGCACGCGCACGGCGGTGAGCACTTCGTTCTCAGCCTGGGCTACGCGTCCTGCGGCCTCTACGACGCCGACCGCGACCGGGTCACGGAAGTCCCGCTCACACCGGGCGAGTTGATACGGATCCCCGAGATGATGCCGCATTCCTTCGCCAATCGGGACACTTCTCCGCTGACCATTCTGGCCGCCAACACCGGCTACGGCATCGACCACGAGGACTACGCGATCACCGCCCCCGAGGCGGACCGCAGGGCGGCGGGCCCGGCGGACGGAACGGTCGCGCCTCCCGGCTCCACCGGCACCAGCACCCTTGCCCGCACCGACTACCTGGCGCTGGCCGCCGCCCTGCGTGACATCGAGCGGGTCCAGCGGTTGCGGGGAGCGGGTGTCACCACCGTCAAGGAACGCCTGGCCGCCCGGCTGCGGCGGCTGGCCCACCGACTGGAGGGCCCCGCGTGATCTGTCCGCACTGCGAACAGTCCCTGCTGCGCAAGGAACGCCCCGGCAACGTCTGCGGCAAATGCGGCCGCAGGTACGCACTGGACCCCAAGACCAACCCCCTGGACCTGAACGACCTCCGTGTCCGCCGCGTCGCCGCCAAGCTCACCGAGGACGGCCGACTGCGCTGCACCACCGGCCAGTTGTGGTACGCCCTGTCCCGCAAGTCGCTTCAGAACACCGATGTGGACATGGGCTGCGGCGGAGTGGCCGCCCTGTTCGGCCTCTTCATCGGCGTCGCCGGGCTGGCCAGCGATGCGGTGCTCTTCGCGCTGATGGGGGGTCTGCTCCTGGTCATCGCCCTCGGCTACCTCATTGCGGGGGCGTCGGGATGGAGACGAGGCCGGCCCCGCGTCTCCCGGGAGTCCTTCCGTACCGAGTTGATGCGGGAGTGGAACGACGTCTACGGCTCGCTCCCGCCGGGGGTGATCAGCGACAAGGAGTATCCCTCACCTCGACCGTCCCCTCGTGCCTCCCGTACCGCCGGGGACCGTTCGGCGGTGCCGGCAGCCGAGCCCGCGTCCGACGGGCCCGTGCTGCTCTGCCCGGACCCGTCCGTTGCCGTCTTCCTGGATGCCGCCGGCCTGCCCGCCCGCCACGGGCTGCGCCTGGTCGCCACGCCCGACGGACTGCCCGCCGCCCTCGACCCGTCGGGCCCGGGAACGGTCCTGGTGCTCCACGACGCCGACGCCGCGGGCCTCGCACTCGTCCACCGCGTGCGCGCGACGTACCCCGGACACCGGGTCGTGGACCTCGGACTGCCTCCCGACGCCGCGCGGGACCGTCCGAACGCCGTGCCCGTACGGGGCGAGCCGCCCGGCGACGCTGTCATGGAGGTACTTCGACGCAGCGAGGAATACCCCCCCGACCAGCTGAAGCGCCTGTCCAAGGGCTGGGGGCTGCCCCTGGTCGCCGTCCCGCCCGCCAAGCTTCTCGCGGTCGTCACCCGAGCCGTCGAGCGCGCCGGCACGGCCACCGACCCGGAACATCGGCGCGCCGCCTCCCTGGGCTTCATGACCTGGCCCGGCGGAGGCGGCACATGATCTGCCCGCACTGCCAGACCTCCCTGCCGCGCAAGGAACGCACCAACAGCGTGTGCTCCCACTGCGAGCGGGCCTTCGCCCTCGATCCCAAGGTGCACGGCCGCGGCATGCACGACACGCGGATCGAGCGCATCGCCCGCACCCACACCGACGAGGGCCGCCGCACGGTCACCCTCACCCAGCTGTGGTACCTGGCCCGCGCCGAGAACCGCACCTGGGACGCGGCTCCGCGCAGCGGTCGCTCACCATGGGTGGGACGCACGGCTGCGGTGGTGCTCGTCGCGGGACTGGCGGTGCTCGCCGTGCGGATGCCGCACATCGCCCACGCCGGTCTGCTGTGGTGGGGCAGCGTGGGCGCGGCCGTCGTCGTGTACCTGCTGGCGAAGGGGCGGCCGCGCCGGCCGGCCCTCAGTGCCGGCGCATGTGTGGAGCCGTACGCGCACGCATTCCGGACCATGATGCTCGGCCGTTGGGTGGAGGTCTACGGCGGCTTGCCACCCGGCGTCGTGGACGACGAGGCGGCCGGCGACGCCGCGTTCCTGCCCAGGGACCGGACCCGGCAGGAGCGGGCGGTGGCGCTGCTGTGCCCGGACCGGGCGGTACGCGTCTTCCTGTCCGTCAACGACTTCCCGCACCGGCTGGGACTGACCCTCGCCGCCCGGCTCGCCGATCTGCCGCCCACCGGGCCCGTGGTCGTCCTGCACGACGCGAGCGCCCGCGGCTTCCAGCTGCTGGCCGACGTGCGCGCGAACCGCCCCGACGCGGTGGTCGTGGACGCGGGCCTGCCGGTGAAGGCGGTCCGGGGCAACCGCGGGGCCGTCGTCCTGCACGAGATTCCCCCCGAGAGGGTCAGGTCCGGCGAGGCCGGCTGGCTCCGGCGGATGGAACGGTTCGCCCCCGAGGACGCCGCATGGCTGAGCCGGGGCTGGCTCGGCCCGGTCGCCGCGGTCCCCCCGGCCCTGGTGGAAGCGTCCGTCGCCCGAGCCGTCGAGCGGGCCCGCAGTGCCCCGGAGCCGGCACACCGGCGGGCCGCCGAGCTCGGATTCCTGAGCTGGCCGCAGTCACCCGAGCTGGAGGGCATCTGACATGCGAGTCCTCGTCGAGCCGCACGCCGCCGCGATCTCCAAGGGCGTTGCTGCGCCGGTCGCCGCTCTGCGCGCGGCACCGGCGCGCGGGCACACCGCCGGGCTCGGGCTCGGGAACCAGCCGCAGCCGTCGCCCGGGAAGGACGCGAACTGACATGCCTACCTTTATCGACCCGCCGGTGTCATCGCGACCGGTCCCGCGACTGGTTCTGCAGCGGGCGATCGGCGTCGCCGCCCGGCGCGCGGCCCTGCCTGGCGGGATCCGCTACATCGAACGGCAGCTGTACTACGAGACCTGCCGCGTCCTGAGGCCGACTCCCGCGCCGCTGCGACGCATCCCGCACAGCCAGCGCCCGCCCCTCAGGCTGTCCCGCTTCACCGAAGCGCTGCGGGGACTGGAGCCGGCCGGTCTCCTCCCGCCCCCGCACCGTGCCGCCCCGACGGTCGGCGGGCCCGCGCGCGAGCCCGACCTCTACGCCTACGGGCTGCCGCGCCTGCTGATCTGCCAGGACCGTTCCATCGCCTGGATGCTGCTGGCCAACCACGTCCACCTGGAGGCCGCCTGCCCCGTCCTGAGCGCGGCCGACGACCTGCCACTCGATCCCCGGCTGGTGGCGGCGCTGGAGCGGGCCGAAGGCGCCACCGTGCACGTCCTGAACGACGCGAGCCCCGCCGGCGTCACCCTGCCGGCCCGGGTGCGCGAGCAGCTGGGGCCGGTGCCCGGAGTACGGGTGGCCTCGCTCGGCCTGGTGCCCCGGCACGCCCGGACCCTGCGCCTGGTGACCGGGCGCGCACCCGGACCCGTCCCCCCACTCGGCCCGCTGCCTCCGGGGCTGCGGCCCGAGGAGGTCGCCTGGCTCGCGGGCGGCCGCTTCGCGGAGGTCGCCTCGGTGGCGCCGGCCCGGCTCCTGCGCGCCGTACTGCGCCTGACCCGCGGTCCCCGCCCGGCCCGGCACTCGGTCTGGGGCGAACTGCGCGAACTGCGCACCGCGGGGTTCATGACCTGGCCCGACGCATGATCGGACGCCGACCCGAGGACCGTATGCCCGACCACCGCAGACCCGAGGACCGATGAGCATGATCCGCCCCCGCGAAATCGGCTACACCGACGAATTGCTCGCCGACGGCAGCGTCCACCGCACCTACGAGGACGGCCGTCAGGAATGGCGCCGCCGCGGCCCGGATGGCGTGGTGGACTGGCACGACGACCGGGGCGGCGCGGGCACCGACGAACTGCTCGGGGACCGGATCGTCAAGCGGCTGCTCGCCGACGGCACCGTGACCTACGGGCGGGACATCGGCTACGGCCGGACGCTGTGGGGCAGCGGCGACACCGTGATGATCAACCGGACGTCGTTCGGCGGCCGGATGGGAGCGATCCTCGCCGGCCTCGGCGTCACCGGACTCGCGGTCACCGCCGCTCAGTTGCCGCCCGCGCACCTGACGCCGGAGGAGGAGGAAGAACTGCGCCAGCAGGCCCAGAGCTCGTCAGCCTCGGGCGGCGACGGCGGCGGGGACGACTGGGACGGAGGCGACTGGAGCGAGGGCGAAGACGGCTGGAGCGACGACGACTTCGGCTGACCGGGTGCGTCGCGGCGCTCCGGACCGGGGCGCCGCGTGCGCACCATGACGCACGTACGCGCACGGTCCACCTCCCCGAAGAGCGCGCGGGCGCAGCCGGACACAACGACGAAAGGACTCCCTCGCTCCATGGCACGTTTCTGCGTCTGTCTCGGCCCGGATCCCGGCCACCCCGACGTTCGGCCCGGGGCCGCCGACGCTCACCTCACCGCCATGGGGGCTCCGCCTCTCGCGCCGGGACTGGCACTGCTGCCCGACGAACCCGGGTACGCCGAGGGGCCGTTCGAGGCGTCCGGAATGCGCGCCGTCGGTGAGGTCACCCTGCACAACCGCGCCGACCTGCTCGCCGCGCTCGTGACAGCCGGCGCCCCCGCCCCGCCCGGCTGCAGCGACGGCGAGGTGCTGCTGCGGCTGTGGGCCCGGCTCGGCGCACCGGGCGTCGCACTCGCCGAGGGTATGTTCGCGCTCGCCGTCCTCGACGGCCGCGACCTGGTGCTGATCCGCGACCACGTCGGCGCCCGCACCCTCTTCTACGCCCGCGCCGGCGACACCTGGGCCGCCGCCACCTCCCTGCGCGCCCTGCGCCGCTGGCCCGCACTGGGCACCCGGATGAACCTCTCCGCCGTGCGCTCCTTCCTCACCTTCGCCTACCTGCCGGGCGAGGAGACGCTGCTGGAGGGCGTGCGCGAAGTGCTGCCCGGACGGGTGGTGCGGCTGGCGGTCGACGGGACCCTCAGCCAACGGGTGTACTGGGAACCGCAGGAGAGCCACGGCGAGCCGGGCGGGCCACGACCCGATGACACGTACGCCCTGACGCTGCGCGCCCTGCTCGAAGAGGCGACCGCGCGCCGGCTGCCCGAGGCCGAAGCCGTCGCGGTCCTGCTGTCCGGGGGCGTCGACAGCTCCCTCGTCACCGCGCTCGCCGCGAAGCTGCACAGTCACCCCGTGCACACCTACTCCATCAGTTTCGGCGGCGAACTCCCCAACGAACTGGGCTACTCCGGGCTCGTCGCCGCCCACTGCCACACCCGGCACCGGGTGCTGACCGTGTCCGGTTCGGCGGTCGCGGCGCGGCTCGCCGAGGCCGCCGCCCTGCTCGACAGCCCGGTCGGCGACCCGCTGACCGTGCCCAACCTGATGCTCGCGGAGGCAGTCGCGGGGGACGGGCTCGGCATCGTCCTCAACGGGGAGGGCGGAGACCCCGTGTTCGGTGGTCCGAAGAACCTGCCGATGCTGGTCCAGGAGATGCACACCGGGGCGCCGGGGGCGGCAGACGCGCCCTGGTACGAGGACCGGGCCACCGCCTATTTGCGCTCCTACCGCAAGTGCTGGACCGACCTGCCCGACCTGCTGACCCCCGACGCGCTGGCCGCGTTGGACTCCGCCCCGGCCCCGCAGCGCTTCGTCGAGCCCTACCTCACCGGCCCGGACCGGATGACCCACCTGCTCGACCAACTCCTGCACTGCAATCTGCGGACCAAGGGCGCCCACCACATCCTCACCAAGGTCGAACGGCTCACCGCCTCCCAGGGGCTCCAGGGCCGCGCCCCCCTCTTCGACCGGCGCGTCATCGACCACGCCTTCGCCACCCCTCCCGCCCTCAAACTGCGGGGCACGGCCGAGAAGTCGGTGCTGAAGGAGGCCGTACGCGACCTGCTGCCCGCCACCGTGGTGGACCGGCCCAAGAGCGGGATGCGGGTCCCGGTGCAGCAGTGGCTGAGCGGACCGCTCCGCGAACTGGGCGGTGACCTGCTGCTGGGGCGCGCGGCCCGGCAGCGGGGGCTGTTCCGGCCCGCCACCGTCCGCACCTGGATGCGCGGCGAGGGCACACTGCTGCCGCGCCAGGGCGGCAAGCTGTGGCTGGTCCTCACCCTGGAGCTCTGGTTGCGGGCGTACGACCTGTGACCGCCGGAACCCTCACTGCTGTACGGTCCGCAACCGCGACGGACGTACGGCCCATGACCCCGCAGCCAGGCCGACGCTCGGCGTGCGGCGAGAACCAGCCGTGGAGGCAATCGCACCGTGACGCAGGCACAGCCGCCGCCCTCAGTGAACCGTCCCAGGTCGAAGCCGCCGTTCCCGTCATGGCCTGTGAGGTGATCGACATGGCGATCCAACTCCACGGCGGCGCCGGCCTGTCCGACGACTTCCCGCTCACCGCCCCGATGGCCGCCGCCCGCGGGCTGCGCCCAGCCGACGGCCCCGACGAAGTCCACCTCGGCGTCGTGGCCCCAGCGAACTCAACCTCCCCGCGTAGCCGACGCAGGGACCGCCAGGAAATGGCGGCGCACCACCGGACAGCTCCGGACTCAGGGCGAGCTGTACCACCACAAACAGACCCGCAACCGGCCTTCCGCAACTTCCGGCCGGCCGTCAACCACCTCGACCACCGCTGCCGTGCGGTCATCCGCGGCGGCACTGGATACTGACAGAACGGACGAAAGAGCCACCATGCCGCTCATCTGCCTTGTCCGCCACGGCCAGGCCTCCGCCACCGCCGAGGACTACGACGTCCTGTCCCACCTCGGACGGGCTCAGTCGACCGCTGTCGGCCACGAACTGGCCCGCCGGGGTCTGCGCGATCCGTACCTCGTCTCGGGCACTCTGAACCGTCAGAGGGACACGGCCCGCCTCGCCGCGGAGGCGGCCGGATACAGGCAACCCCTTCAGCAGGACGCAAGCTGGAACGAGTACGACCACCTCGCCTTGATCGCCCGCTACGCCCCAGCGTCGCAGCAACCCCAGCCGATGCCGATACAGGACCTGCTCGACCACGCCCTGCTGGGATGGATGACTGACCCCGACGCGGCCGACGGTGCAACGTGGGCTGCGTTCTCCCAGCGGGCCGCAGCCGCGTTGTCCGACCTGACCGCCGTGCTCGGTCAGGGGAGAGACGCAGTCGTCGTCACCTCGGGCGGCCTTCTCGCTGCCCTGTGCGGCACCCTGCTCTCTCTGCCCCACGAGAGCGTCGTCGCACTCAACCGCGTCAGCGTCAACGCCTCCGTCACCACCCTGGCAGTGGGTGAGTCAGGAACCACGCTGCTGACCTTCAACGAGCACGCCCACTTCGCCGGCGACAGAAGCCATATGCGCACCTACCGCTGAGCCGGTTTGGGCAGGCAAGGCCGCGGACAGCCTAGATCGCCGTCGGCCCGGTCGTTGCCTGAGCCATCGCCGGGGACGCGTTGAACAGTGCATGGACGGCGGCCTGGACCTGTGCGGCGACGATGTCGGGAGTGGAGGAGTCGAGTTTGCCGTCGAGGTGCAGGAACGCCAGGCCGTGAACCAGGGCCCACACGGTGGTGGACAGCGCGTCCGCGTCCACGCCGGGGAAGGTGGCCCGGACGATACTGCGGACGTACTCCGAAATGGCGGCGGTCGCGGCGACCCGTTCGGCGCTGGTCGGATCGCAGGGCTCGGCAAACATGGCCCGGAACAAGGCCGGGTGTTCCAAGGCGAACTGAACATAGGCGACGGCGACCGCGGCAAGTTCGTCGGGGGTCGAGGGCGCGGGATGAGCCTCGGCCAAGTGCTGGGCCAGCTCCCGGTAACCCTCGGCAGCCACCGCGGAGACGAGCGCGTCTCGGTCGGCGTAGTGGCGGTAGGGGGCCGTGGCCGACACCCCGGCGCGCCGGGCCACCGCGCGCAGCGACAGAGCCGCGCTGCCGTCCTCCTCGAGGAGCTCACGCGCGGCGCGCAGGCAGGCGGCACGCAGGTCGCCGTGATGATACGTGTCATGAGCCATAGGTCACATTCCCCACTATTTACGCCGCTTACATTCTCTTTCTGATGTGAACGTCGCATACATCGTATGTGATCGAAAAGGGAAGGGGGAAGCAGGGTGGTCAGCGAGCTGTTCTCGTCACCCCATGCATCGCCCCTGTCGTCACCTGTGTCCGCCTCGCCCCCCGGAAGCAACCCCGGTCTGGAATCACCCGGCCATCGCGCTGACACCGCAACGGCTCAACAGCGCAAGGTCTTGCGTCGCCATCGCGGCCGGCTGTGCGAGGCGCATGGCGTGGGCGGGTGGATCACCGTTGCATGGTGCTGTCGGCGCCGGTGTCCTTCCAAAGCCTCTGCGGTCGTATTCCCGAAGAAATCCCGGTCTGCACGGGCTTGGCGGTTGCGATGCCATCGGGTACGCGTCTCCCGACGGACCGGTTGGAGAGGGTGGGTCTGCTGTCCCCCTGGAGCTGCCCAGCCGGGGCAGCTCCAGGATGGCGGTCGCGGTTCAGCGGACGCCGGCCGCCTTGAGTGCCTTCAGTGCTCCGGTCAGGAGAGCGGCCCAGGACTCGGGGCTGATGCCCGGCGGTGGGTAGAAGCCCTGGATGCGCTGGTGGGCGATGGTCTGCGGTTCGGTGTACTTGAGGATGCCGTCGGCGCCGTGCCGGCGGCCGAGTCCGGAGTCGCCCATGCCGCCCATCGGGGCGTCGACGCTGCCCCACGCGGCCGCGAAGGCCTCGTTGACATTGACGGTGCCGGCGTGGACGCGGGCGGCGACGGCCCGGCCGCGGGCTCCGCTGCGGCTCCAGACGCTGGCGTTGAGGCCGTACGCGGTGGCGTTGGCCAGGGAGACGGC
The DNA here is from genome assembly GCF_055567695.1 of Streptomyces sp. NPDC026417. Taxonomy (NCBI): domain Bacteria; kingdom Bacillati; phylum Actinomycetota; class Actinomycetes; order Kitasatosporales; family Streptomycetaceae; genus Streptomyces; species Streptomyces sp. NPDC026417. The sequence continues at coordinate 479,907 of NZ_JBVHPY010000002.1, forward strand.
CTCGTCGACGTCACGGTAGGTGTAGACGGAGACGACCGGGCCGAAGGTCTCGTGGCCGTACAGCGTCATCTCGGGCGTGACGTCGGTGAGGATCGTCGGCTCGTAGAACAGGGGACCGAGGTCGGGCCGCGCCTTTCCGCCGGCGAGGACGGTGGCGCCCTTGGCGACGGCGTCGTCGACGTGCTCGGTGACGGTCTTGAGCTGGGCCGGGGTGGTGAGGCTGCCGACGTCCATGCTGTAGTCGTAGGCGGCGCCGATCTTGAGCTTCCTGGCGCGCCGAGTGAACGCGGCGACGAACTGGTCACGGATGGACTCGGCCACGTACAGGCGCTCCACGGAGACGCACAGCTGGCCGGCGGAGGGGAAGCAAGCGGCGACGGCGCCGTCGGCGGCCTTCTCGATGTCGGCGTCGTCGAGGACGATCATGGGGTTCTTGCCGCCGAGTTCCAGGGACGCGCCGATGAGGCGCCGGCCGGCGTCGGCCGCGATCTGGCGCCCTGTGGCGGTGGAGCCGGTGAACATCATGTAGTCGGCGTTGTTCATCAGCGCGTCGCCGATGGAGCTGCCCCGGCCGATCACCATCTGCCACACGCCCTCGGGCAGCCCGGCCTCGTACATGAGGTCCATCGACCACAGGGCGGTCAGGGCGGTCTGGGTGTCGGGCTTCTGCACGACCGCGTTGCCGGCCATGAGGGCGGCGATGGTGTCGCTGGCCGCCATGCTCAGCGGGTAGTTCCACGGCGAGATGACGGTGACCACGCCCTTGGGGTGGCGCAGTTCGGTGGTGTGGGTGAGCAGCGGTATCGCGCCGCGGCGGCGCTTGGGGCCGAGGTACTTGGCGGCGTTGCGCGCGTAGTAGCGGGAGACGATGCCGATGTCGACGACCTCGAGGAAGGCGTCGCGGCGGGTCTTGCCGTTCTCGGCCTGCATCAGGTCGAGCGCCTCGTCCTGACGGGCCAGGATCAGGTCGTGGTAGCGCAGCAGGATCTTCTTGCGCTCCGAGACCGGCGTGGCGGCCCAGGCCTTCTGCGCGGTACGGGCGCGGACGAACGCGGCCTCGACGTCGTCGGGGGTGGAGACCGGGAGGTCGGCCAGGGGGACGCCGGTGTAGGGGGCGGTGGTGGTGACGCGTGCGGCGTTCGGCGCGGCCGAGACGCGGTCGGTCAGCCGCTGGAGGAAGGACGGGGTGACGGTTGCGGGAAGACCCAGACCGCGGGCGGTCGTCGGGCCGGCGGACGACGTGGGCATGGCGGGGCTCCTTCGTTACTTGTCGCGGCTCTGGACCGAGGTGGGGACCGGCATATGCAGTGCGGCCTGACCCTCTGTCATGACGTCGAACTGGATGGTCCGCTTCGGCTTGAGCGAGCGAAGGTCGTCGGACATGCGGCCCTCGCCGAGCTGGAGGGCGATGCCGCTGGTGTTGCGCGTCGTGCCGGCGTTCAGCACGTTGGTCTGGTTCAGCGTGGAGTGCCACGCGCCGTCGATCCGCGTGTACGAGGTCAGCGAGCCGACGCGCTCCCCGCTCACGTAGGCCTTCTGGGTGGGGGTGTTGGCCAGCAGCGACAGGTCGACCCCGCCGGAGTCGTTGGCCACGCGGGCGGTTGTGCGGTGGTGGTTGATGTCGACGTCGAGGTCGGTGACCCACTTGGGGAATCCGTAGCCGTCGTGGCCGCGGACCTGGGCGATCTCGGTGCTGACCGGCAGCGACAGGACATATGAGTCGAGGTGCTCGTTCTTCAGGCCCGTGACGAGGTCGAAGAAGCCGAGCCTGCCGTGGCGCGCGGGCTTGACCGCGATACCGACGGCCGCCTCGGTGTAGAAGTCGATGTCACACACGTCGTAGCGGAAGAACATGACCGAGACCAGGCCGAGGCCGGGCACGATCTCCAGCGGTGAGAGCTCCTCGGGCAGCCGGGAGCGGATCGCGCGGGAGGGCGCGAGCATCGTGAGCCGGGCGGTCGAGATGGTGTAGTAGAAGTTCGGGGTGAGCGTGGGGCCGATCGGGGAGTCGACCTTGATCTTCGGGAGCTTCCGGAAGAAGTCCACGTTGCTGACGCGCGGGTCGCGGGCGATCGTGTCCAGGTCCGGGGCCATGCGGTAGCGGTCGTACATCCCGCCCTTGGGGACGGTGACCTCGCGGCCTCCCAGGTCGACCTTGACGATGTCCTTCTGGTTCGACGGCATGACGTTCTTTCCTCACTCTGATGTAAGCGGCGTATACATTGAACTGTAGGACGCCATGTTTGCAGCGTCAACACTGAGGATGGGGGAATGCCCAGGGGGATGCCCCCACATATCGGGGAGTCCCCGCTCATCGCCCCTTGCCGAGCCGCCGGTAGGCGTTCGAGAGGATGCTGGACCACACAGTGGCCACCCCTCCGGGCAGGGTCGCGGGCTCGTGCGTGTCCTCCGCCTCGTGGGGCTCGGCCGATGAGACCTCTGCCCGGGGCGGCGCGGGGCGTGGCAGGGAGCCGCCGCCGGCCGAGGGCCCCTCGCTCAGGTCCGCGTCGTGCTGGGCCGGCTGCGCCATCCCCGTACTCCCTGTCGTGCCTCGGCGGTGCGGAGCGGTGCCGTTCAGGTCGCGCTCTGGCGCTTCGACAGCCAGGCGCGGTAGCCGCGCAGTGCCTTGCGCTGCAGGCGCCGTTCGGAGACCAGGGAGATCGCCGGGTGGCTGCCGGGCCTGGTGCCGCTGCCGCGGGCGAGGCGGCGCATCTGGTGGCGCACCTGGGCCATGCTCGCGGCGGAGGCGAGGGCCTTGTCGGACCAGTTCACCTGCCGCAGCTGCCGGTCGGCCTCGCGATCACGGCCCCAGCGGTCGGGCAGGTCGGGGGTCACGGCCAGCGCCGTACCCATGCCGATGACCGCGACGCCGCTGTCGAGGACCTTCTCGGCGGTCGCTCGCCTGGTGATGCCTCCGGTGAGCATCAGGGGCAGCGGGCTATCCCTGACCAGGTCCTTGGCCAGGTCCAGGAAGTACGCCTCCCGGGACCGGGTACGGGCGTCGGCGGAGCGGCCGGTCATGGCCGGGCTCTCGTAGCTGCCGCCGGAGAGCTCGACCAGGTCGACGCCGAGCGGCTCGAGCATCGCGATCACCTGGCGGGCGTCGTCGGCGTCGAACCCTCCGCGCTGGAAGTCGGCGGAGTTCAGCTTGACCGCGACGGCGAAGGAGGGGGAGACGGCGGCGCGGACGGCGCGGACGATGTCGAGCAGCATCCGGGCGCGGTTTTCCAGGGGCCCGCCCCACTGGTCGGTGCGCTTGTTGACCAGAGGGGAGAGGAACTGGGACAGCAGGTAGCCGTGCGCCGCGTGGACCTCGACGCCGTCGAAGCCGGCCTCCTCGGCGCGTCGAGCGGTCGTCGCGTACCGGGCCACGGTCTCGCGGATCTGCTGCGGGGTCATGGCGGTCGGCTTGCCGAAGCGGCTGCTGTGCTTGCCCAGGCTGACGCCGATGTCGGTCGGGCCCCACACCACGCCGGGCATGTCGGAGGCCACCTGGCGGCCGGGGTGGTTGATCTGCATCCATATCGCACCGCCGCCGGACTTGCCGGCCTTGGCCCACTCGACGAACGGGTCCAGGGGCGCCTTCTCGTCGAGCACGACGCCGCCGGGCCCGGTGAGCGCCTCGGCGTGCACCATGACGTTGCCGGTGATCAGCAGTCCGGTGCCGCCGGCGGCCCAGCGCCGGTAGAGCGTGAGCAACTGCTCGTCGGGAAGCTGGCCGTCGCCGGCCATGTTCTCCTCCATGGCCGCCTTCGCGATGCGGTTCTTGAGCACCGCCCCGGAGCGCAGGGGGAGCGGTGAGAACAGGTCGGTGGTCATAAGGATCTCTCTCTCGCGTGGAGCACCGAAAATGTTTGCATCACTCACATTAGAGCCTGATGTGAGTGATGCAAACATTGGGAGGTGTGTGCTGCGTCGCAGAGGGCGGGCCTTTGTCCGCGGTCGAGCCCCGGGTCGTCTGCCGGTCGGTCTCGGTGGTCGCGCCCGTGAGGCGGCGTGACCGGGCGGCCGGCGCCGCCCTCGATCGCGGGCACGCGGCAGCGCCCCGGCCGCGCCCAGTGGGGCGGCGGGCTTGGCAGGGTCGAAGCGCGTCGCCTCGTGGAGTGGCGGGGGTGTAGGGGTGGCCCGGTGGGCCGGTCAGGCGTGCGGGATCCGCACGAACCCGAACACGTCGTCGACGAGCCCGGCGAGGGAGAGATCCGCGCCGGCCTCGGACCAGCGCACCAGGGCGACGTCGAAGCAGCCGAGTGCGGTGTTGATCATCGTGTGGGCCCTGAGGTCCGCGTCCGGGGTGTCGGGGCCGATCCGGGACGCGAGCTCCGGCGCGAGGGCGTCGGTCCAGGCCAGGTGCTTTTCGAGGTAGCGCGCGCGCAGGCCGGGCGTGTGGCAGATGACGCGGGTCGCCCGCTTCCAGGGCCCCGGATCGGCGTCCATCTGTTCGGCCGCCGTGCGGAAGGTGTCCCGCAGGGCGTCCCATGCCGGGCTTCCGTCCAGGTGCCTGAGCAATTCGTCCCGGACCTCCTCCGCGGTCGGGATGCGGTCGCCGAAGACGACGTCCTCCTTGCTGCTGAAGTAGCGGAAGAAGCTGCGCTGGGAGATGCCCGCCGCCGCGACGATGTCGGCCACGGTGACCTGGTCGAAGCCGGTGCTGTCGAAGAGTTCGAGGGCCGTGTCTGCCAAGGCATCGGTGACGGCCTGGCGAGTCTTCATGCGCAGGCCGCGCGCTGTCGTCTCCCTCATGCGGGAAGCCTACCAGTGTCAAACCTGGCAGTCTGTGCCAGTAATGGCGTACGGTGTCAGCGGGGAGTGCGCGGCTGCGGCCTGGACCGGTCGCACGCACTCCGTGACGGACAGATGATGGTGAGATCCCTTTGTGGTGCATCACGCCGATGCAGCCGTCGGAACGTCCGTGAATCCACGTCGCCAAGAGGAGCGTCTGTGATGACCAGGGTGTTGTTCGTCGTGTCTGCGGCTGATCGGTGGACGTTGCGGGACGGGGAGGTGCACCCGTCGGGCTACTGGGGCGAGGAACTCGCGATGCCGCACAAGATCTTCACCCGGGCCGGATGGGAGATCGCGATCGCGACGCCGGGCGGACGGATCCCGACGCTCGACCGACTGAGCATGTCGAGGACGGCGGGGTGGCCCTCGAAGCTGCGCGAGGTCGCCGCGTACCTGGATTCCATCCAGGACGAGTTGAACAGTCCGCGGTCACTGGACGAGATCGATCCCGACGACTTCGACGTGGTGTTCTACCCGGGCGGCCACGGTCCGATGGAGGACTTGTCGGTCGACCCGGTCTCCGGCGCGCTGCTCACGCGGGTCCTGTCGTCGGGCAAGCCGCTGGCGCTGCTGTGCCACGCGCCGGCGGCCGCCTTCGCGGCGCAGAACGAGGACGGTTCCTGGCCGTTCACCGGCTACCGGATGACGGGGCTGTCGAACATGGAGGAGAAGTTCAACAGCTTCGGCCGCAAGGCGATCTGGCTGCTGGAGGACCGGCTGCGGGAGAGCGGCGCGGAGTACTCCAAGGCGCGCCTTCCGCTGCGGCCGTACGTGGTCGTCGACCGCAACTTGTACACGGGACAGAACCCGCCGTCCTCCGAACGCCTCGCCGAGCGGATCGTCGCCGACGTCGAAGCGGCTTCGGCCCGTTAGCCGCGACCGCCACCGCGCAGTCCCGACCCCTCGGATGGAAGGACCGGCACCCATGACCGGCACCACCGCCCCCGTGGCACGGCAGCACCAGGACATCCCGGAGACCGTGGCACGACTCCGGAACACCTTCGACTCGGGCGTCACCCGGCCGATGACCTGGCGCCGACGCCAGCTCCAGGCCCTGCGACGCATGCTCCTGGACCACACCTCGGCCATCGAGGAAGCCCTCTACGACGACCTCCGCAAAGGACGCACCGAGTCGCACCTCACCGAGATCGGCGGAGTCCTGGCCGAGACCGAACACGCCCTGCGCCACCTCGGCCGCTGGACGAGGCCCCGACGGGTCGCCGTGCCCCTGAACATCAAGCCGGCGACGGCCCGCATCCACCCCGAACCCCTCGGCGTCTGCCTCATCATCGCGCCCTGGAACTATCCGCTGACACTCACCCTGAACCCGCTGGTGGGCGCCCTGTCCGCCGGTAACGCGGCCGTCGTGAAGCCGAGCGAACTCGCCCCCGCCACCAGCGCGTTGCTCGCCGACCTGCTGCCCCGCCACCTGGAGGCCGTCGCCGTCGTCGAGGGAGCCGTCGAGGAGACGACGACGCTGCTCGCGCAGCGCTTCGACCACATCTTCTACACCGGCAACGGCACGGTCGGTCGCATCGTCGCAGCGGCGGCGGCCAAGCATCTGACCCCGGTCACCCTCGAACTGGGCGGCAAATCACCCGTCTTCGTCGACGAGACCGCCGACATGGCCGTCACCGCGCGCCGGCTGGCCTGGGGCAAGTTCACCAACGCCGGCCAGACCTGCGTCGCACCCGACTACGTCCTCGTCACCCGCGCCGCCCGCGACTCCCTGCTGGCCGCACTGCCCGGAGCCGTCCGGGAGATGTTCGGCGTGGAGCCCCGGACGAGTTCCGACTACGGGCGGATCGTCAACGACCGCCACTTCCACCGGCTGACCGGCCTCATGGGCGCGGGCGACCTCCTCACCGGGGGCGACTTCGACGCGGAGGACCGCTACATCGCCCCCACCGTGCTGACCGACGTGCCGCCCCAGGCGCCCGTCATGACCGAGGAGATCTTCGGCCCGGTCCTCCCGGTCCTGACCGTACGGGACGTCCACGAGGCTATCGACTTCATCAACGCCCGCGACAAGCCCCTCTCCCTGTACGCGTTCACCCGCGACAAGGTTGCCCGGCAGGCCCTGCTGGAGCAGACCTCGTCCGGAGGGCTCGTGTACAACGCCCCGATGATCCACCTCGGCGTACCGAACCTGCCGTTCGGCGGCGTCGGGGAATCCGGCATGGGCGCCTACCACGGCAAGGCGTCCTTCGACACCTTCAGCCACCCCAAGCCGGTCCTCTCCAAGCCCACCCGGCCCGACACCCTGCGCCTCGTCTACGCACCGCACACCTCCCGGTCCTTCGCCCTCATCGCCAGGGCCGTGTCCCGGACGCACCCCCTCCTCGGGAGGAAGCGATGACCGGCCGCACCGTCCTGCTCGGCGCCACCGGCTACACCGGTGACCTCGTCCTCGGCGCACTGCTGCGCAGAGGCGTCAGGCCCACCCTGGCCGGGCGCAACGCCGCCGCCCTGTCAGCACTGGCCGAACGCTCCGGCGGACTGGACCACCTGGTGGTCGACGCCGCCACCCCCGACGGTCTGCGCAAGCACCTGAACCCCGGTGACGTACTGATCACCACCGTCGGCCCCTTCGAACGCTTCGGCTTCCCCGTCGCGCAGGCCGCAGCCGACGCCGGCGCCCACTACCTCGACTCCAGCGGTGAGGTCGGATTCGTCCAGGCCCTGCACGCCCGGCACCACCGACGCGCCCGTGAGACCGGCGCGGTGATGCTGCCGGCCTTCGGCTACGACTACGTGCCCGGCATCCTCGCCGCGGCCCTGGCCGTCCGGAAGGCGGGACCGACCGCACGCGCCGTCGACGTCGGCTACTTCGCCACCGGCCCCATCTGGCGCGGGATCAGCCAGGGCACCCGCGCGACCATGCGCGACGGCATGACCCTGCCCTCGGCCCGCCTGCACCGGCACCGGCTCGTCGACGAACGCACGGCCTCCCGCGTGCACCGCTTCACCGTGCGGGGCCGCCGCAGGTCCGCGTTCCTCGTCTCCGGCACCGAAGTGCTGTTCCTGCCGGAGGAGTTCCCGGACCTCGACGACATCACGGTCTACAACGGCTGGTTCTCCGGACTCAGCCGCCCCCTGTCCCTCTACTCGGCCCTCGTCGACGCCACCACACGGCTCCCTGCGGGCCCCAGAGTGAGCGACGCGCTGACCCGGCCGCTCCTCATCGGCCCGCCCGGCGGCCCCGACGCGGCCCTGCGCGAACGGATCCCCTCCCACGTCGTCGCCGTCGCCTCCGCGGGCAGCCGGAGCAAGGCCCCGCTCGCGGAGATCCACGTCGAAGGACCCAACCCCTACACCCTCACCGGCGAACTCATCGCCTGGGCCGCCGACCGCCTCGCCACCCGATCCGGCGCCACACCCGGCGTGGTGGGCCCCACCACCGCCTTCGGCGTCGACGCACTCCGCCAGGGATGCGCCGAAGTCGGCCTCGTCACCGTCTGACCCGCGAACGCCGGGACCGCGCCGGCGGAACGTCCGCACGACGGTCCCGGGCCGCCCCGCACAGGACCCTCCCGTCAGGCGTCCGCCAGGTGGATCCCCTTGGTCTCCCGCATGAGCCGGCATGCGATGCCCTGAGCGCGCACAGCAGCGTGATGCAGACGCTGGAGAGCCGGGCCATGCCGTACTACTCACCTCACCCGGGCGTCCGTCACCTCTCGATCGACGACCATCCCGACTCGATCCTCGCCGTGGCCCACCGCGGCGACCAGGTGAGCCCGCCCGTCGCCGAGTTCGTTGATGCCGCGAGGACGGTCCGGGACCGCGAAGCCGGCCTTCTCCGGACGATCCAGGGCGGCGCGGGCTGAGCCGAGGGGAGGCGGACGGGCCCCGGATCAGCCCGGCTGCAGGGTGGCGGCCGCGGCGCGGATGAAGGCCATCGCCGTCTCCAGGTCCCCGGGCTCCGACCGGTGGGTCAGCTCGCCGATGACGCTCGCCACGGTGGCCGCCAGGATGCGCGGGGCGAAGTCGTCCGCGCGCCAGCCCTGCTCCTCGGCCAGGAGCCGGGCGCCGTCCTGCACGGCATCGGTCAGCCGACCCCGGCACAACCCCTTGAGCTGCGGGTTGGCCTGGAGCATCCGGTCGTGGAGCTCGTCGAACTTGCCCGGGTCGTCGGCCTGTTCGCGCAGCCACTGCTCCACCGCGTCGATGATGCCCTGCCCTGCGGGCCGGGCGCGCAACGCCGCCGACAACTGGTCGACGAACGTGTTGAAGTGCGCCATCGCCAGTTCCAGCTTGGTCGGGAAGTACAGCGTGACCGTACGGGGGGAGACCTCGGCCGCCTCGGCGATGTCGGCGATGCTCGTGGCGTCGAAGCCGCGTTCGGCGAACAGCTCGTAGGCGGCGGTGAGGATCGCGTCCCTGCGCCGCGCCTTGCTGCGTTCCCTGAGGCTGTCACCCGTCATGGACGCAAGATTACCACCGGTAGCTAAATTACCGTTGACTGTAAAATTGCGTTACTGTGCAATGAGTGGGTTGGAGGGAGTGTGCGGCGACCGGGCATCCCGGTCGCCGCACGCCTGTCGCTCTGTTCCTCCGCCACCCCTGTGCCTCCCTGACGTCCTCTCGATCAGGGACTCGACCGGTTAGGAATTCTTCGATGGCCTCACGCCTGTACGCCTGGGCGCGCTGGATGGTTCGCCGGCGCCGCTGGGTGATCGCGACCTGGATACTCGTTCTCGCCGTCGTCGGCGGCCTGGGGGCGGCACTCCACGGAAAGACGTCGACGGAGTTCACCATCCCGGGAGTCGAGGCGCAGGAAGCGCAGGACCTTCTCAAGGAGAAGTTCCCCCCGGCAGCCGGCGGCGTCGTGCGCATCGTGGTCGCCGCCCCCGAGGGGAAGACGGTCACGGACCCGGCGCAGCAGAAGGTCCTCGACGGCGTCCTGCGCGACGCCGCGAAGGTGGACGGCGTCGTCGACGTCTCCCGGCCCGCCGAGGCCGGCGCCATGTCGGCCGACCGGACCATCGCCTACTCGGACGTCCGGTTCGAGGACGAGGCCCCCGAGGTGACGGAAGAGGCCAAGGAAGAACTCGGTACCGCGGTCGAGCCTCTCCGTGACGCCGGGATGCAGGTCGAGTTGGGCGGCTCCGCCATGCTCCCGCAGACCGAGGCGGGCGGCCCGGCCGAACTCGTCGGTGTCGTCATCGCCTTCGTGGTCCTCGCCGTCGCGCTCGGCTCCCTCGTCGCCGCCGGACTGCCCCTGCTGACCGCTCTCCTCGGCGTCGCCGTCGGCCTGCTCGGCACGATGTTCGTCTCCGGCTTCGTGGAGATGACGGGCACCGCGAGCGTGCTGGCCCTGATGATCGGCCTCGCCGTCGGCATCGACTACGCGCTGTTCGTCATCTCCCGGCACCGCGAACAGCTCGCCGACCCCGACACCGACTGGGAGGAGTCGATCGCCCGCGCCACCGCCACGGCCGGCAGCGCCGTGGTCTTCGCCGGCGCGACGGTGGTCATCGCCCTCGCCGCCCTGGCCGTCACCGGCATCCCGTTCCTCACGATCATGGGCCTGGCCGGCGCCGGAACCGTGCTGATCGCCGTCCTGGTCGCCATCAGCCTGCTCCCCGCCGTGCTCGGAGTCTTCGGCGAGCGGATGCGCCCGCGCCGGCCCGAGCGGAAGAGCGGGCGGAGGAACCGCGCCCCCGGCTCCTGGGGCCTGGCCTGGGCCCGCGGCGTCACCCGCACCCCGGCCGTCGTCCTCGTCGCCGGCATCCTCGGCCTGGTGATCCTCGCCCTGCCCGCCCGCGACCTGCGCCTCGGCCTGCCCAGCTATGCCGCCCAGCCCGAGACCAGTACCCAGCACAAGAGCTACGACCTGCTCAGCGAGGGTTTCGGCCCCGGCTTCAACGCGACCCTCATCACCGTCGTCGACACCGAGAAGATTCCGCAGGACCAGCGGCAGGGCGCCGTGACCCGGCTGCGCGGCACGCTCGCCGCCGACAAGAACGTGGCCGCGGTCTCGCCCGCCGTGCCCAGCCCGTCAGGTGACGTCGTCGTCATGGCCGTGGTGCCGAAGTCGAGCCCCGACGCGGAGGCCACCACCGACCTGGTCCACCGGATGCGCGACCAGGCCCCCGAGGTCGCCGCCGTGGGCGGGGCCCTCTACGTCACCGGACAGACGGCCATGGCGATCGACGTCGCCGACAAGCTCGGTGACGCACTGCCCCTGTTCATCGGCGTCATCGTCCTCCTCGCCCTGCTCCTGCTGGCCATCGCCTTCCGGTCCGTCCTCGTCCCCCTCAAGGCGGCGCTCGGATTCCTGCTGTCGGTGGGCGCGAGCCTGGGCGCCTCGGTCTGGGTGTTCCAGCAGGGGCATCTGAACGGTCTGCTCGACGTGTCGGCCGTCGGACCGGTCACCAGCTTCCTGCCGATCCTGCTGACCGGTGTGCTCTTCGGTCTCGCCATGGACTACGAGGTGTTCCTCGTCAGCCGGATGCGCGAGGACTACGAGCACCGCAAGGACGCGGCCGGCGCGGTCGCCCGGGGCGTCTCCAGCAGCGCCCGGGTCGTCGTGGCCGCCGCACTGATCATGGTCGCGGTCTTCGGTGGCTTCATCTTCAACGACGACCCGATCGTCAAGGCCATCGGTTTCTCGCTGGCCTTCGGAGTCTTCATCGACGCCTTCGTCGTCCGCATGACGCTCGTGCCCGCCGCCATGGCCCTGCTCGGACGACGTGCGTGGAGCATGCCCCGCTGGCTGGACCGGCTGCTCCCGGACGTCGACATCGAGGGCGCGCGGCTGCCCGCCCCGGCTCCGGCCCCCTCGGCCGGGCCCTCACGGGCCGGGAAGAAGGCGCCGCGCCACGAGGAGGCGACGCGGGTCTGACCGGGCCGCACCCAGCTCCGAGGCCGCTGACGTTCGTGGGGGACGTCGACGGCCTCGGTCCGTTCCCGGCACCTTCCGCACGGCGTGAGCGGGCGGGGGTGGAGCAAATGTTGACGCTGCATACTTCCCGAGCTAATGTATGTACTGTAAACATTTGGCTCTCGTGTACAGGGGTTCTTGTGCACAGGGCAGAAGCACGAACGGAGTTGTCATGAAGGCTGTGTCGATCACGGAGCACGGTGGCCCCGAGGTTCTGCAGTGGGTGGAGGCCGAGGACCCGGTACCCGCGGCGGGCGAAGTGGTCGTCGACGTGGTGGCCGGCGCGCTGAACCGCGCGGACGTCATGCAGCGGTGGGGCCTGTACCCGCTGCAGCCGAGCTGGTCGCCGTATCCGGGCCTGGAGGTCTCCGGCCGCATCAGCGCGATCGGTGAGGGCGTGACCGGCCGGCAGGTGGGCGACGAAGTCTGCGCGCTGCTGACGGGCGGCGGTTACGCGCAGAAGGTCGCCGTCCCCGCCGGGCAGCTGCTCACGATCCCGAAGGGGGTCGGACTGGCCGAGGCCGCGGGGCTGCCGGAGGCCACCGCCACGGTGTGGTCCAACCTCATCATGACCGCCGGCTTGAAGCCGGGGGAGACGCTGTTGGTGCACGGCGGTGCCGGCGGCGTGGGGACGATGGCGATCCAGATCGCCAAGGCCCTGGGCGCCCGCGTGGTCACGACGGTGGGCGGCGCGGAGAAGGCCGCCCAGGCGCGGAAGCTGGGCGCGGATCTGGCGATCGACTACCGGACCGAGGACTTCACCGAGCACGGTCCCTACGACGTGATCCTCGACGTCGTGGGGGGTGACTACCTGGAGCGCAACGTCGACTCGCTCGCCGCCGACGGCCGGCTGGTGGTGATCGGCCTGCAGAAGGGGCTGGACGGCCGGCTGAACCTCGCCGACATCGTGTTCAAGCGGGCCTCGGTGCACGGCACGACGCTGCGGACGCGGTCCAAGGAGTACAAGGCCGAGGTCGTGGCCGAGGTGCAGAAGAACGTCTGGCCCATGATCGAGAGCGGCGCGGTGCGGCTGGTCGTCGACCGGACCGTGCCGATGGCGGACGCCGCCGAGGGGCATCGCCTGATGGAGGCCGGCGGCCACCTCGGCAAGATCCTCCTCCTCAACGAGGACGACGCCTGACGCGCGCGGCGCGACCGACTCGCCGGGAGCGGGGCTCGGCCGTCGCCACAGGCGGCGCCCCGTACCGGCGGCTCCGGCGTCAGCCGCCCTCCGCCGACGGGCCGGCGGACGCCGGCATCCGGCCGCGGACCGCCAGGAGCGCCGCACCGATGTCCGCCGTCGTGCGCGGGTCGGAGAGGGACCGGCCGGTCAGTTCCTCGATGCGCCGGATGCGGTAGCGCACGGTGTTGGGGTGGACGAAGAGGCTCTGGGATGCGGCGTTGGCCGAGCCCCCGGCGGCGAACCAGTGCTCCAGGGTGTGCAGAAGCCGGGAGCGTTCCGCGGCCGGCAGCCCGAGGACCGGCCCGAGCGACACCTGAGCCAGGCGGGCCGCCTCGGCGGGAGCCGCCGCGACGACCATGGCCAGCGGATCGTCGTCGAACCGTGCGACGCCGGGACCGGGACCCGGCAGCGCGGCCAGGGCCAGACGCGCGAAGCGCAGGTTGTGCGGGGCGCTCCGCAGGGACGGGAACGACGGGCTGATCCCCACCCGGGCACGACTGCGCCGCAGGATACGCAGGCAGACGTCCTCCGCCGCGGTCGTGGGCAGCGCGATCAGGGCGAGCTGCTGGTCCGGCAGCGATCTCCATGCGGAGGGAAGCCCCGCCTGCCGCAGCAGCGCCTCCGCACCGGCGAGGGGCTCCTCGCCCGGAGCGCCGCCCTCCGCGACAGCGACGGCATAGGGACCCTGCTCGGGCAGCCCCAGCTCCCGGGCGGCCCCCCACAGGGTGTGGTCGGTGATGACACCGGTGAACAGCGCCTCCACCAGGGCGGCACGCCGTGCCTGCCCCTGTGCGGACAACTCGGTGGCCCTCCTCCGGTAGGCATCCGCCACCGCTTCCGCGTACCGGCCCGACAGCGCCCAGAGCTCCGCGGACGCCGAGACCAGCAAATCGTCCGAGACCTCCGGGCGGGTCCGCGCCTCCGCGACGATCTCCGTCCACACCAGCTCCGACCCGATCCGGTACGCGCGCAGCGTGTCGGCCAACGGAACACCCTGCTCCGCCCTGAGCCGCCCGGTCTCCCGGGCGGCCTCCGCGTCGAGGGCCTCCTTGCACTCGAAGTGGGTCAGGACGAAGTCCGCGTTGGCGTGGCAGGAACGTCGCAGGGACTCGAAGGAGACCAGCCCCTCGTCCTTGTAGGCCTCGACCTCCGTGCGGATGCGCAGCGCCATCCTCTCGGCCAGGCCGGGCAGCCGTGAATGCAGCGCCGCAGCGACGCCCGAAAGGTCCATGACCGCAGCTTATCCCCACCCTTTTGTCCCCGGGAACAATCCCAGGGGGTGAGCGCTGTCCTCGGGGCCATAGGACCTGCCGGAGGACGGCTGGAAGATGTCGACGATGTAAACATCGGGTGATCTCGTGTTACGGAGGCGGGTCATGGCCAATCTGGCAGGGTTCCTCGTGGAGACGGCGCAACGGCAGCCGGAGCGTCCCGCGCTGCGCCTGGGGGAGCAGGTCATCACGTACGCGGAACTGGACGACCGCACCGCCCGCGCCGCCGCCCTGCTCAGGGCGGAGGGCGTACGCCCGGGAGACCGGGTCGCCCTGATGCTGCCCAACGTGCCCGAGTTCGTCGTCCTCTACTACGGCGCCCTGCGCGCCGGAGCGGTCGTCGTCCCGATGAACCCGCTCCTGAAGACCAGGGAGACCGAGTTCCACCTCACCGACTCCGGCGCGGTACGACTCTTCGAATGGCACCAGGCGCCGGGCGAGGGAGCCAAGGGAGCGGCCGTCGCGGGAGTACGGCACACCGCTGTCGAACCCGCCGCGTTCGCCGCGGCACTGGCCGGGCACGCAGCGCGCCCCGACATCGCCGACACGGATGATGACGACATGGCCGTCCTGCTGTACACCTCCGGTACCACCGGCCGCCCCAAGGGGGCCGTCCTCACCCATGCCGGTCTGCGGCACAACACCGAGGTCAACAGCATCGAGGTGCAGCGGATGACCCCGGAGGACGTGGTGGTGGGCTGCCTCCCGCTGTTCCACATCTTCGGACAGATCTGCACCATGAGCGCGGCCGTCCGCAGCGGCGCCTCCCTCGTCCTGATCCCACGCTTCGAACCGGGAGCCGTCCTGGACGCCGTCGCCCGCGAGCGGGCCACCGTCTTCGAGGGCGTCCCGACCATGTACGCGGCGCTGCTCCAGCATCCGTCGGACGCCGACGTCTCGGCGCTGCGGATGTGCATCTCCGGCGGGGCGTCGCTGCCGGTGGAGATCCTGCACGGTTTCGAGCGCCGGTTCGGGTGTCCGGTCCTCGAGGGCTTCGGCATGTCCGAGACCAGCCCGGTGGTCACGTTCAACCACCCCGACCGCCCTCGCAAGGCCGGCTCCATCGGTACGCCCATCCGGGACGTGGAGGTGCGGCTGGTGGACGACGCGGGCCGGGACGTGGCCCCCGGCGAGATCGGCGAGCTGGCCGTCCGGGGACCGAACGTGATGAAGGGCTACTGGAGGCGGCCCGCTGAGACGCAGGCCGCCGTCCCCGACGGCTGGCTGCGCACCGGTGACCTCGCCCGGGCCGACGAGGACGGCTACCTGTACATCGTGGACCGCAAGAAAGACCTGATCATCCGCGGCGGCTACAACGTCTACCCGCGCGAGATCGAGGAGGTCCTCCACGAGCACCCCGCCGTCGCCCTGGCCGCGGTGATCGGCGTTCCGCATCCCGAACTGGGCGAGGAGGTCGCGGCGGCGGTCGTGCTCCGCCCCACCGGTCAGGCCACGGCCGATGAGCTGCGCGAATACGTGAAGGCGCAGGTGGCGGCATACAAGTACCCGCGCCGGGTGTGGCTGGTGAACTCGCTGCCGCTGGGGCCGAGCGGCAAGATCCTCAAGAGGGAGATCGTTCTGCCGGCGGTGTGACGCCGCACCTCCCGAGGGGCGTGTGCCGGACCGCAGGGCAGAGGGGGGCGTTTGCGTCCCCCGTTTCGGGTGACGCGACTCGGGGGAGCGGTACGTGTGCCCCCGCGCGGGGAACCGCTCCCGAAGACCCCGTGGAGGAGAGGCAGCACCATGACGGACATCCGGCCGACCACCACCGATTCGGGCGCCCCCGTGGAGAGCGACGAGCACTCGCTCACCGTGGGACCGGGGGGACCTGTCCTCCTTCAGGACGCCTACCTGATCGAGCAGATGGCCCAGTTCAACCGGGAGCGGATCCCGGAGCGCCAGCCGCACGCCAAGGGGAGCGGGGCATTCGGCCACTTCGAGGTGACGCACGACATCAGCCGGTACACCAAGGCGGCGCTGTTCCAGCCCGGTGTCCGCACCGATCTGGTCGCCCGCTTCTCGACCGTGGCCGGTGAGCGCGGCAGCCCGGACACCTGGCGCGACCCGCGCGGCTTCGCGGTGAAGTTCTACACCAGCGAAGGCAACTACGACATGGTCGGCAACAACACGCCGGTGTTCTTCGTGAAGGACCCGATGAAGTTCCAGCACTTCATCCGGTCGCAGAAGCGCCGCGCGGACAACAACCTGCGCGACCACGACATGCAGTGGGACTTCTGGACCCTCTCGCCGGAATCCGCCCATCAGGTGACCTGGCTCATGGGAGACCGCGGTATCCCGCGGACCTGGCGCCACATGAACGGCTACACCTCGCACACCTACATGTGGATCAACGCCGAGGGCGAGCGGTTCTGGGTGAAGTACCACTTCAAGACCGACCAGGGCATCGAGTGCTTCACCCAGCACGAGGCGGACCAGATGGCCGCCGTCGACACCGACTACCACACACGCGATCTCTTCGAGCACATCCGGGACGGTGACTTCCCCAGCTGGACCCTCCACGTGCAGATCATGCCGTACGGGGAGGCGGCGGGATACCGCTTCAACCCATTCGACCTGACCAAGGTCTGGCCGCACGGCGACTACCCCCTCATTCCCGTCGGCCGCATGACGCTCGACCGCAACCCCACGGACAACCACGCCGAGATCGAGCAGGCCGCCTTCCAGCCGAACAACCTGGTCCCGGGCATCGGACCGAGCCCGGACCGCATGCTCCTGGCCCGCCTGTTCTCCTACGCCGACGCGCACCGTCACCGGATCGGCGCCAACTACCAGCAGCTCCCCGTGAATGCGCCGGTCGTCGACGTCCGTACCTACTCGAAGGACGGCGCGATGGCCTACCGCAAGACGACGGACCCGGTGTACGCGCCGAACTCCAAGGGCGGCCCGGCGGCCGACACCGCACGCTACGGCAGCCCGCCCAGCTGGGAGGCGGACGGCGAGATCACGCGCGCCGCCTACGTCTCCCACGCGGAGGACGACGACTGGGGGCAGCCCGGCACCATGGTCCGCGAGGTCTTGGACGACGCCGCCCGCGATCGGCTGGTCGACAACGTGGTGGGACACCTCCTCAACGGCGTCACCGAACCCGTCCTCGAGCGGGCCTTCGCGTACTGGTCGAACATCGACGAGACCATCGGCAAGCGCATCGCGGACGGGGTCCGGGCCAAGGCCCACGAGAAGGACCCCAAGGCCGCCGAACAGAGCAATCCCGCCCGGCGCACCATGCAGGACAAGGCCTGAGCGGGTAGGCGCGTCCTCCTCCGTTCAGAACCACCGGCGAGGGGGGGGGGGGGGGGGGGCTCCCCCTCCCCCCCCCCCGGGGGGAGGGGCGCCACACAGCCAAAAGCAACACACCAACAAACCCACAACCACCACCCCCCCCCCACAAACACAAACCCACTC
>NZ_JBVHPY010000002.1:497461-546762 GCF_055567695.1 Streptomyces sp. NPDC026417
AAAGCCTCCCCCACCGGATAAGGGGGAGGGAAGGGTGCGGTGGTGTGGGTCTCTTCCTCCTCCGTTAAACCCCCTCGGGGGGGGGGGGGGGTCCTTCCCCCCCCCCCCCCCCCCTCCCCGGGGAGTACGGCCGCACCCCGGCGGAACGCCCCACGCCGACGATGCCGCACCGCCCCCGTCCGGCGACGACGGCAACCCCCTGGGCTTCCTCACGCGGCGTGCGGCCGTTGAACCCCGGAAGGCCACGGAGGTCTGATCATGGCCCGCAGCACCGCGATGCGGGCCATGACGGGCGCGTCGACGATGGGGTGCGAGGGCCAATGGACAGGAGGAGCGGCCATGGGCGACGCCCAGGCCGCAGCACTGCAGGATACGGTCGAGGTCATTCTCGGCGAGTGAACGGTGGGGGGCGGACTGTTCGCCCGCCCGGTACCGGATGCGGACCGACCTGGACGAGGTGGCGCGGGATCCCCGCGTACCCGGCGTCGAGTTCTTCCGGGACCAGCCCAAGATCGAGGTGCAGTCCAGGGACGGGCCGACCTTCAGCCCGAACCTCTACTACGCGATGTCGATCGCCCGGCTGCTCGACATCGCCGAGGAGACGGGCATCGCCCGGCCCGGGTTCGTTCAGTCGTCGTGGAGGGCCGTCCTGAGCGCGTCGACGGCGAGCTTGCGGGCGACATTGGCGGCACGGGTGTCGCGCAGACTGTCCAGCAGCAAGAAGTCGTGGACCATCCCGGCCACCCGCACCGAGGTGACGTCCACGCCGGCCTCGCGGAGCTTGTTGGCGTACTGCTCGCCCTCGTCGCGCAGCACGTCGGCCTCGTCGGTGATGACCAGGGTGGTGGGCAGCCCGCGGAGCTGGTCGAGGGGCGCCTGGAGCGGGGAGGCGTACACCTCGGCGCGCTGGGACTCGTCGGTGGTGTAGGCGTCCCAGAACCACTTCATGCCGTCGCGGGTGAGGTAGTAGCCCTCGGCGAACTGGAGGTAGGACGGCGTGTCGAAGTCGGCGTTGGTCACCGGGTAGAGAAGAACCTGCGCCTTGAGGTCGATGCCGCCGCGGTCCTTGTTCATCAGCGCGAACACCGCGGACATGCAGCCGCCGACCGACTCGCCGGTGACGGCGACGCGGGAGGTGTCCAGCCCGTGCTCCGCGCCGTGCTCCATGACCCACTGGCCCACGGCGTAGTTCTGCTCGACCTGGGTCGGGTACTTCGCCTCGGGCGCACGGTCGTACACGGGGAAGATGCCCGCCGCTCCGGCGCCCACGACGAGTTCGCGGAACAGCCGGTCGTGGGTCTTGTCGTCGCCGAAGACCCAGCCGGCGCCGTGGATGTACACCACGACCGGCAGTGGTCCGGTGGCTCCCTTGGGCCGGATGATGCGGGTGCGGACCGTGCCCCACTCGCCGGCGTCCACGTCGACCCACTCCTCGTCGACGTCGGGGCGCTCGACCCCTTCGCCGCTCTGTAGGTCGGAAAGGATGCCGCGGCCCTGATCCGGCGGGACCTCGTAGATCCGGGGGTGGGGGTCGGTCGCCTCGCAGAGCTCCTTCGCGGCTGGTTCGAGGTACGGGGTGATCGGAGGGGGGAGATCCACCATGTCCACTCCATTCACGGACACGCACGTGCCCAGGGGGTTCGCTATACAGGCAGCAATCGCACCTTTTTTAATCGGCACTCACTCGTACCGGGTTCCATCGTTCGCCTCGCTCCCCCCTGCTGCAACCCGGACCACTGCGCCCGGCTCAGGAGCGTTTGGAAGCGGCTTTCCGCTTTGAAGTAAGCAGTGCTAACATGTGAATGTGCGGTTGTCTTGCAATCAAGCGCCTTCCGGGTACCGAGTAGACACGAGAGAGTGATGGTTTCCATGCATACGGTTCTGGGTGCGAACGGGCCGATCGGTGAGGAGCTGACGCGTGAGCTGTTCCGTAGTTTCACGCGTGACATCCGGCTGGTCAGTCGTAAGCCGGTGAAGATCCATGACTCGGATGAGCTGGTCGCGGCCGATCTGACGGATCCGGAGGCGACGGCCCGGGCGGTGGAGGGCAGTGAGGTCGCCTATCTCACGGTGGGTCCGCCGATGGATTCGGAGCTGTGGGAGCGGCAGTTCCCGGTGATGATGCGCAATGTCGTCGATGCCTGCGCGAAGTACGGCACCAAGCTCGTGTTCTTCGACAACACGTACATGTATCCGGGGACGACCACCCCGCAGACGGAGTCGACGGGTTTCGTGCCGAACGGCCGCAAGGGCCGGGTGCGTGCGCAGATCGCGACGATGCTGCTGGACGCGATGAAAGCCGGATCCGTCGACGCCGTCATCTGCCGGGCCCCGGAGTTCTACGGTCCCGGCAAGACGAAGAGTCTGACCAACTCCCTGGTCTTCGACCGGATCAAAGCGGGCAAACGGCCGTTCGTCCCGGTCAGTGCGAAGACGGTCCGGTCCCTGATCTGGACGCCGGACGCCAGCCGGGCCATGGCCCTGATCGGCAACACCCCGGACGCCTACGGGCAGACCTGGCATCTGCCCATCGACCAGCACCGTCTCACCTACGCCGAGCTGATCGACGTGGCCGGGGAGGTCACCGGCCGCCGGATCGGGTACAGGGTGCTGCCGCTGGCCCTGTTCAGGATCGGCGGCCTCTTCGTCGGGCCGCTCAAGGAGGTCGAGGAACTCCTGCCGCGCTACCACGGGGACAACATCTTCGACGTCTCGAAGTTCGCCGACCGCTTCCCCGACTTCCGCGTCACCTCCTACCGCGAAGGCATCACCGAGATCCTCCACTGACGCTGCCCCGGCGCCCCGCCCGCTCGGCGGCCTCACCCGTCGGTGGTGCTGCGCTCCCTGGACAGCCAGCTGCGGTAGGTGCGCAGGGCCTGGCGCTGCTTGTGCCGTTCGGAGACCAGGGCGATCGCCGGGTTCATCCCCGGATCGGTCTTGCGTCCACGCGCGAGGCGCCGCATCTGAGGGCGGGCCTTCGCCATGCCGGCGGTCGAAGCAAGGGCCTTGTCCGACCAGGTGATCGGCTCCATTGGCCGGTCGGCCTCGCGCTCGCTCCTCCAGCGGTGAGGGAGGTCGGGGGTGAGTGTCAGGGCGGCGCCCATGCCGACCGTGGCCACGCCGCTGGCGAGGACGCGCTCGGCGCAGTAGCGCTGGGTGATGCCGCCCGTGAGCATCAGTGGCACGGGTCCCTCTTGACCAGGGTCTTGCGGGGTCCACGCCCAGGACGCTGTCGAGCATCCCCTGCTGGGCTTGCGTCAGCTTGTCCCATGCGAGCCGCTGCGCGATGGTCCAAACGCCCAGGTCCTTGCCCTGCACGACGACCTCGCCCGCCCGCGAAGGCAGGACGCCAGCTGAGCGGACGTGCCGGAGGGTGAGGTGAAGCCCGCGCTGCCAATCGACCCCCAGGCCAGGCACCGGGCAGGATCGATCGCGTCCCACGCCTCCATACGGCTCTCCGCGAGCTGACCAGCGGCGGACACGCCCGTTTTCCCCGGCGGCCCGCCGTTCGGCGCTCTCACGGGTCTTGCGTGCGGCGGCACGTTGCGGGACGCAGGACCTGCGGGAGCCCGCGGACGCGCCGGCGGCCGCGCGGCACGGTCACGCACCGGCTGACTGATCTGGACCGGGGGCGCCGTCGACCCTGGTAAGCCGCCGGCAGGCCGACGCGCCGTTCCTGGTGTGCCCGCGTCTGCATCCGACCGAAGGCAGACCAGCGAATCACACATGTACTGCCAGGTCGTCGGCACGGAACGCGAGGCGGGGCATGGACCTACGAGGTGCACGGATTCTGGTGCCGGGTGCCACCGGGGAGATCGGGGCGGCGCTCGCCGTACAACTGCACGCCCTCGGTGCCCGCGCGGCGCTGGCCGGACGTGACCGCGAGGCCCTCACCCGTGTCTCGGCGGCGTGCGAGCGCGCTCCCGCCCGCACCTTCGACGCCTGGGACGCCGACTCCTGTGCGAAGACCGTCGACTGGGCGGCGGCGGAACTGGGCGGCCTGGACGGCGTCGTCGTATGCGTCGGAGTCGCGGCATTCGGGTCGGCCGGGGAGGTGGAGGACGCGGTGTCCGAACACCTGATGGCGGTGAACGCGCTGGCCCCCATGGCGTTCCTGCGGGCCGCCGGGGACCGTTTGCCCGAGGGCGGCGTCCTCGCGGCCGTCACCGGGATCGTCGCCGAGGCGGCACCGGCCCGGATGGCGGACTACGCCGCCGCCAAGGCCGCGCTGGCCACCTGGCTGACGGCCGTCCGCCGCGAGCAGCGACGCCGGGGATTGACCGTGCTGGAGATCAACCTGCCCCACATGGACACGGGCTTCGCCGGGCGCGCCGTCGTGGGCCAAGCGCCGCCGCTGCCGCGGGGATTGCCCGTTTCGGAAGCAGTGGACGTGATCGTGCGGGCGCTCTCCGAGGGGGCGAGCCTTGTGCGTCCCGGCAGCGGTGCGGCGCTCGACGTGGTGCGGTAGGGCGGACATGCCGAGGAGACGTCCGGCGTACGGCCCTTCGTCCACCGCGCCCGGCCGCGGAGGCGTTGACCCCGCTGACTCCGCGTACGGTGCGGCGCGTGCTGTTCCGGCAGCGCCGGCGAGACCTGGTGTTCCCGCACTGGCCCACCGACCCGTTCGAAGTGGCCCGACTGCTGCCGGCCGGCACCGTGCCCGACCTCCACCAGGGCCGGACGTACGTCGGCCTGGTCTTCCTCCGCATGGACGACCTCGCCTTCGGCCCTGCCGTACATGGGGAGCCTCGGCGAGGTCAACGCCCGCCTGTACCGCCGCGACGCCGCAGGACGGTGTTCCCTTCGCTCGACTGCGGCCGACCGCTGCCCGTACCGACGGCCCGCGGCGCGTTCGGCCTGCCCTCGACGGCGCCGGGATCAGTCCGTCGACTTCCGCCGGCCCATGGCGGCCAGCAGCTCTCCGGCCGCCCACCCGGGCCCCCGCCGCCGTACCGCCGCGGCCAGTTCGGGCATACGCGGGCTCACGGTCCGCCACAGCGTCCTGAGGGCCGCAGGGACGTCGGCCGGCGACAGCGTGTTCGGGTCGAGCACCACGCCGGCACCGGCGTGCTCCGCGTCCCGGGCCACCGAGAACTGGTCGCTGGAGAACGGCAGCACCACCGCGGGCACGCCCGCTCGCAGGCATTCGGTGAAGGAGTTGCTGCCACCGTGGTGCACCATCGCGTCCACCTGCTCCAGCAGCGCGCGCTGGGGCACCGACGGCACCACCACGGCCCGTTCGCCCGCGAGATCGGCCAGCGAGGCGGCCCGGTCTCCAGCCGCGACGACGACCGACCCGTCCGGCATGCCGTCGAGCAGCCCCGTGACGACGGTGCGCAGGACGTCGTCGCGCGCGGACAAGAACGTACCGAGCGCGACGAGGACGACCCTCTCGCCGCTCGAACGCAGCATTTGCAGGCGCGCGTCCCACTCCGCGTCGAGCGGGTCCGGGGCCGCGGCCATGTGCCCGGCGAACAGGCGCACCGGGCCCGGTGGAGGCGTCGGCAGCCAGCGCAACGCCGGGTAGGCGTAGACGACGGCGTGCGGCGAACTGAGGGCGAAGGCCCGGCCCGGAGCCGGCCGGGAGGGCGCGTGCCGCCGGGTGAAGGCCGCGAACAGGGCGGTGAAGGCCTCGTCGTTCTGCCGCGCTGCGGCCCTCAGTTCCCGCAGCCGCTCCGGATCGGGCCGCAGTGCGTCGGGCCAGGCGTAGGGGACGCCGAAGTAGGAGTCGGGGCCGGAGAGCACATAGCTGGGATGCCCGGGGCAGAAGGTCGCGTAGGGCACGCCCAGGCAGTGCAGGGCCAGGGTGACCGGGTAGCTGAGCTGG
This sequence comes from Streptomyces sp. NPDC026417, assembly GCF_055567695.1. Taxonomy (NCBI): domain Bacteria; kingdom Bacillati; phylum Actinomycetota; class Actinomycetes; order Kitasatosporales; family Streptomycetaceae; genus Streptomyces; species Streptomyces sp. NPDC026417. The sequence goes on from NZ_JBVHPY010000002.1 coordinate 503,289, forward strand.
TCCACGACGTACCAGTCGGGGCGCAGCCGCCGGTCGGCCGAGCGCAGCGCTTCGAGCACCCCGTCCGGGTCGGCCAGCATGTCAGCCCGCCTGTGGCGGGCCTGGGCCAGCAGTGCCGACACGGCGCCCTCCCTGGTGGCGTCCAGGAACTCCGCCAGCCGGGCCGCCTCCCGGGCATCCTGCTCGGTCGCCTCGGCCACCCCGGTGTTGGCATTTCGCGTCACGGACAGCGGCTCGAAGCCCACCCCGGTCTCCCGCACCAGGTGCTCGAACGCCGGAGCGCAGGCGAAGTACACGTCCGCACCCCGCCGTCGCAGAGCCCTGGCCAGGACCGACAGCGGTCGTGCATGGGACATGAAAGGGGGACTGACGACAACGACACGCGGCATGCGAACCCCTCGGCCAAGGCATCTTCCGCCCGTTGTTCAGCAGACCCGGGCCAGCGCATCGTAGCCACGTTCGGGCAGGTCGGACGGTGTGGCAATCAGCACCGAAGGCAGGTGCATCCAGAAGGCCGACACCCCGCGAACCATAGAGGTCAGCGCCGTCCCTGAGACAGGAGAACCCGTGGCCGGCACCGCTTTCGCACCCCCCTCAGCGGCTCACGACCTCGCACGGCCGGGAGGAACGGGACACGAGACCCGCGACCCCTTGGTGGCCGCCCGCACCGCGTTCTTCAACGGCTCCGGCTGGACCGCACACCTTCCCGAGCCAGGACACGACAGACGTCTTCCCCACGCGCAGAGTGAACTGGCGAAACTGCTGGAAGCCGAGTACGGGCTCCGGCCGCGGGCCGCCCCGCCCGGCGAGGAACCCGGGGTGGACCGCCGGGACAAGGCCGTGGCGGGACTGCGTCGCGCCGCCCGGCTGGGCGTTCCGCTGACGCCGGAGGCCCTTCTCACCCACCGGGAGGACGACCCCCGCCTCATGGCCGTGCTGACGGAGCTGTGGCCGGAGACCGTTCGCTGGCACGGCCCCCGGCACGCCGAGGAAGTACTGCGCGCCATGCTCGGCGAGTCCCGCGACGGACCAGCCGCCGGCCACCTGCTGGACCTCGCGGTGGCCGCCGGCCTGCATCCCCTGACCCCGGTCGAGAGCGCGTCACTCGCGCGCACCACCACCCACCGGGCCGTACGCCATTCAGCCTGGCGGTACCTGCGTCAACTCCCCGGTGGCCCCACCCATCTGCCCCATCCTTCCCAGGCCGGGGACGCCTACGAGCGCCTCCTACTGGCGCCCCCGGTACTCGCGTTCGGCCCGGAGAAGCACGGGTCCGCGGGCCGGCTGGTCGCCCAGAGCATGCTGCTGGGCGGCCTGGACACCCCGGGGCAGGGGATGAGCGGTGGACTGGCGGTGCTGCTGGGCGGGCTCGGCGACCGGCTGGCCGCGACCGACGGGATATCCGGCGTCATCACCGTCGTGACCGCCGGGCACGAGGACCTCGCCGCCGACGACCGGCTTGCCCACGAACGCGCCCCCGGGCACTGGGTCCTGCGGCTCCCCGTGGACGCCCCCTCGGCCCCGGCCCAGGTTGAGATGCACCGCCACCGCCCCGCACTCACCTGGTGGGCGGTCCGCCTGCTCGGCGCCATGCCACGGCCCCTGGACGTCCTGCACGTCAGATACGCCGACGACGGCAGCCTGGCCCTCGCCGACGCCGCCGAGCGCCTGGGCGCCGCGCTGGTCTTCACGGCCACACCCGACCCGCACCGCGGACTCGCCGAACGCCATGCCGCGAGCGATCCCGCCGACCCCACGGCGGCGGACGCCCTCCGGCACGATCTGCACCGGGTCTTCCTGGCCGACCGGCTCGTCGAGCGCGCGGACACGGTCGTCGGTATCCCCGGACGCGGCGGCACGAGCGAACTCGTCCGCCACTTTCCCGGCCTCGCCCGGCTCAACGAAGGACGCGGACCCAGCGCCCCGCCCGAAGGCATCGCTCCCTACCGGCCCGCACCCGACGAGGACGACCGGCGGCGCGAGGCGCTGCAGGGGCTCTACCGGGACGGGACACGCCCCGACGCCCTCGACCCCCGGGACCGCGAACTTCCCGTGCTGCTGTGTGTGGGCCGGCTGCACCCGGTCAAGCAGCAGGACCTCCTGGTCCGGTCCTGGCTGGCGACGGGCGCCCACCGCACCACGACCCTCGTCCTCATCGGCGGCAGCCCCGGCACCGGCACCGCCGCGGAGGACGACATCCGTTGCCGCATCGACACCCTCATCGCCCCGCACCCGCAGGCCGCGCGCCGCCTGGCGCTGCTGCCGGCCCTGCCGAACTCCGAGGTACGCCGACTGCAGCGTGCCCTGGCACAGCGCACGGCCGACGCCTGCTGCTGGTACGTCTGCCCGAGCGCGAAGGAGGAGTTCGGGATAGCGGTCCTGGAGGCGATGGACGCCGGCCTTCCCGTCGCCGGTCCCCGCCGCGGGGGAGTCGCGCACTACCTCCGCGACCAGGTCAACGGCCTCCTGATGGACACATCCGGCCAGGCGGGCCTGATGCGGGCCCTACGGCGGGTCGCCGCCACCTCCGCCGACGAGCGGCGCCGTTACGCGGCTGCCGGCAGGAAGCTGGTCGCCGAGCGGTTCTCCGTGACACGCATGGCGGACGAACTGGCCGCCGAGTACACCGCCCTGCATACCGGCTGACCGGTGTGCAGGGCCCGCCACGAGAGGGGTGGGACCGAGCGACAACTCGGCCTCACCACAGCAGGGTGCCCGGCCCGCCCTTGAACGGCCCGCGCACCTCCGACGTGATCCAGCCGCCGTAGAAGTCGCCCTCCTGCGCCGTGACGTCCTCTCCGGCGACCGTGCAGCGGTCCATGCGGCTCGGGTAGAAGGCGAAGTAGTCCTTGAGGGCCGCGAAGCCGGGTTCGGGACGGGGATAGCTCCAGGCGGCGTCGGCGCGTACGTCGTCGTCCCCCACGGCGACGTCCCAGTACCGGGCCGAGCCCTTCCACTCGCACCAGGTCCGGCCCGAGAGCGCCGGGATCAGCAGCTCCGTACGGAAGTCCGCCGGAGGGATGTAGAACACCGGCGGATGACTGGTCTCCAGCACCCGGACGGACTTCCGGGTCTCCGCCACCACCTGGCCCGCGCACTCGACCCGCACGACGCGGTCGTCCTCCCGTACGGCGGGCGGGCGCGGGTAGTCCCAGACGGACTCGGGCGGCCGTGGGGCGGAATGCGGCACGGGTTGTTCCGGCAGCGGATCCAGGTACACCTCGTCCTCGTAGCACCAGGCCCACTCCTGGCCGGGGGCCAGGGCGCGGGCCACCGGGTGGCCGCTGGAATCGAAGTGGGTCGTCGCGTGAGCGCCGGGAGAGCTGTCGCTGCAGCCCACATGGCCGCAGGTCAAGCAGAGCAGCAGGTCGGCCGGCGCCCGTCCGCGTGCCGCGCACGTCGTGCATGTTCCACTCAGCGGCGCCGGTTCGGCCGTCCCGGTGTGAGAACAGGGCCTCCCGGAGGGCCGGCCGCCGTCGTGCCGGGGCGCCCACTTCGTCATCGGTGATCACCGGCCGGTGCAGTGCTGTCCACGATCTCTCCTCCGCCGTCTCTCGTCTCACCCCTTGCTTCGCCCCCACCCTGCGCGGGGGATGCAGGCGGCGGGCAAGTGCGCCGCCGTTCAGCGGGGCCGGGGAGCGCAGTCGTGCCGGTGTCGGCCGGGTTGATCGGAGCCGGCCTCCCACCTGGCGAGGATCTTGAGCCGCTCTTCGTCGGGGCATCCCCCCACGCCGACGGCACGCTCGTCGCCGCCGAGGCCGGTCCCGGGCAAGACCGTTACGGGTCCTGGGCCCGTACGAGACTCAAGATCGCGCACCGCCCTTGACGCCGCAACCAGTGTCTCGTGGAGACGCGCACACCAGGAGGCCACGCACGCCGCGCTGGACTGCCCATCAGGCGGGCCGGCTGCGGACGCGTCCCCGCCGAGTGAGAGACCAGCGGTAGTCCAGAGGCGTCACCCCGCGCGTGCCGTAACTTCGACCACCCCGTTCTCGTACCGCCGCATATGCACATCCTTCGATGTCGATGTCGATGTCGATGTCGATGTCGATGTCGATGTCGATGGACGACGGTCGGCGGGCGAATGCCCGTGTCGGCCGGTCGGTGGAGGACGCGACGGGCCCTGGGCGTGCGTACCCCGATATGGTCCGCGCATCCCACGTACCGTCAAGCCACCCGCCGATCCTCGCCGTCACCCCCGCAGGCACGACCTTCGTGCCGGTTCGGAGTCGGCCTTTCTCGACGTCGCCGTCGGAACAGGAGCAGTCCATGCGTCTCTACGCCCAGACCCCAGCGCGTCGGGGTCGTCAGCTGATCGCGGATCTGATCGCTCTGCTCCTGATCGCGATCACCGTGAAGTTCGCCCTGGTCGTCCGTGACGCGATCCTGACGCTGGCCGAGCCCGGGCGGAAGGCGGAGAGCGCGGGAGACAGTCTTGCCTCCGGTCTCGACGACGCCGGCAACGCGGCCTCGAAGGTCCCCTTCGTCGGGGACTCGTTGAAGAAGCCGCTCAAGAGCGCGGCCGACGCCGGCACCAGCCTCTCCGATGCCGGACAGTCCTTGCAGGACACCGTGAGCCAGGTCGCCACCCTCACGACGATCGCCCTGATCGTCCTCCCGACCGCCGTCATCCTGGTGTTCTGGCTCGTTCCACGGCTGCGGTGGATCCGGCGCAGCGCCACGACTCGTCGCCTTCTCGACGCCCCTGGTGGCGCCGACCTCCTCGCGCTGCGCGCGCTCACCGGGCCGCAGCGGCCACTGGCCGCGATTTCCACGCCGCCGGGCGGCCTGGCCGACGCCTGGCGTCGCGGGGACCCGGATGTCATCGCCGATCTGTCGACGCTGACGCTCCGACGCGCGGGTCTTCGGCCCTGATGGAGGAGAACGCCCCCGTCTTCCGGTCCGCGACCGGAAGACGGGGGCGTCCCGCGCAGGCACCATCTGTGGCACCGGTCAGGTTCGAGCGTGTGCAGCAACAACCTGCTCCAGCGGGTTAACAGGCTTGCCCGACTGGCCATGTAGTCGCAGACCACGGCAACTGCGGCTGCAGTACTGGTGATGGTGCACCCACGCTTGGCGAGCAGGGGCCGCACCTCACTGGCCGCCCGGGTGATGGTCGAGCGGCCCACGCCGAACCAGCAGGCCGGCACGTCATGGGTGGCCCCATGACGGAGATGACCGGGGTGGCCAGCAGCCGGTCGGCGAACACCAGCTGGCGCTCCGCACCGGCGCCTACGGCCGCTTCCGTGGCCGGCGTACGAGCCTGGCCTGATGGCGCTGGACCCACAACGGACTGATCTCCTACACGAGTTCACCGATCACCTCGGCCGTCAGGCCCCTGATCGGCCGGTTGCTTACGAGCACGGCGCGCGTTGCATTCCCCACCACATGGCCATGATCAACGATCAACAGCTCGACGTCTCACCGCCAACCATTCACGAGCTTGTGATGAGGCGGACGAAGGTGATGTGTCCGCCTCGTCTGAGGATGAGCGCATGCCGGCCGTAGTCGACCAGCTTGCTCGGCGCAAGGACGGCGCCGGGCTGCGTCTCTGATTTTAGGTTTGCATGCTCATGTAGGCAGCTGCTGCCTCGGATGATCACAGGCGACCTGTCACGATCATGCCGTGAGTCGCCGTAGGTTCCCCCCGTCGAGATGCCGCGGAGCGCACGGGCACCTGCGCCCCCCGGGGCCCTGTGCAGCAGCCCCCGCGCGGGACGGACCCGGGCAGGGGCTGCGGCAGACGTGTTGGTGGAGGGCTGGCCCGCTGGGACCCGGCCGGGTGCTAGTTGCCCCGGGAGGCCTGCTCCTGGAGGAGCGCGGTGATCTGGTTGACGTCGTTGAAGATGCTGAGGAAGCTCGTGAGGTCGGGGCTGCTGGCCCCGTTGACGCCGACGAAGAAGGTCAGCAGCCGGCCGTCGTCGGTCCTCAGATATCCCGCTTCGTTCTGCGCCGTGGCCGCGAGCTGCTGGTTCAACTCGTCCCCACCGATGATGGTCCCGGGCTTGGCGAAAACCTTGCCCTTCGCTGGGCAGTTGGTCCTGCAGGAGATCCCGTTCGAACCGTCCACGCCGAGGATCGGGAGCAGGCGCCGGAAGGCCTTTGCGTCCGGCGTGTGATGCCAGTAGGTCAGGAGCTCGACGAGACCCTTCGGTGTGACCCTCTCGGACGGCGTGCCACCGCGCCCGTCGGAGAGCTGGAACTGCTTCGGGTCAATGTCCGCGACGTCGGTGAGGAAGTCGTGCTCGATCGGGAACGCGTCGAAGCAGTTCTTGCTGCCTCGTGCGACAGCCATGTTGCACAGGGCCAGGTTGGCACCGAGGTTGTGACTGACCTTGAGGATGAGCTTTGCGTACTGGCTGTAGGGCGGGGAGACGTACGCCGCGACACGGGGGGCGTTGCGGTAGGAGGCAGGGAGCTGCTTCTGCGGGTTGGGGCCGGTGGGCGGCGCGGTGACGGTGACGCCGGCGCGGGCGAGGGCCTCGATCAGCGCGGTGCGGCCGAACGCGTTCGGGTCCTTGATGGCGGAGACGCGCAGCTCCGGCTTGGCGCCTGCGGCGATGGTGCCGGTGAGGTTGATGCGGGTGCCATCGGGCGACGCGGTCACCTTGATGGACGTGGTTTCGCCACTGGACACTGTCCGCACGCTGGACGTCACCTTGTACGGCGCGACCTGCGGGCGCCAGGACAGCTTGGCCTGCTGTCCGGGTCGGGTCGGGGTCGTGAGCAGGTCGATCAGGTTGTCGTTGAGGATCAGCGGTGTGGGCTGCGGGTCCAGGGCGGGAAGTTTGAACAGACGGGGGTCGATGACGACGTTGCCGTCGACCCGGGTGATCCCGGCCTTGCGGATCTGCCTGGCGATCTGGTTGATGCCGGCGAGCGGGTTCTCAGGAGTGAGGGCGGCGCCGGGGAGTTCGGCCTCGGTGTGGTCGATGTCCGTGTAGTCGACCGAGCCGTCGGGCTTGGTGCGCCCGCCCATGGTCAGGTCGCCTTGCGCGATCAGGGCCAGATTCCCGTGCAGGGTCGATCCGGTGCGATGCCCGGTCGCCATGACGGGAGTTGTGAAGCGGTGGTCGGGCCCGAGGGTGTGCCAGGCGGTCGAGATGGTGACGAGCTTGACCGTCGAGCCCGGGACGAAGAACTGGTCCGCGAACCGGGAGTGAATTACCTGGCCGCTCTCCGGGTCCGTTTCCAGCACACCCCACTGCGCGTGCTCGTAGCCGGGCTTGTGCATGATCGCCTCGATGGCGGGCCCGAGGTCGTCGCCGTGGGCCGCCGCGGCGGGACCGGCGGCCGCCGCGCCGCTCAGCGCGCTGAGAGTCGCACCGGCGGCGACCAAGGCACGGATCCGTCCGCAGAACATCGGTCTCATACGTTCCGTCATTTCGTGAGGTGGCAAAGCCGGGTTGAGGCAGTCCGCGACGCGCAGGCCCGTCAACACAGCAGCTCCACGGCCTGGGACCACTTCTGGCGGCATGCTAGGGAGATAAGGCCCGGCCACTCGGTCGCCTGGCCCGGTCGCGCGGCCACAGGGCGGAACTTCATCCAGTCGGTCGATCATCGATGATGCGAACCGTTTGGTTGCGATCATCAAGTGATGCTCCGGCCTGGTCGGCCCTCCACCCCACGGTGCAGGACAATCGAAGCCTGTTATGGGAAGCCGTTGTCTTTCCGAGCGTGTTGGGTGCGTTCCTGTCGGCCAGGTGTGGGGGCCGCGTTTCGGCGGGAGGGACGAGGAGTGGTGTCGTCTCTTCGGTGGAGGTGTCGGGGTGCCGTCGGTGATGGGGTTGCTGGGGGAGCGTGAACGCGCCGCTCGGCAGCGGGTGGAGGCTCTGCAGGCGGCGCCCGCACGATCGCCCTCGGCTTTGGTTCTGCGGCATGGCCTCGTGCAAGATCCCCTCCGGGGCCACCCCGACGTCGCCCTCGACTCTGTGAAGCGCCGGACGTCCTCGCGGCCGATCCGACGCCGGTCGTGGGCGGAGTTGCCGTGCTTCCCCGCCCACGAGGGTGCTTATCGTCCGGCCTGCAAGGCTGCCCAGGTCTGCGGGCCGACGTCGCCGTCGACACCGAGGCTGCGGGTGGTCTGGTAGTCGCGCACGGCTTGTTCGGTGGTGGGGCCGAAGTCCCCGTCGATGCCCACGGTTCGGCCCAGTGCCGCGGTCAGTGCTCGCTGCAGTCGGCTGACGTCCGCGCCGGTCGACCCGTTCTGCAGCGCCGGTGTCGAGCCGTACGACAGCAGGGCCGTCCAAGTCCTGGGACCGATGTCACCGTCGGCCGTGAGGCCCCGGGCGGACTGGAAGGCCGTCGTCGCCGTTGCGGTGTTGGGCCCGAAGTCGCCGTCCGGTTCTCCCGGATCGTGTCCGGCGGCGATCAGTCGGCATTGCGCCGCCTTGACCAGACTGCTGTTGGATCCCTGCTGGATGAGGGGGTACGCGGTGAAGTCGAGGTTGACGCCGCTGCAGGTGGGCGCTGGTGTGCCGCCGCAGTTGTTGCTGGTGACGTTCCGCCAGGTCTGGCCGTTGGCCTGGCCGTACTCGACGCCGTTGAACCAGGGGCGGATCCGTTCGGAGGTGGAGTTGCCCCAGGTGGCGGCTCCGTTGTTGTCGGCGTCGTAGGCGAGCTCGAAGTGCAGGTGCGGGTGGTTGTTCGAGGTAGGCCCCGTCCTGCCGACCCGGCCGATCAGCTGGCCGCGCTGCACCGTCTGGCCCACGCTGACATCACGGCTCTGCAGGTGCAGGTATGTGGTGAAGTAGCGCTGCCCGTGGTTGATCTGGATCACGTTGCCGGCGTTGGAATGGTAGAAGGACTGCCGGACCGTGCCGGAGGCCGGAGCCAGCACCGGTGCTCCTTCGGTGCCGGCCTGGTTGGGCTCGCGGACCATGTCGAGCGCGGGTGCGTGTGCCCAGCTGTCGAGTCGCCACTGCTGGCCGCAGGTGAAGGGCAGTTGGAAGGCGATCGGCGGGGCCGCCGCGGCGGCCGGCGCCGCGGCCTGCCAGGGCAGGACGACGAGAGCGGCAACAACCACGAGCAGTCTGCCGAGCAGCCCTGCGCTCAGCGTGCGGATGAGGGATGTCAACGTGCCTCCTTCTTTGGTGCCGAGTTCATGCGTGTCCGGGGCGGGGTGTGACGGCGGCGATGGGACGGCAGATGCCCTTCCGCTGTGGCTGGGCGCTGCGGGACGGCCGCGTTCGGTCGCGGTGTGTCGCCCGCATGGCGCTCACGATGAGGGCCGAGGTGGCGGCAGCCGTGTACGGCCCTCATCGTGAGCTCGTCGGCGGGGGAGCGACCGGTGCGCTGAGCGTGCCCTGCGTCGGTATAGACCGGGTATTCCCGAAGGTCACCCGGCCGCCCTGGGCGGTGGTGCCGGCCACGGACCGCTTGCTGGGGAGCACGCCGCGCCGACGGCGTGCCGGGTCAGGGCTGCGGACAGAGCGCGCCGGTGTCCTGGCCGGGAAGATGGCGGTCGAGTTGCGCCGCGGTGGGCAGTGGCTCGGTGGCTCGGCAGATGCGCCGGATGGCTTCGGTCGCGGTCAGCGGCCAGTGGATGATGCGCTGGTCGGCTCCCGCGGACAGCAGGGTTCCGTCCGGGGTGAATGCCAAGCCCTGCACGTCTGCCGAGTGGCCGGTGAGGGTGGCGATGCGCCGGTGGGTTCGTACATCCCAGACGACGATCGTGTGATCCTCACCTGCCGAGGCGAGGAGGCGTCCGTCCCTGCTGAAGGCGAGCGTGCCGACCGCTGCGGTGTGGCCGGTCAGGGTGCCCCTGCTTTTCCATGTCCGGGTCGACCACAGGCGCACCGTGTGGTCCGAGCCGGCGGTGGCGATCAGATCGCCCGCCGGAGTGGCCGCGATGTCCTGCGTGGACCCCTGCGTGGCCGGGAAGGCCTTCACCAGCCGGTCGTCGGCGGTGCTCCACACGGCGATGCCACCGGCCGGTGTGCTCGCGACGAGGAGGCCGCCCCGAGCGGGGTAGGCCATGGCGGTCGAGGTGCGCGGGCCGGCCGGCGCCGGCAGCGGACGGGGGTGTGCCGGGTCGCTGACCCTCCAGCGGAACGTTCCTCCCAGGGACATCACGGTGACCGTGCTGCCGTCCGGGCTGAAGGCGACGTCCGTGCCGGTGCCTATACCGGTGAAGGTGATGGTGGTGTGGCGCCGCCCGGTCGACGGGTTCCACAGAGTCAGGGTGTGGTCGCGCGTCACGGCCGCCAGCACCGTGGCGTCCGGGTTGAACGCGACTGCCTTGACATGGTCGGAGTGTCCGCCCAGCAGCCGTTCGGCAGCACCGGAGGCATTCCAGATTCGTACGGACCTGTCGTCGCCGGCGGAGGCGACGAGCCGGCCGTCGGGGCTGACGTCCACGTCGTTCACGGCGCCCCCGTGACCGCTGAAGGGTAGGGCCGTTCGGCGCACCACGATGGTGCGTCCCAGGCCGCCCGAGACCACCGTGCTGGCGTCCGGTGCCAGGTCCAGAGCCATGGTCTCCGAGCGGTAGCGGTCGGCGTGGCGGGCGATCTGCTCGCGGCGCCGGTAGTCCCAGATCGAGATCATGCCCTCTTCGTCGGCGATCGCGATCCGATCACCGACCGGCGCGGAGATCATCCAGGGGAAGGCCGTCTGCACCGGGAGGTCGGCGAACTGGCGGGCCGAGCTGCCGGTCAGCCGCCAGAACCTGATGCCGTGTTCTTCGGAGGCCGTGGCCAGGACGTCGGATGTGGAGCCGAACCGGGCCACCTGGGCGCCGTCGGTGTTCAGCTCGAAGCGACGGCGACCGGTTTCGATGTCCCAGACGGCCACCGTCCCATCGGTAAGGGTGACGGCGAGCGAGCGCTGATCGCCGGCCAGGCTGAGTGCCGCGGGCATGCCGGTGGGCAGGAACACGGCCTTGCCACCGCCCAGCGTGGCTACCCGTGTGCCCTTGCCGGTGCCGTAGGCCACGACCGTGCCGTCGGCGCTGAAGGCCAGACCGTTGCTGAGGTCTCCGGACACGACCTGCTTGAACAGCACCTTCCTCGACCGGACCTCCCGCACGACGACCGAGCCTCCGGTCGGCTGCTTCGGATTGTTCAACCGGGCCAGGGACGCCAGCCGGGTCCCGTCGGCGTTGAAGGCCACCCTCAGCGCGAAGAACCCCTGGGGGAGTGGCTTGACGACATGCTCGGTGAAGGAGGCCAGCCTCCTGTGTCGTTTCGGATCCCACAGCTCCACGGTGCCGTCGCTGGTGGCCGCGGCCACCAACGAGCCGTGAGGGGACAGGGCCAGGCCGAACGACGCGGGCCCGTTCGTGTTGAGTACGACGCTGGGCTGCGCGGACGCCGACGTGCTGATCACCGCGCCCAGGGTGTCGGCGTCGGGATGCAGCCGATAGGCGGCCAGGGCGAGGGGCCGGGCGACGTCCGGGTCGGTGGCGACCAGCGAGCGCGACGTGAGCGCCGCCTGATGGGCCAGGACGGTCAGGTGCTCGCGCTGTGCCTCCTGCCGCTGCTGCCAGGCGGCACCGCCCCCGGCCACGGTCGCCGTCAGCAGCACCGCCAGCACTATCGCCAGGACCCTCAACCGGCGGACCCGGCGCCGCGCCGCAGCGAGTTCGGACTCGGCCAGTTCCTCGCTGGCGTCGAGGAACTCACGCTCCAGAAGGTTCAACTCCGAGCGGTGCGGGCGCGCCTCGGCCAGCCTCAAGCCCCGATAGAGTCCTCCGGCGTCCCGCCCCGACTGCTGCCAGGCTCGGGCCGCGGCAGTGAGCCGCTGCCGTACGACCAGGCGCCAGCGGTCCTCGCTCAGCCAGGCCCGCAGTCTGGGCCACGCCACGATGAGCGCCTCATGGGCGATCTCCACCCGATCCTGGTCCACGACCACCAGGCGCGCCGCCACCAGCTCGTCGACCACATCCGCGACCGCCGCGGCCGGGCCCATCCCGTCGAGTTCGGTTTGCGGGACCCGTCGCCGGCTGTCCCGCACCCCGTCCTCGTCCAGGCTGATCAACCGCTGCATGAGCCGGCGCACCAGGTCCTGCTCGGCGGGTTCGAGCTCGGTATAGACGTGTTCGGCGGTCTGCGCGATCGCACCGTGCATCCCGCCCCCTGCCTGGTACGCCGCGAGGGTCAGGGTGCGGCCGGCCCGCTTGCGCCAGGTCTCCCGCAGCGCGTGGGACACCAACGGGAGTGCGGCGGCAGCGCCGGAGGCCTCCGCCACCACGGTCGCCAGCAGATCGGCGTCGACCGAGCAGCCCTCAAGGTCCGCCGGCCGGACGATCAGCTCTCGCAGTTCCGCGGCCGACGGCGGGCCGACCAGCAGCTGCGCGTCGCTCATCAGCGCCGGCGCCAGCTCGCTCAGCCCGGTCATCTGGACGAAGAAGTCCGCACGGACACTGAGCACGACCTTCGTTCCGGCATGGGACGCCGCTAACAGCCCGGCGACGAATTCCTCCCGTACCGTGGGATCGGAGCACACGGTGAACAGTTCCTCGAACTGATCGACCACCAGCAGCACTTGGCCGGCGGGCTGGTCGTGCTCGGCGAGCGCGGCCGCCAGCTGTTTCACCGGCTGGTCGGTCGGCGTCATCATGACCGGCTGCCACCGAGCGGTCGTATCCCGCCGGATCCGGCCCAGTAGGCCCGCCGCCAGCAGCGAGGTCTTCCCCGATCCCGACGCGCCGAACACGACGACCACGGGGAAGCGTGCCACGCGCTCCCACAGCAGCCCGCACAGCCGGTCGCGGCCGAAGAACCGGTCGTGATCCGAGGAGGTGAACGCCGGCAGGCCCCGGTAGGGGTTGGCCCCGACCGGCGCCAGTGCCGCGACGGGGACCGGAGACGGCATGAGTCCCTCATCGCCGCGGAGCATCGCCTGGTGCAGGCGCTGCAGACCCGGGCCGGGCTCGACGCCCAGTTCGGTCCCGTACAGCGCATGGGTGCGCCGGTAGAGCTCGAACGCCTCGGCCTGCCTGCCCGAGCGATACAGGGCCGTCATGAGCTGGCCGCGGAGCGACTCCCGAAAGGGATGCCGGGGCAGCAGCTCCGTCAGCTCTACGACCACCTCGGCATGCCTGCCGAGGGCCAGACCGCAATCGGCCCACCGCTCATGCACGGCAAGACGCAGCTCCTCCAGCCGGGCCGCCCGGGTCGCGACGGCTTCGGTATCCAGGAACTCCGCGAACGCAGGCCCGTTCCAGCACCGCAGCGCCTCACCGTGCAACTCCTGCGCGCCCGCTGTCTCACCCTGTCGCAAGGCCTCCTCCGCCTGGAGGGCCAGCCGTTCGAACCGCGTGGCGTCCAGCGCATCACCCGCCACCACGCTGTAGCCGTCGCCCTGCCGTTCGATGCGCTCCGGGCCCAGGGCCTTGCGCAGCTGATGGACGTACAGCTGCAGGTTCTTACGCGCCGAGCGCGGCGGTCGCTCGCCCCACAGCGCGCTCATCAGGAGCTCCGAAGACACGGGCCGGTCGGGCCTGCTCAGCAGGACCGCGAGCAGCAGACGCACCTTGGGCGATCCGATGTCGACCGGCGAGCCCTCGCGACGGACCGCCAGATCCCCCAGAATCCCCAACTCCACTCGGCCTCCCCCAAGGCTGCACGGATCAACGCTGGCGGCCCGAAGGTACACCAGCCTCTCCGACGTAGACCCGCGCCGGCCCGCCCGAGCCACGCATGACGCCGCACTGACGTGGATCAGCGGGCTGCCGCCTGGTGCGGCCTCCCAGGCCGACACCCCTGGCCGCGTGCTCCGAGGATCCGGGATTCGCAGCCGGCCGAAGCCACGCCCGATCACCTGCCGCACGCATCCCCATCAGGACTTATACGGCTCCTATACCGCGTCTCACCACGATCGCTTCCCGTACCGGGCCACCGGCTCCTTGGCCCCTCCGATCCAGGAAGGAACGGGTGCGCCCATTCAGAACGACGCCGACCAGTCCAACCGGCACCCCCCGCCGTGGAGATGACGTCGGAGTCGCCGAGAACGCGAAAGGACACGGCGTGAAGCTCGGGTTCAGCTCGGGAAGCGATCGGAACACCCATCAGCGGAACACTGGGAAGGCAGGACAGCACATGCGGACAAAGCTCGCGGCAGTCGCAGGAGTGGCCGTCATGACCGCCACGCTCGGACTGGTCGGCGCGTCCCCCTCGGCCGCCGGCCCCAACTGCGCCTCCGGCTACCACTGCGTCTTCTACACCGACATCAACTCGGCACGGCAGTCCTTCTTCAACTCCGATCCGGACTTCTCCAACGACACCTTCGACGAAGCCAACGTCAGCGGGGTCGGCCAGAACCGCTCGGTCAACAACAACGTCTACTCGGCCAGCAATTCAAGCACCGGGAACTACGAGAGCCACTACTGGGACAACACCAACGCAACGGGCTTCCTGTTCTGCCTGAACCCCGGTCACTACGTCAACTCCGCCTCCACCGTCGACCAGGCGGGCAGGCAGAACGGCGATCCGCTGCCCTCCGACCTCCGCAACCGGGCCAGCCGGCTGACGCTCCCGGGCCGGACGTCGACCGACTGCTTCTGACCTTGGTGAACGTGGGGGGCCGGCGCGAACCGGGCCCGCACGTTCCGGACCTCGACAGGATTCACATGGCACTGAGCTTCCACGGCACTCGCCGGCACCTCGCCGCCTGCGTCCTGACCGCCACGGTGGGCGCAACGATCTGGGCGTTCACCGACGCGAGGGCCCAGAACCCCGAACCCCGGCCCCATCGTCCGCCGTCCCCGGCCGCGCTGGCCGAACAAGGCTTGCGTCCGCCGATCTACACCCAGCTCTACGCCTGGACCCGGAGTGGCGAACAGATCGCGACCGCCCAGCAACAGGTCCTCGTCGCCTGCATGGCCGAGCGCGGATTCACCCTCGAACCCGCTCCCGTGGCGAAGGCAGGTGACGCGGCGGTGTCCCGCCCGACTCCGTTCGGTCTCGAGACCCTGGGAGAAATCGGGGCGGACAGGCAGACGCAGGCGCCACCGGAGCAGCCGCGAGGAGAGGCCTTCAATCGCGCCCTCTACGGCAAACCCGGAAACGAGATCTCCGTCAAGGGCAAACTGCTCAAGGTGACCATGCCGGCGAGCGGCTGCCAGGCCGAGGCGGAGAAGCACATGCTGGGCGACGGCCGGGTGCGGTGGACGGAACTGCGGATGCAGCTCGACGAGGGGGAGCAGACAGCGTTCAAGTGGCTCAAGCACGACTCCCTCTTCCGCAAGGCGAACGAGGGCTGGCGGCGGTGCATGCTCACCAACCGCGTCCAGGCCAAAGACCCCCTCGACCTGGTCAGAGCCTTGCCGCCCGACGCGGACATCCGCACCCACCCCGCGACCAAGGCGGACGTCCGGTGCAAGCAGGACACCGGATACCTGCGCACCGCCTACGCCAGACTCGCCGTGATGCAGCAGCGCTGGCTCGACGAACACCCCGACGTGCTCGAGGACCGCACCGCGCTCCGGGACAGGCAGTTGAGAATCGCCCGCCAGATCCTCCAGGGGCAGACCGGCTGAGCACCCCGGCGCACCCGATCCGCCCCGGCCCGGCGGCACGGGCGCTCACGGCTGGGTGCGGTAGCGGAGGTAGACCACGCCGCTGGTGAGCCGGCGTTCGTCCAGGAGCTCCAAGTGGAGCCGGGCCCCTTCGGGGAGGAAGGGCTTGCCGCCGCCCAGCACGGCGGGGCCGACGAACAGGTGGTACTCGTCCACCAGCCCTGCAGCGATCGCGTGGGCGGCGAGGGCGGCCCCGCCGACGGTGAGGTCACGTTCGGAAGATGCCTTCAGCCGCCGAACGGCCTCGGGGTCGAAGTCGCGTTCGATCCGGGTCCGGGTGGTGGAAGCCGACTCCAGCGTCCCGGAGTACACGACCTTGTCGGCCGCCTGCCAGATCTCCGCGAACTCCCGCGCCCCGGGCGACTGGCCCGCGATGGACGGGTCGGTCTCCCAGACGGCCATCATGTCGTACAGCCGGCGCCCGTACAGGTAGGTCCCGACCGGCCGCAGCACATCGTTGATGAAGGAGTAGTACTCCTCGTCCGGTACCGCCCAGTCGAAATTGCCGTCCGCGTCGGCGATGTAGCCGTCGAGGGATACATTGAACATGTAGATCAACTTGGCCATGCGAGCCTTCTCCCAGGTCGGGGCCACGTGTATGTCCCGCAGCACACTAGCCCGCGCCTGTGACAACGCCCGGCGAACGGCACGGTCATCGCTGCGAAGAGCTGCGTCTGGGACTGCCGTGGCACTGACGATTCCGCCCGGCCCGTTCACGGACCCGGCCGCGCAGCCGGTAGTCCGGCTCGGTGACCAACGCGCCGTCGCGCCCACGGCGGAAGAAGGCATATACCCGGTCCGACGCCGGGAAGACTGCGGGATCGCCCGCCACTTGATGCCGTTGTCGACCAGATAACACCGCATCCAGCATCTCCCGGTGGCAGTAACCCTCCAGGCGGCCACCGCGGCCTTCCAGACAGGCCAGCACCGGCAGAGCCGTGCGCACCACCGCCCACTCGGCGTCCGTCAGATCCGACGGATACCGGCGCACCCGCACCGGAGGGTCGGCGGCAGTGCCGAGCGGTGCGCGAGACGCTCACACGAGCGCACCGAGGAGTTGGACTCCACGCCGGTTCCGCGTACTAGAAGTCTCCTTCGTCTTACCGGTTCTACGTTCAGGGTCGCAGTACCAGCTTCATCTCGTGGCAGCAAGCCCTGGGGGATGACCTGGGGCTCAAGGGGGCCCCAGCAGACCGTGGACCTGAACCCGACACGGCAGACGTGAACTCGGGCCACGCTGAAGTTCGCGACGTCCCACCGCTGACCGTGCACGAGCTCGTCAGGGCGTGCACCACGCGAGGCTCGGCATCGCCCATCTGCACAGCCTTGCTCGCCGCGACTGACCACCCCCGCCGAAGCACTGTCCGTTCAGATTCGGCGGGCAGGGGAATTGGACCAGGCTGACCCAATTCCCCTCGTCCACCTTGGCATGGGCGGCGCGGACCCTCCAGCGGCCGGCGGGCAGTGGGACCGGTGCCTCACTGGGCCTCCCCCCATCGGGGTACTCGACGCCCAGGTCGGAACCCGCTTCGGCGGAGTCCGTGAGCACCGCCGGACCGTCCGAGACCCAGGTGCCGCACGGCCAACATCGTTCCACCGACCTCAGTTCGTCATCTGCCGCTGGCCTGGCCGAGCCGAGGGCTACTCGGCAGGCAGGGCCTCTCGCATCGCCTTCGCGGTGGCAGTCGGGTCGTAGCCCTCCGGGACGCCTTCCACAAGGATGATGTCGCCCTCGATGTGCCGCGAGCGCAGCGGTGCGATCTCCCGGTATGCGGGTGAGTCCCACCAGGCCCGCGCCTCGGCGATCCCCGGGAAGCCAATCAGCACAACGTGCCCGGGCCAGCTGCCTTCCTTCACCTCGTGCTGCGTGGCGTGCACGAGGAAGCGTCCGCCGTACGGCTCGAAGGTGGTGGGGATGCGCTCGATGTACTCAGCGATCTCCGGGTGCGAAGCGGCCTCTTGCAGGTGAGCTAATGCGTAGGCAGGCATGGTGTCCTTCCGGTCGGTCGAACTCTGTACGCCGGGAGCATGGCATGCCGACGCACTGGGGTCGATGACCTAACAGGTAAAGTGGACGCGCCCGCACCTCGGACTGGCGGCGCACATGCCCCCTACTGCCCGATCGGACGGCGAGTGGCCGGATCAACGGGCAACAGTGGCGAACCCCCCTTGAATCAACAGTATGGCCACGTCACCAAGAGGCCACTGAGCACTGCTCATCATGGCCACCCGGTCTCGCCCCAGCTTCAAGGAGGGCGCCGCGACAGCAGGTCGACTGGACCCGCGACGTCTTCTACGGCGCGGACATCCGCGCATCGGCCGTGGACTGGTTCACGAACCAGCTCCGAGAGATCGCCCGGATTCCCGCTTCCAACGACGACGGAGACCGCATCCGGGGCCTGGTCCTTGCCAGCCACGACGTCGACGGGACGAGAGAGTGGCAGGTCCGCGAAGGCCAGCTCGTCATCTCGCCCGCCGAAACCAGACACCAGTACCTCGATGAATAGCCCCACCCATTCCGAGTTCCAATACCCGACTCCACCATTACATGTGCGCGCGGAGCACATCGGGGGGCAAGGAGCGGGTGGCCGGCAGCCTGGGCGTCGGCGGGCCGGGCCCACCTGATGCACTGGCAGCTGCGGGCGAGGGCGACGGAGCTCGGCATTGCAACGGCGGTGGGGATGCGCCGGCGTCTGGCCGCGGCCGGTCTGACGGTCAGTGCGGGTAAGATGTCGCACCTGTGGTCGGGTACACCTCTCACGGTCCGGCTCGCTGACCTTGAGGTGATCTGCACGGTATTTGGCCTGCGAGGACGCGGACCTGCTGGTCCGGAAGTCTTCCACCGCTGCTGTGCCCGCGGTTGAGTGTCAGACGGAAGGGTGTTCACCCCGTACCGGTGCTGGCGACGGTGCCAGTGTGCGGGCAGGATGGCTGAAACGGCCGGTGCCACCACTGTGAGCGAGAAGCGGTCCTCTCAAGCGAAGCACCCCTGCGTCGGCGGGGAGGACTTCACCGAACCAGTCCTCCTTGGCGTGGACCGCGAAGCACCCCAGCGTCGGCGGGGAGGACGGCGCCATCCTCTGGCTCCGCCGAACAACGCCGAAGCACCCCCGCGTCGGCGTGGAGGACGGTCAGTACGGTGACCTTCTCGTCGAGCTGCGGGTGTGACTTCGAGCGATAGGTGGCCAGGGGCGCTGTGATCCGTCCTGGTTAGCCCTCCGTGACGATTCGTCGTTGGCTACTCCGGTGGCTCCGGTCACCATGCGTTGATGACCGGCGCGTCGGGTTCGTGCTGCTGCCAGGCCTCGTTGAGGCGCGCGAGCCGGTCCGAGGCGGCGATGCCGAGCAGGGACGCGACCTTGCCGTCGTTGACTTCGAACGCCACAGCGCCCACGATCCGGTCGTCGACCACGGCGAGGACGGCCGGGGAGCCGTTGACCAGGGCGATATGCATCGCGGGCGAGCCACCGGCCAGCCGCCGCTTCGCCGGCGTGGGCTTGAAGCCGGCCCGCACGTAGGAGGCGACCCGCTCGCGCGTCTTGTACCGCAACAGCCGCGTGCCCAGTCCGGCGCCGTCCGAGACCGCCGTTACGTCGTCGGTGAGCAGCGCCACCAGCCGTTCAGTGCGCCCCGACGTGGCAGCGGCGAGAAATTCCTCGACGACCCGGCGCGCGGACGCGGGGTCGACCTCGCCGTCGCGGCGGCGCTCGGCGGCGACCCGGATCCGGGCCCGGTGGATGTGCTGCTGGCTCGCAGACTCGGTAATGTCGAGGATCCCGGCGATCTCGGCGTGGCTGTACGAGAAGGCCTCACGCAGGACGTAGACGGCCCGTTCAGCCGGCGAGAGCCGCTCCATCAGGGTCAGGACGGCGAAGGACACCGATTCGCGCTGCTCGAACGTGTCGGCCGGGCCGAGCATGGGATCGCCCTCAAGGAGCGGCTCGGGCAACCAGGTACCTGCCGCTCGCTCGTGGCGCGCCTGCGCCGAGCGGAGCCGGTCCAGGCAGAGATTGGTGACGACCTTGGTCAGCCACGCTTCCGGCACCTCAACCCGTTCGCGGTCTGCGGCCTGCCAGCGCAGGAAGGTGTCTTGCACGGCGTCCTCGGCGTCGGCGGCCGAGCCGAGCAGACGGTACGCGAGCGAGGCCAGCCGGCCCCGGCTGGCCTCGAACCGATCGATGGCTGCGCTGTCCATGCTGAACAGCCTATGCAGCGGCCCTTACACCGGCCCGGTCAGGCGCGGTGACCAGGCGGCGCTTGGGCTTCGGCATGCCGAAGGTCGGGTGGGCGATGCCCTACCCGGCCCCTTTGAGTACGCCCGACTTCAGCCGCGCGGCAGTCCGGCCGCCCAGGTACCAGGACTTCGCCCCGACTTCTGCGTCCACCATCTGAAAGATCGCGTCCCGCCGCCCGAGGCTGATGTGGTTGCCGTGGTACTTCAGCCTGGTGGTCGGGACCTCGCTGCCCGTCAGGCGCGCGATGATCGCGGCGGTCGCCTGCATGGTGGTGACGCCGGCCGAGGCACAGGACATCGGCAGCGGCCGGCCGTTTTCGCCGATCGCGTAGGCGCAGTCACCGGCGGCGTAGACGTCCGGGTGGGAGACCGAGCGCATGGTGCGGTCGACGACGATCTGGCCCGTCTCGGCGACCTCCAGGCCGCTGGCGGCCGCGATGGGGTGCACGGCGAACCCGGCCGACCACACGGTCACGTCGGCCGGGATGGATGTACCGTCGGCGGCGATCGCCCGTGTCGGCTCGACGGCTTCGATGTCGGTGTGCTCGTGGACGGCGATGCCGAGCCGGTCGAAGGCGTGGCGCAGGTGACGGCGGGCCTTCGGGGAGAGCCAGACGCCCAGCTCGCCGCGGGCGGCGAGCGCGACCGAGAGGTCGGGCCGGGACTCGGCGAACTCGGTGGCGGTCTCGATGCCGGTCAGCCCCTCACCGACGACCAGCACGGTGCTGCCCACGCCCAGTCCAATCAGGCGCTCGCGCAGACGCAGCGCCGAGGACCGGCCGGTCACGTCGAAGGCGTGCTCGGCCACGCCGGGGACGCCATGGTGGGCTACGGAGCTGCCGAGCGCGTAGAGAAGCGTGTCGTACGCGAGCTCGCCATCACCGTCCTCGCCGGTCACAGCGACGGTCCTGCGCCCGGGGTCGACGCCGGTGACGCGCGCCAGGCGCAGCCGCACCCCGGTGCCCTCGAAAACGTGGGCGAGCTTGCGGAACGCGAGGTCCTGGCCGATCGCGAGCTGGTGGAGCCGCATCCGCTCAACGAAGTCGGGCACGGCGTTGACGACGGTGATCTCGATATCCGAGGGGGAGAGCCGGCGGGCCAGGATTCCGGCGGCGAAGGCCCCGGCATATCCGGCGCCGAGTACGACGATGCGGTGCTTCATAGCGTTGCTCCTGTCTCGTTCGCGTGCTCTTCGAACGAGACGGCGCCCCGATTGCTGACAGGAGCCGGGTGTGACGCGGGTCACCGAACTAGGACGAGCGGCTGGGCCTCCGACAGGCGTTGAGGTCTGTCTTGGGCGGTCGAAACGGGGCGATGGCTAACCATCGGTCGGCGTCACATCGGGCATGGTTGCTGACCTGGCTGATTGCTTGGTCATCCGGCGAGGGCGAGGTTGTGCAGGCAGGCAACGCCGAGCATACGGAACCTGCGGGCCCGCCGGCAGCCACTGATGAGCGAGCGGCACGGCACCCGTCTGAGGTGCTCGCCAAGCTCAGGAGCTGAGGGGAGCGATCCGTCGAGAAGAACCTCCGGCCGGACCACACCGCCGACTCCTGCCCCGCCCACTGGAGGTAGGGGGAGCAGTTCTGCTCGGGTAGGTGGGAGCCGTCGCGAGACGGTCGTCTCGACGCGGCGGACCGGCGTTAGCCACCACCGTTCTTCGCCTGCGCCGTTGGGGGGTAATGGCGAGGGCGGCGGGGTAGAGGACCTGCTGGCCGAAGCGGGCTCGAGCGCGGTCGGCGACGGCTTCGATCGCGAGGGGTTTGTCATCTCCGGCGTCGAAGGTGAGCTGCCGGGTGGCGTGGCCGTCGGGGCGCAGGTCGTCGGTAGGTAGCGCGATGCTGCGGACGCGGGCTCGCTGGAGGCCACGAACGGGTTGGAGGACGTAGGCGGCAGGCTCGACTGCTACCAGGCTTCCGTGATGAACCGCAGTGCTTCTACTTCGATGCCTGTAGCTCGATGAGGACAATTGGACTGAGGGCTTCGTTCGAGTTCCGCCGGGCGAGTAGGCCGGTGGGCAGGCCGCCTTGCTGGCGGTCCTGCTGCTCTGTCGATGCGCCGACGCTTGGATCCGGGTTTCGGGGAAGAGAGGCTGTTGACAGTGGCAGCCTTGGTCCGGCGGATCTCCAAGCGACCGTGGCCGTTTCCCCGGGCGCGGCCCTGAAAAGGGGATGCCTTTCCAGAGCGGGGACTTGAGGGGTCGGCGCAGCTTCTTCCGGTGGCCCTTGACGATCACGGTGCGGGGGCGCCCGTGCCGAGGAGGTTGTCGGCGTGCTCATTCACTGGCGTCTCGCTGAGAAGGCCCCGTTGCCGTCTTGCCTGTCGATGGGCCGCTTCCGGCCAAGCTGTGCGCGGGGTCTTGTTCCTGGATCTTGCGATGTGCTTATGGTGGTTTCTGCATTCCGGCGGTCCTGACTACTCCGCCGGTGGCACCCAATCACCTAAAACGGGGGAATGGCGTCGCCATGGGGGAAGTGCACTGCCGTGCCGCAGTGGCCGGTTTTCACGTAGCCAGAGTCGACCTTTCGTGCATTGAGGCCAGCCGTAGGCAGTAGCGCCGGCGGCAGCCATTCTCGTCGCTGCCCCATGTCTCTGAATGTTTCATCCCGGGTGGCATACTGCCGTGCCCGCCTCAGATGAAGCTGGCACCGGCCAACTCGCGATCAGAGACACGCGAGCACACGTTACGAGGCCCGTAAATACCCACCTTGTACTGGCCGCCCGCGGACTCGACCCCGTCGTCGACCCCTTCGAAGTGTCCCTGTCCGGTACGTCACAGCGTAGCCCTGACAAGGAAAACGAGCTGTTCGAGATCTGGAACAAGCTGCGCACGAACAACTGGTTCACCATGGCGACCGTGCCCTATGTGCACGTGACGTGTACCACGCGTCACTCATCAACCTGCCCCGGCCTAGCCTCAGTACCTCGGATGCAGATACCGAGGAGATTCTGATCCGATACCAGGGCACGACCGCGGATGTAGAAAAGGAAGGGAAGAAGCGCATGGGCCTCTACCGCGTTTTTGAGAAGTACTACGCACCGATGCGCGAGCACCTCGGATGACGGTCGGGTCGGCTCGAGTCCCGGTCGGGGCGAACGTTCTTCTTGGCGTCTTCGCCATGGTGCCCCTGCACAGCGCCTGGTGGCTGCTGAACCACCGGCTGTTCAGGGGCGGGTTCGTCGACGGGCAGCCCAGCACGCTCTTCGCAGTCTGCGGAGCCGATTGCGACCGGGTTGGGCTGGCAGGACTTGCGCTGGCTGTCACCGGCGCGCTGGTCCTGCTGGCGGTCCTCGTCGTTGATGTCCTGATCCCTTCTCATCGCCGCAGGCCGCTGCGCCCGTGGCTCATGGGCACGCTCCTCATTCCCCTCCCGTATGCCTTGTTCCAAGCCGTCTCTGTCGTCCTTTCCTGAATCGGGGTCACATTCATGAGCGCTGGCATTGCGCGTCGCACCGTGCTTGGGCACGGTGCGGCCTTGGCCGGCGGCGCCGCTCTGGCGTCGATCGCGGGCACTACCTTGCTGGCTCCTGCCGCCCAGGCCGCCGACGCCGGTCCAAATCCGGAGCGGAACCGGGTCCTGACCGCGAGACCGTCCGCGAACGGGTGGGAGATGGAAAAGGTCGCCGACTGTGGCGGCTCCATCTGGACCCGCCCCATTGCGGGAACCGGCTTGACAGCCGCTGTGCGCATAGGGGACGTGCAGTCCGCCGGCCCCGCATGCCGAGCATCACGCACGGGCACACCCTTGAGGTGGAACGCTCGGCGGCGCCACTCCCGGAAGCCGTCACAGTGCCGCTGGCCCAGCTGGAAATAGAGATCGGGAAGCTCGCGAAGTCCTCGCCGCTGGCGGCACTCCGCGCGGCCCGGCGAGGGAGGTCCTCGCGGTGCAGACCGCGTACTGGCCGGCCCGCGACGCGCGCAGGGACGCAGACCTCGGTCACGCCGCCGTGGCGCTCGGTCTGGACGAGCGCGGGGCGCGGGCCCTGCTGGCCGCTCCATCCGCTGGAGCCCCTGCCGCTGAATATGAAGCCGCGGCGTACAAGGTCGAGCGTGCCATCGTGGGTGGCGCCTCTGGTCCGTTGCTCCTCCGTGGCTACGGACCAGACGCCCTTGATCCCGATCGTCCGGACGGAGGGCTGGCGGACGCTGGCCTCGCGGGGCGAGGCGGGCCAGCAGGGTGCCGTCGAAAGCCAGCAGCAGAGATGCCTTGCCGTCCGTACGGCTGATCCCGCTGGCGAGCGCGTCACGGGCGTCGTCCGCAGACCGCGACCACGAATGGATCTCTAGCCTACCGCCGATGAGTCCTTTCCGGGCGTCCGTTATGTTTCCGGTCTCGTAGACAGAGGGGAGATGCTGTGCCGGAACACTTGGGGCCGCTGGAGCTTGTGGGGGACCGGTGGGTGATCGGGGATGCGACGCGGAAGGACGGCCTCTCCATTCTGCTTACGCCTGGAGGGCTCGAACATCACCGGCGCGGAGAGACGGCAGCTTTGGTCTCTGCTGAGTGGACCCAGTTCGTGGAGTTGAGGATGCGAGCCGCGTACCGGAGGTGGCAGGCCAGCCCTGGCGCGGGCATCTTCGTACAGCCCGGTGCCGACTTCGGCCGTGACGGCTGCTCCCTGCTCGGCGTCCGGCGTGAGCCCTACGAACCATGGTCGGTTCGGTACACACATCACGCACGTCGCTATAAGGGTGGCCACGTCATCGTGCTCAAGAGGCTGTTCAACGAGCTCACCGAGGCCAAGGCACTTGACCGGCTTGGTGATTCTGAGTGGCTGGGGGCGGCGGTTGCAAAGCTCGCCCCGTATACCTCGTGGTACGCACCCAAGGGTATTGAGCTGGTGAAGGAGACCATCCGAAGTCTTGGCGTGTGAGCTGACGACCGTGGTGAGTGTCCGCTCAAGCCTTGTCCGGCTGTCGCTGAGGTTCGACGTTAATCGGCCGTACGCCCATGCTGGTGTCAGCCGTTGATGTCAGACGCTCCTGGCGCCCTTGCCGTCGGCGTCTCTCCAAGTCTCAGGCTGGCAAACCGAGTTCCTCGCGAGGTCGGACGCGCTATGTTCGCGACATGAAGATCCGGCGCAACGTTCGCGCGGTTCTGCTCGATGGCCATCACCTAGTGTTCCTGCATCGAGGTTGGCCAGGTGGGCCTTCCTACTACGAGACCGTCGGCGGAGGCGTCGAACCAGACGACGCGGACCTTGAAGCGGCCCTACGCCGTGAAGTCATGGAGGAGATCGGCGCCACGATCGGCCCTGTCACTGAGTTTCTCACCGTGACCGACCCGGGTGAGAGGGTCACAGTCGTGCGTCACTACTTCTTCGCTGACGTGCTGGACATGGATCTGGACCGCCGTAACGGTCCTGAAATGCATGATCCGGACGTAGGGGACTTCTCGCCAGTTCGAGTCGCGCTGGAGGTGCCAGCGATTGCATCGCTGGCACTACAACCGCCTGAACTCGCCGATTACCTCCGCGATCACGTCAGGTCATGGCGCGCCTGACAACCAGCGGGTCTTTCGAATCCACCACTGACTCCTGCTCGCATCCCGTCCGCCGTCGACCCACACACCGGAGAGCGAGCGTGGTTCATGGCGTCCAGGTGGAGCGCGCCACCGTACGAACGACCTGGATGTCATGGGCCGCGTCTCCGGGCCGGACGGCGGGCGGTTCGAGGCGTGCAGTGCTCGGGCGGGATGACCAGTGCAAGCTCACCGGGATGCTCCTTGTGAGGTCAGGTGGCCAGCTGGTGCTTGGCCGACGGCAGGGTGTAGGTGGTGGGGTCGGCGGGTGTGCCGTCGTGGCATTCGAGGCAGCTTCTCCTAACTGCTGGTGCCTGCATGGCGGCGTGCCTTGCTTCGTACGCGAGAACAGGTTGTGGTACAGATCTTGCGAGCCGTTGCGGAGGGCGATGGCGTCGAGAGGGGGCCAAGCCCCAGTGGCTCGACGTGAGGGCTCACCTCGTACCCTCCGAACATGACTGATGATCCGTTCCAGTGCCGCTGTGTCCTCTGCCATGACTATGGCGATCGGGACGAAGCGGACCGTATGGATCTGACGATCATCGAGCATGTGCAGCAGCACGGATGGCACGTCGTGATGGTTCCCGAAGACGAGATCGGTCCTGGATTCGCCTACACGATCGGCCTCGCGCACACGCACGGCGGACCTGAACTCGCCATGTTTGGGCTCGATGTCCAGGCCATGCACCGCATGCTCAACACGCTCGGAGAGAAGTCTGCCGCGGGAGAAGCGCTTGCGGACGGCCAGAGCCATCCCGGTGTTATCCACGAGTACCAAGTCGCGCTCAGACGGGTCGATCGCAGCTGGCACCGGATCTTCTTCGGACAGGCCATCGGGTTCTACCGGCGGCCGCCTCTCCCCGTGCTCCAAGTCGCGTGGCCCGATGCCGAGGGCCGTTTCCATTGGGATGGACAGGCTGACGAGAGGCATCGCGACTCACAGCCTCAATTGTGGCTACCTTCGCGTGACCATCCTGTCGGGATCTGGACGGCCGAACTCTGATCTCAAGGGGCCGGGAAGCTGGCGAGCCGGCACCTGGGCGATGCGTCATTGAAGCAATTCCGCTTACGAAGGATCCGGCGGGGTGGAGACTGCGGTAGCGCGAGCAGCAATCTCTCGGAAGGTAGGGATTCCCAGGTCGACAGGCTCCTGCTTCCGGGAGATCTGGGCGTCGAGTTGGGCTAGCTTCTCCTCGGCGTGGGTCAGGCTGCTCTGCAGCCCCTCGGTCTCGCCGAGCCGGCCTTCCCTTTCGGCTTCCATGATGCGCGTGAGGAGGTTGTCGCGGATTTCGACAAGTCGGGGGGGCTGTCGCATGGACGATCAGGGCGGGGCATCGGACACAAGCGTGCTCGTGAGCACAGTCAGTTCCATATGCGCGGCCGCAGTCGCCCAGGGCGAGCTTGCGGCGTGCAAAGGGCCCGAGAAACTCTCCCCATTCCTCAGGAGTCACGGTGCGGTATTCATCGGCAGGCCGCAGTGCCCGGCGCCGGGCGATGAGCGCTCGATGTGCCTCGATGGCATCAGTGGGGCCGGCCCTAGATCGCGGCGTATCCCATCGTCGTTCCGATGTGGTCGTGACCCCCGATGACCTGGGTGCAGGGCAAGCTTTGGCAGGACGGCACCGCACTCTTCTACGTCATGTATGTTCCCGAGTTAAGCTTTCCCGGAGTGTCGATTTCCTGGTCCTCTCCGGCACCTACGCAACGGTCATTTTCCTCGTGTATTTCCCCCTGGGTATCCTCGTTCCCCGCCTGCGCCCTTGGGTCGCGGTCACGTCGATCGCATTCCACATCTCGATCGCGGTTTTCATGGGCTTGACGGGATTCGCCCTGACCATGGTGGCGTGCGACCTCATCTTCCTGAGCCACGGCATCAGCGAGCCTGGCCTGGACCGCTCGATTGTCGGTCCTCGTCAGAGCCAGGCTGGGATGGCCGAAAGAGGACACCGTGCCCGTGCCCCTGACGGACACTGCGGGTTGACCCGCACGCAGAGAACCGATCGAGGACACCATGGCAGGCCAGAAGCAGACCCCGCACAGCCTTGGCCAGCGCAGGGGCGGGGCCATGGCGGGCCTGTTCTGGATCACCCCGGAGTCCGTCTACTTGGGTGCTCCGCCCAGCACGACGCCCTCAGCTCGAACAGCACATCGCCGAGCTACGGCAACAACTCTCCGACCGCGACGCCGCTCGCGCCGCCAACCGGCACCTCATCGCCAACACGGCCAAGGGCAAGCTGTGAGAGGCCGTGCCCCCCTCAGGCCCGGTCCGTCAAGTCCTCAGCGAATACCTGAGACAGGGGCTGCGGTCCCACGTACTGCTGACAGTTGCATTGGCCGGCCTCGTAACGCAGCGGCTTCTTATTCTCGTCCCAGGCCGTCGGCACCTCGACGCCTTCATGGCACCGGCCCTGCTTGTCGTGCTTGGCGAGATGGTGCGTGCAACCGCACACGGCCTCCGGCGGCTTGTGCGCGGCTTCGATGGCCAAACGTTCCTGCTTCGCCGCCTCCAGCAACTCCAACTTGCGCTCATGCCGATTGCGCAGTGCGGCGCGGATGTTGTCGGCCGCCCACGCGAAGCCACCCGTCCAGAAGATGATCAGAACCCACCAGAACCAGTCCATGACTGTCCCCTCCCCCTGTTCTGCTGTGGGTCAGCATAGATGGCTCGTCGGAAGCGTCGTCTATTTCACGCAGGCATCTTCTGGTAAGCCGCATAAGTGCACGACACCTGTCGCATATGCCCGCCACCGCTTCCGCCCGCCCGAGCAGGAACAACCCGACCGGAGCGAACACCTACGGATCAGTGGCCGTACGGAAGGGCATGCCTCGAGACCGCGACGCCGCCGGAGACGGGGGACGGCCTCGAGCAGGACCGGGACCGCGGCTGGTTCCGCCGGCGACCCTGCCCCGGCACACCACGGGCCCCGGGGATCAGCGTCCTCCGGGCCCGGTCCGCGCCCCGGGCCTGGCTCGCGACCCGGGCCTACACCCTCTGAGCCCGCCGGGAATGCCTCGGATCGGTGCGGGGGAACGATGCCGCGAATCTGCTGTAAACCAAAACTCTTCAGCCGCCTGCACCTGGAGGTCCTCCCGGCGGATCTGTTTGACTAGCAGGTCGATCGCGATCCCCGAGACCGCGGTCACTGTGACGCCTACCAGGATCCACAGCCATAGCGCCACTGCGGCCACGCCCCCTTGGCTGATGCCCCAGATGCCACGACCGCAATGATGACTAAAGGGGAAGGGTGTAGTTCCCCTTAAGGGACGTCCCTGATCACGCGGTTGAGTCAGCGGTGCAAGACGTCCAGTGCTGCTCGTCCGCGGCGGACGTCCCTGAACAGGACGTGGCCCAAGCCCGCTGGCTTCGAGCAGTGTGGACCGTGTAGGTCGAGGTCCTCAAGTTCCGCGGGGAAAACGAAGTGCGGCCCGACATATGCCGGGTCGAAGGTGAAGCTCACTCTCGTGCCGCTGCCTTGTGGTGGATGAAACGCTTGGGGGGCGATGCGAGGCCGGATGCCGGTGTGGACTTGGCGCAACCCGCGCCCAGCGCACCACATCTCAACAGTCACCTGCCCGGACAGCGTGGCAGCAGCAGCCAATAGCCACCACTCGGGCCCAAGGAGGGAGCCGAAGTATCCGAAGACGGGAGCAACGGGGTCATGCCAGGCGTGCGGCTGGTCCATGGATATCGTGAAGCTGCTGTCGCTGGTGATCTCGAGGAGACCACGCAGTGTGTGCTCCCCGGCTACGCTTGCCGCTGGATGAAGCACGTGGCGGCCCACCGCGCATAGCAAGTTGGCTGGCAGCTTCGGATTTCCGGATCCCACCCCGAAGTACATACCCGGCCGTCTGCGCACGGCGGCATCGAACTCGAGCACCTCGATGTCGGCCGCGTCATAGGAATGGTCCGTCACGACCACACGCTATCGGCCTGGCAGGCCCATCTGAAGGTGCACTCGAAGCGGAAGTGCCTCGGGAGACCTGTAGGTGGGACCGGAGTATCGGCTACTTTGGCGGGTCGGTCCGTTTGCTCAGCGTCATGTCAGGCCGAGAGCTCGTAGTTGTGCTGGTCGGGGGTTGGGTAGAGGCGTTCGTGCTCGCGTGCGAGGTGATATGGCTAGTAGGCGTCGAAGTCACCGTTGCCGATGAGAGCGCGGAGCTTGAGGACGGCTTCGGCGCCGTCCAGGACCCAGCGGCTGCCGGTGGTGTCGAGGCGGTCGCCGATCAAGTGGCGTCAGGCGCTTTCGATCGGGCCGGTGGCGATCGGCCAGCCCGCGCTGAGCGCGGTGTCGTAACGGAGGTGGTCGAGGTGGCCGGTGAGGGAGCGGACGCAGGAGTTCGGCTCCCTCGCGCCGGGTCCCGTGCAGCCCTGCCTCATCGGCCTGAGCGGTGATCTCGGCGGCGGCGCGGGCGGCCTGGCCGTGGAGCATCGTGGTGAGATGGCCGGCGACCCAGGCTTCGACTTCGGGCGTGCCCACCTTGTGGAAGCAGTGTGCCGCGCCCCAGACGTCCTCGGCAACATGGACGAAGTCGAGCAGGACGCGCACCTCGAGATGGCGCCGGCCGGCTTCGGTCTGGATCAACTCAAGCTGGTGGCGGGCCCCGTCGACCAGTACCACCCAATTGCGCAGATGGTCCCGGTCTCGGGCGTGGGCCTGGTCGAACGCGGCGGCGATCACGTGCTCGGGCGGATGAACGAGGGAGGCGGTGAGCCACTTGTGGTCTGCCTTCGGCCTGGGACGAGGCCATCGCAGCGTGCCACGTCCCTCGAGCGGAGCGATCACATCGTCACCCCGTACTGACAACCAGCCACTACGCGAGTGATCCAGAAGAAACGGCCTAGGGGGTGTCTTTCCGATCATCAGATCGTTGGTCCGGTGGTGAGGGAAGCTGAGTTGTCTGATGCCGCGTGGGCGGTGATCGAGCCGTTGTTGCCACCGGCGGGCCGTGCCCGCGGGCGGTGGTGTGATCACCGTCAGGTGCTGGAAGGCATCGTGTTCAAGTTCCGCACCGGCGTGCCCGGGCGGGACCTGCCCGAGCGGTTCGGGCCTTGGCAGACCGTCCACGGACGGTTCGCCCGCTGGGCCGCCGACGGAATCTACGCCCGTCTCCTGGCCGCCGCCCAGACTCGAGGTGAGGTGGACTGGCTGGTCTCGATCGACTCCACGATCGTGCGGGCCCACCAGCACACCGCCGCCAAAGGGGGCTCGACGAACGGGCCCTCGGACGCTCCCGCGGCGGGCTGACCAGCAAAATCCACATGGCCTGTGACGGCCGCGGCCGACCCCTGGCATTCGTGCTCACGGCTGGCACCCGCAACGACTGCACCCAGGCCGAGACCGTGATCAGCCTGATCCACGTCGCGAAGGGCGGTCCCGGACGTCCGCGGGTGCGACCCGAGCGGGTCATCGCGGACAAGGGCTACTCGTCCCGGACCTTCCGCGCCTACCTCCAAGGCGCGGCATCAAGGCCACGATCCCCGAACGGGTCGACCAACTCGCCGGTCGGGCCAGGCGTCGTGAGCGGCCCTGCCGTTTCGACAAGACCGTCTACCGGCGACGCAACGTCGTCGAACGCTGCTCCCACCGCCTCAAGCAATGGCGCGGCATCGCCACCCGCTACGACAAACACTCCGTCCGCCACCACGCGGCAATCACCCTCGCCAGCACCCTCATCTGGCTCGACAAGTGATCGACAAGACGCTGCCTAGTAGTGACCTCGTGCGCGGCGCAACTCCCCAAGAACGCAGCGGGGGGAGGCACGTTCGAACGCAGCGGCTGATCTGCGGGCGCGGGCACGGATCGCGAGAACATCACCCGGGCGGGTGTCGGCCGCGTCGGAGGTTGCTGATGTTAGCCGCTGTCGCGGCCGTCCATGGGGTGACGCTCCGGGCGCTCACCCGGCCGCGAACCAGATCGAGCCACTCTCGCGGGCGCCGGATTCCGGGCCCGTTCGGTGAGTTCGCGAATCCTTTTTCCCGCCATCACCCCAGTTCAGAGACCTCCGATTCGCGGGTGGCGGCTGGCGGCAGGGCGCGCTCGGGATGACCGGATCACGGTGCTGATGACCGCGGATTGTCAGTGACGTGGACGAGGGTCCGTCCGCAGAGCACAGCCACATCGCACCGAAGGAGACGGGTGCTGTCGACGCGTCATGCAATCCGCCGCTCGGGCGACCGTCCCGCCGTCTTCCCCGAAACGTGTGAATCGAACGAAGTGAGAGGAGCCGCCCACGCAGACGGCGCTTGCCGTCCGCGTCCCGGCGTCGAACCTTTACTCGACTCGTCGCCCGCGGCTGCCCGTAGCGGCCCTGTGATCAGGTCCGTTGTCCGGGTGCTCTGCCCCGTTTCCGCAACCGAGGAGAACCGTGAATCCCGTCCGCTTGGCCACCTTTCACCCTGTCCTTGAGAACCCTCCTGCTGCGGCCGTCGAGGCTCTCGCGCACCGGCGGCCCGTCGATGCCCGCCGCGTCCTGTTCGCCGCAGCATCACGACCGTCATCGGGGTGGGGGGCATGACCAACCCGACCCCTCCGCCCCCCGCGGTGCTCGCATGGGCCAGCCGGGCAAACGGAGCCCGTCCTGCCGTCAAGGACGTCAGCCACCGGCGCGAGAACTCCCGCGTCTGGCGGCTCGACCTGACTAGGGCGCGCCGCTTCGACCCCCATTTCGCCGCACGCGGACGGCGCACCCTGGACAGGCTGATGGCGGGGGTGTTCGCATGACCGCATCACACCACCGCACCGACTCCCTGGCCGCCGGCGCAGCAGACGTCAACGGTGAGGCGGCGTCCGTCCCGGCCGCGCGGACGGGCCCTCCGCAGCCCTCCGCGCCGCCGGAGCTCGACTACAACGGGCGCAAACACCGGCGGGCGATGGACGACGCCACCTTGTGGGACATGACCCGCCGCATCCCCGCGGCCCTGAGCCAGACGGCCCGCCTGGCCTGGAGCGTCGACCGGCGCATGGCCCTGACGATCGTCGTATGCCAGCTGCTGTCCGGCATCGGTACGGCCGTGATGCTCACCGCCGTTGCGAAGGCTCTGCCGCAGCTGATGGTCGGCGACCCCCGCCAGGGCCTGGCCCATGCGTGGCCGGCGCTGACCGTCGCCGTCCTCGCGATGGCCACCGGAGCGTCCATGTGGATCCTCGCGGACTGGGCAACCCGGCGTCTGAATCCGCAGATCGCCTCCGCCGCGGACCTGCAGCTCGTTGATCTCCACATGCGGGCCGAACTCGCCGCCTACGACGCGGAAGGGTTCGGCGACCGGAGCCAGGCGGCGGAGATCGGCGCGCTGCGCGCCGTCGACCTCGCCGACGACGCCAAGACCCTCACCAACGGAGTCGTCCAGCTCGCCTCCGCAGCCGTGGTACTCACCACCCTGCACCCACTGCTCCTCGGTGTGCTGCTCCTGTCCGTCGTCCCCCGCGGCCTCGGCGGCGTGATCGCCGCCCGGGTCGACTACCGCGTCCACGACCAGACCGTCTCCGCCCGCAATGTCCGCGGCATGATGCGCTGGTGGCTGACGACGGCCGAGCTCGCCGACGAGCTGCGGGCCAACACCATGCGCGGCTACCTGCACTTCTGGTACCGGTCCATGTGTGACCGGGTCGAGATGCGGGAGGTCGCCGGGGCGCGCCCGTATCTGCGGATCACGCTGCTGGCCGCCTCGCTCGGCGGCCTGTTCACCCTCGGCATGTGGGCCTCGCTCGCCGGCCTGGTCCTCGCCGGGGGCATGACGACCGCGATCGCAGGCACCGCAGTCGTCGCCTCCCAGACCGCCGGCCGCGCCCTGAACTCGATCATCCGATACTCGACGGTCATGTTCCACCACGGGCTCTACCTCTCCGACTACTACGAGTTCATCGACGAGGTCCGCGCCATGACCACAGCCCGCGGCACCGCGCGGGCCAACCCCCCGCAGCAGATCCGCCTGGAAGGCGCCTCCTACACCTACCCGAGCAAGGAGGCCGCAGCCGTTCAGCCGATCACCCTCACCCTGAACCGCGGCGAAGTCGTCGCTCTCGTCGGGGAGAACGGCGCCGGCAAGTCCACGCTGATCCGCATGATCACCGGACTGACCGTCCCGACCGAGGGCAAGGTCCTGTGGGACGGCACCGACCTGGCCGGCGCCGACGCGGAGTCGGTGTGGCGGCACGTGGGCCTGGTGCCCCAGAAGAACGGGCACTGGCCGCTCGCCGCCCGGGAGAACATCACCCTGGGCCAGCCCCGCGAGCACGGCGACGAGCGGATCTGGGACGTGGCCGAACGGGTCGGCATGACCAAGGCCCTGCGTGAACTCCCCAAGGAACTGCAGACGCTGCTCGCCCGGTCGGTGTGGGGCGGCCACGAGCTGTCCGGAGGTCAGTGGCAGAGACTGGCCTGCGCGCGAGCGATGTACAGGGAGCCGGCAGTGCTCGTCCTGGACGAGCCGACCAGTGAGATGGACGCTCGAGGAGAGCACCAGATCTTCCAGGAGCTGCGGACCATGGCATCGGACCGGATCACTGTGGTGGTCACCCACCGCCTCGACAACGTGCGAATGGCCGACCGAGTGATCGTCCTCGACCAAGGGACCGTCCGGGAGCAGGGCTCCTTCGACGAACTCGTCGCGAGTGAGGGGAGTTTGCTCGGCGAGCTGTACGCCCTCGCCCAGGACCGCTGACCCGAGACCCCCAGCAGAGGTCCACGCGGGGCCGCGCAGCCGGCGCGGCCCCGCCACACCCCCGACGCCCTGGAGCGACACGCACAGCACCGAGCCCGAGGCCGTCAACGCCCCTGCCTGGACCATGTACGGCACCGCCATCTGCCTCGGAGCTGTGCACGCAGATTCGGTGATGTGTAGGGGGCCCAGTGCGGCATCAGCGGCCTGCCGGTAGAGGTTTTCGGCGTTTCATCATCTCCGGCCTCCTCCTGCACTTGGACCAGGGGCTGCAGGGCGTCGTTGTCTCCAAAGTCGGCAGCTTCTCGATACAGGGCTTCAGCGCCCTGCCAGTCCTCAGCTGCTTTTCGTGCTTCGGCTAGGCGTCGCAGGACGCGGGTGTCTCCGAGAGCGGCGGCATTGCGGGCCAGATTAAGGACCTGATGATCACAGTTTCGGACGTCGCCAGTCCGCACTGTGGCGGTTGCTCGGTCATCTCATGCAGGTTGCCGACCGTCGGCTGCGGTGGCGTCACCTGTGGCATTACTTCGGTGATCCATCAGGCGGAGTTCGACGCGATGAAGTTCGAGCTGGACCAAGCCATCCAGGTCGTCCGCGCCACGGCCGACGAGGAGTCGCAGACCCGCCTCGCGCCCGAGACGGTCGAGGAGGCCTACGAGTTCGAGCAGAAGCTCACCGCGGCCCTCGAAGAGGTGCGGAGTGTGAAGGCGGAGTGGCGGCCGGACTGCTGGCTTTTCACCGGGAGTGTGCAGGAGCCGCGCAGCTCGGTGTCGCTGTGTCGTACGGCGGTGTGCGACACCGTGGTCTCACCGGCCAACATCTTCTGCCCCTTCTGCAAGGAGGGGCAGAAGAAGTCGCCGCTGCCCGACGCGGAGTTCGCGCGGGCCTTTGTGCCGGCGCGCAACCGGATTGCCTTCGGCGGTGTTCCGGAGCCGTGCGGCTTCACGAAGGAAGGGCAGCGCTGTGTTCGGCCCCGCCACTGCAAGGAACTGTGCGTCACGCACTACACCCAGTGGAAAACCCACTCCACCCGCAAGACCGCCGGTCGGTGGGAGGACACCGCCGTCCCGTATGCCGATACCCCTGCCTGCCCGGCTCCTGCCTGCCCACTGCCGGGCCTGTACGGCCGGGGCCTGTGCCGGCATCATGCGCAGCGTTTCCGTGAGCACCGCCGTACTCACCCGGACGCGAACGTGGCGCCGTGGGCGGCGCAGCAGCCCCCGTATCTTGCCCCGCACCAGGTCAGTCTCCTGCCACTGCCCGAGCTGCTGCTGCGCTGGGAGGTCCTCTACGGTCTGCAGCAGGTGGATCCGTGGCTGCGGATCTTCGAACCCCCGCAGGTCCGCCGCATGGTGCGGGACCTGGCTGAGACCGGCACGCTCATCGGCGGCATCACGGACCAGCAGATGTGCCCGTTCCACCGACGCGGTCCTTCGGATGCTCGGCCGCGTGCGTACGGCGGTCAGGGCGGGCCATGCGCAGTACACCGGCACCGCGCCGACGCAGGACGATGTCCTGGACCTGCGGGCGCTCGGCCAGTGCTCCCGCACCCCGGCCGGCATCCGGCAGCCCAAGACCGTCGACCTTCGCACCATCCGGCAGCCGTGGCTGCGCGGCCTGCTGCGTACCTGGACCGTCCAGCAGCGCCCGGGAGCGGACGAGTTCGCCCGCACACTGCGCGGCGTGGAGCTCGCCTCCCGGGCTCTCGCGCAGCGCCCGGGAACCGACGACCCCACACGGCTTCACTACGACGACGTCACCGCCGTGGTCGACGCGATCCGCACGGCACTGAGCCTTTTTCAACCTGTTCGCCGCGAGCGTGGTGCTCGGCTGGTCATGCACCTTCGGTGTCAAGTCGCTCCGCGGACTGGAGCAGGTACTCGGGCAGTTTTGAACTGGCCGCCAACACCTCGATGCCGATGAGGCGGCCCTGCTCATCGAAGTCGAGGTTGATCATGCCGTCGACGTCCACTGGATCGCAGGGATACATGCGCGCGGACTTCACGCGGGCCTGCGGTTCGGTGAGGTACACGTACGCTGCGTTGACGGTCTTGTCGTAGGTGACTCTGACGTCTGTCACGGTGAGCGGTCTCCCTTGCTGTCATGGATGGTGGCGCTGTCCTTGTCCATGCCTCCGGCCGCAGCGATCTCAGGCTGCCGTGGCGAGGTGCAAGGCCAGGACGGCTTTGACGATGTCGGTGATGCGGGTGGTGCTGCAACGGAGTTTGCGCAGGAGCCGCCAACTCTTCAGGGTGGCGTTGGCCTGCTCTCCGACGGCTCGGATCTTGGCGTGGGAGGAGTTCACCGCCCGCTTCCCGGCTGGGAGCCTGCTCCAGCGGCCCCGATAAGGCACCCGGATCGTCCCCTGAGCTCCCTGATATCCCTTGTCGGCCCACGTCCGGATGCCGGCTTGGGTGAGAGCTTCGATGATGCCGTGGGTGCGTGCGGCCTTGATGTCGTGGACGGCACCTGGCAGGGCAGGTGAGGCCCAGAGCAGGCGCCCGAACGCGTCGGCGATGACCTGGACGTTCATGCCGTGGCGCTTGTGCTTTCCAGAGTAGTAGGGGCGGTCGGTGGCAATGCGGTCGATGCGCAGCAGGGTGCCGTCCAGGATCACGAATGCCTTGTTGGCGGCGACGGTCATGGCCTGCTGGAGGGTGGGGGCGAGGGCGGCCAGGACCTCAACCGCCTCGACTATGTACCGGTAGACGGTGGCCAGCCCGATCCCGAAGCCGGCCGCGAGCTGGTCGTACGTGTGCCCGCAACGCAAATGGGCCAGCGTGAGCAGAGCCTGTCGGTCCGCGGTCAGGCGGCGCCAGCGCGTGCCGCGCTCACGCCGCCGGGCTCTCAGCAGGTCGGACAGGTAGCGCAGGGTCGAGTTGGACAGATCGATCCCCGATGGGTAGACAAGCACGTGAAGCTCCGGGCGGACAGGTTGATCTTGGTCGACAACCCATCTACCAGGAGCTTCACCTTTTCCTCAACGCGGCCTTCAGCCAACCGACGTGCTACGCAACCAGGTTGGAAAAGCCTCAATGTGACCGGTGGCACGAGGCCGGTCCCACCGAGGGTGCCCGCCGGCATCTACCCACTGCCCTCGCCAGGCTCGGCATCGAGGGCGCGCGGCATCTTCGAACGGAGAGTCGTCGACCGAGTGGAGCCAGGATCATCCTGGCTCCACTCCGTGGTGCGCGCGTGTCACTGGAGCGACATGGCCGTCGCCGCCGCGGCGGGCGCCGGATGCACCACGCCGAGCATGCCGATCGCGCAGGCCGCCGCCGCCACGGCGGCGATCCGGGTCCACGAGAGAACGGGGAAGCCGCACCGCAGGTCTTCATCGACCTCCCCCTCTCGCATGTGGCGGGTCCCGTCAGGTGCGGGTCCAGCGTTGGTTGCTGCCGTTCGAGCAGGTGTAGAGCTGGATCAGCGTGCCGTTGGCGGTGCCGCCCGCGACGGCGTCGAGGCAGAGGCCGGACTGGACGCCGGCGATGGATCCGTCCGAGTTGAGGCGCCACTTCTGGTTGTCGCCGCCCCAGCAGCTGTAGATCTGGACCTTGGCGCCGTTGCCCGTGCCGGCGGCGTCCAGGCACTTGTTGCCGTAGACCCGCAGCTCGCCGGCGGAGGTGTACGTCCACTGCTGGTTGGTGCCGGAGTGGCAGTCCCACAGCTGGAGCTGGGTGCCGTCGGTGGTGCTGCTGCCGGGCACGTCCACGCAGCGGCCGGAGGCGACGCCCTTGATCTGTCCGCCGCCTGAGGGAGGCGGGGTCGTGGTGCCGCCGTTGAGGGCGTTGAGGACGGCGGTGTACGCGGGCTTCTTGCTGCCGTCGTTGTTGAACAGCAGCGGCGTGTCCCCCGACCGCCAGGAGTCCATGTCACGCACGCCCCAGACGGTGATGCCGAGGCAGCGCGGGACGGCCAGGCAGTCGTTGGTGACGTTGGCGTAGGTCGTGGCCGAGGCGCCCTGGATGTCGAGTTCGGTGATGGCCACGTCGACGCCGAGGGCCGCGAAGTTCTGCAAAGTTGTGCGGAAGTTGCTGTTGTACGGGCTGCCACTGTTGAAGTGCGACTGGAAGCCGACGCAGTCGATGGGCACGCCGCGCTGCTTGAAGTCGCGGACCATGGCGTACATGGCCTGGGTCTTGGCCCAGGTCCAGTCCTCGACGTTGTAGTCGTTGTAGCAGAGCTTGGCGGCCGGGTCAGCTGCGCGGGCGGTGCGGAAGGCGACTTCGATCCAGTCGTTGCCGGTGCGCTGCAGATTGGAATCACGCCGGGCTCCCGAACCGCCGTCGGCGAAGGCCTCGTTCACGACGTCCCACTGGACGATCTTGCCTTTGTAGTGGGTCATCACGCCGTTGATGTGGTCGATCATCGACTGGCGCAGTGCGCTGCCGCTGAGGCTCTGCATCCATCCCGGCTGCTGCGAGTGCCAGGCCAGCGTATGGCCGCGCACCTGCTTGCCGTTCTGCACCGCCCAGTTGTAGACGCGGTCACCGGCAGCGAAGCTGAACTGGCCGCGCTGCGGTTCGGTGGCGTCGATCTTCATCTCGTTCTCGGCCGTCACCATGTTGAACTCACGGCCGGCGATCGTCGTGTACGCCGAGTCGCCCAGCTTGCCCGAGGCGATGGCGGTGCCGAAGTAGCGGCCGCTCTGCGCCGCCGCGGCGCCGAGTGTGTTCTCGGCGGCGTGTGCGGGCGGCGGCGCGACCAGTACGGTCACCGCACCGAGGACGCCGACGACCAGCGCCAGCAGCAAGCCGCGGATCTTCCGGCGTAGGTGGGGTCCGGGAAGGGCGTAGGAGCCCATGACTGTGCCTCCAAGGTGGACATCACGGAAGGACGGAAGCGAAGAGGAACGTGTCGTCCGCTCCCGTTCCGGAGACGGACGGGGCTGGCCTGAACGCGGCAGCACGGGATCACCGGACACCGCGGACGTGGGATCGGACGATCTCCACTGGGCTATCGCTGCTACGCATCTCACTGGAACGACATGGGTGACGCATGTGCCGTGGACGCGCGGATCTGTCGCGCGGGTGGCACAGGTGCTGTGGTGCGCGGATCTGTCACGCCTGCGCTGGACTGTCTTGCGGCTGGTGCGCGGAACTGTCTTGCGGCTGTACGTGGTCTGCCGTGCGGCACACGGTTCTCAGGGCATTGCTCGCCGCCGGAGTGGTTCGATATACCGAACTGCGGCCGGTGTCCCAGACACGGATGATTGAGCGTTGACGGGGCATCGTCAATACTCATCGCAAAATAAGTTTCGGATTTTCAATCGAAACTTTCTGAACTGCACGGGCCGGAGCGTGCTCCCTCACGGCCCCTCCGGCGTCGCCGTTGACAAATGACGCAGGGCGAGGCCGGAGCCAGGGCGGGAATGCGGGAGGCGCCCTCGCTCGACCACATCCCCCCAAGCAGGCCCCCGGGAAAGGCGAATGACGGCCGTGAACTGCGGAGGGGCAGGTCGGCTCGACGGCTTGTAAGGCGCAGGAGGCACACGCTGTTTGTGGACAGATCAGTCCTAGGCCTTGACCGACGGGCCCCGCATTCCTAGCTTGTGCCGTCGAAGCATTCGGAAATCTCCCGAAACTTTCGAGATCGCCCTCCTCTCGCCCCGGCACGTCCGCTCCGCGGTCCATCCGGTCACCGCTCCCCCTCCCGCCCCGCTTCACGCCCCCAATGGAGGCCCCCTTGATGTGGTTTCGCCATCCCGCCCTGGTCCGGCTACGACGCTTACTCGCCGTGCTCGCGCCCTTGGTGATCGTGGCCGCCTTCCTCGGCGCTCAGCCCGCCGCCGCGGCGACGGTGGACCCCAACGCCTCGTACGTGCTGGTCAACCGCAACAGCGGCAAGGCCCTGGACGTCTACAATATGGCGACGAACGACGGCGCCCGCATCACCCAGTGGACCAGGAACGATCAGAGCCAGCAGCAGTGGCAGTTCGTCGATTCCGGGGGCGGCTACTAACGCATCAAGTCCCGCCTCTCGGGCAAGGTGCTGGACGTCTACAACTGGTCCAGCGCGAACGGCGGATCGATCGTCCAGTGGTCCGACCTGAACGCCACCAACCAGCAGTGGCGGCTGGCCGACAGCTCGGACGGCTACGTGCGGCTCGTTTCGCGCCACAGCAACAAGGCTCTCGAAGTGCAGGGCGCCTCCACCGCCGACAACGCGAACATCGTCCAGTACGACGACTGGGGCGGCACCAACCAGCAGTGGCAGCTCGTCAAGGTCGGCGGCGACAACCCCGGCCCGTGCGACCTCCCGTCGACATACCGCTGGACATCGACGGGCGCGCTGGCGCAGCCCAAGCCGGGGTGGGTCTCGCTCAAGGACTTCACCGTCGTCCCCTACAACGGCAGGCAACTCGTCTACGCGACGACACACGACACGGGGACGAGTTGGGGTTCGATGAACTTCAGCCTGTTCACCGACTGGTCGGAGATGGCCTCGGCCAGCCAGAACACGATGTCGGCTTCCACCGTGGCGCCCACGCTCTTCTACTTCGCGCCGAAGAACATCTGGGTGCTCACCTACCAGTGGGGCGCGACCGCCTTCTCCTACCGGACGTCGAGCGACCCCACCAACCCGAACGGCTGGTCGTCCCCGCAAACCCTCTTCTCCGGAAGCATCTCCGGCTCCGGAACAGGACCCATCGACCAGACGCTCATCGGTGACGGGACGAACATGTACCTGTTCTTCGCCGGTGACAACGGCAAGATCTACCGGGCCAGCATGCCGATCGGGAACTTCCCGGGCAGCTTCGGCACGACGTCGACCGTGATCATGAGCGACACGACGAACAACCTGTTCGAAGCCCCGCAGGTCTACAAGCTGCAGGGCCAGAACCGCTACCTCATGATCGTCGAGGCGATCGGCTCGCAGGGCCGCTACTTCCGCTCGTTCACGGCCACCAGTCTGAACGGCTCGTGGACACCCCAGGCCGCGACCGAGAGCAATCCCTTCGCCGGCAAGGCCAACAGCGGCGCCACCTGGACCAACGACATCAGTCATGGCGAACTGATCCGTACCGGCGCCGATCAGACCATGACCGTCGATCCCTGCCATCTGCAGTTGCTCTACCAGGGGCGCAGCCCCAACTCCGGCGGCGATTACGGCCTCCTGCCCTACCGTCCGGGTCTGCTGACACTGCAGCGCTGACGGCGTGACACGAGTCCGGCTCCGGTACGGAGTCGGCGGGGGGGGGGGGGGGGGGGGGGGGGGGGGGGGGGGGGGGGGGGGGGGGGGGGGGGGGGGGGGGGGTGGGGGGGGGGGGGGGGGGCACCCCCCCCCCCCCCCCCCCCCCCCCCCCCCGACTCGCTCGAGAATCTTCGCCCGTGAACGCCGGTCCGGCGGGCCCGAGGGCGACCGGATACAGTGCGCGAGACGGCAGCCCGGTCAGGGAGGGGAAGCATGACCGACACCAGCGACACCCGACCCGCCGACAGCGAAGCGCATGTGCCGCGGCAGGGCCGACTGCACCGCCTGATGCGCTACATCCCCCTGATCGCTCCCGTCCTGCTGTGGACCGTGCCTTGCTGGGTGTTCCTGCACACCGGCCAGCACTGGCCGCTGCCCGTCATTCTGGTCGGCACCGCCCTGTTCGCCCTCGGCCTCGTTGCCATGCCGCTCGCGATGACGCGCGGCCACGGACGGCGCCAGCAGGACCGGGCGGCGATCGTCGGTGACACCCTGCTGGGCGCCGGCTGGGTTCTGTTCACCTGGTCCGTTCTGCTCGGCGTCCTGCTGCGGCTCGCCCTGACCGTGGCCGGCGTCGGCGAGAGCCAGGACCGGGCCCGCATCGTCACGTGGGCCGTCCTCGGCGTGACCGCCGCACTCCTCGCCTGGGGGTACGCCGAAGCCCGCCGCGTGCCACGCGTGCGCCGGCTCGACGTGCAACTCCCCCGGCTGGGTGCCGGGTTGGACGGCCTCCGCGTCGTCCTCATCACCGACACCCACTACGGTCCCCTCGATCGCACGCGCTGGTCGGCACGGGTGTGCGAGACGGTGAACACTCTGGAAGCCGACCTGGTCTGTCATACCGGCGACATCGCGGACGGCACGGCCGAACGCCGCCGGGCCCAGGCCGCCCCACTCGCCACCGTGCGGGCCACCCGGGCCCGGGTGTACGTCACCGGCAACCACGAGTACTACAGCGAGGCCCAGGGCTGGGTCGACCTGATGGACGAGCTGGGCTGGGAGCCGCTGCGCAACCGCCATGTGCTACTCGAACGCGGAGGCGACACCCTCGTGGTCGCCGGCGTGGACGACGTCACGGCCGAGTCCTCGGGCCTGGCCGGGCACCGCGCCCACCTCGCCGGAGCCTTGACCGGCACCGACCCCGACCTGCCCGTCCTGCTCCTGGCACACCAGCCCAAGTTCGTCGACCGGGCGGCAGCCGACGGCATCGACCTCCAGCTCTCCGGCCACACCCACGGCGGCCAGATCTGGCCCTTCCACCACCTGGTCCGCATCGACCAGCCCGCCCTCGCCGGCCTCAGCCGGCACGGCACCCGCACCCTCCTGTACACCAGCCGCGGCACCGGCTTCTGGGGACCACCGTTCCGCGTCTTCGCCCCCAGCGAGATCACCCTGCTCGTGCTCCGCTCCCCGCTCCTTCCCACCTCGCCGTAGCACTCCGACGGGCCGGCACAAGGGCGGGCGAAACGGGCGACCGCGGCGCGTGACACGAAGTGGGGTGCCGAAGAGGTGTTCCGCGCCCAGGACGACAGCGGACGCGTGATGGTCGTCGTCCTCCGGTACGAGCTGCGCGACGAAGCGCGCGCCATCGCCGGCGTCATCGGGCTGACCACCGCGGCGCTGCGCGACGCGTCCGCTCAGTAGCAGCAGCCAGCCGACGCGTCGGCCGGGCACTGACAACGGCGGCAGCGTCCGCCCAGTAGGGAAGGGAACGGCGGTGGCGAGCAAGGCCCAAGCAGCGTGGGACGCGCTGAATCAGCGGCAGCGGACATACCTGGCGGTGCTGTGCGACACGGACCAGGCCATCGAGGCCCTGCCCTTGCCGAGACGAAGCACTGGCCCGTCGCCCAGGACCAGGAGATCATCCGTATCCCGCACGCGACGTGGAGCTTCACCGCATTGCGCTCACCCAGCTCGACGCCGGCGCTTTCGTCGACGTCCTTCTCCCGGTCACCACGCCCGCCTTGGCATCGACATGGAAATCGTCCAACGCGCCCCCGGCACCAAGGGGTTCACGCCGCTGCCCAGACGCTGGACCGTGGAGCGGACCTACGGCTGGCTGATGTTCCACCGCCGCCTGGCCCGCGACTACGAAACCGTCCCAGCCCGCTCCGAAGCCATGATCCAGCTGGCCATGACCGATCTGATGGCCCGCCGCCTCACCGACGAAGCCACCATCTCCTGGCGCGACCCGACACCACGGGATCAAACACCCATTGCGGGATGAAACATCGGGAGAAAACGACCTCTTACTGATCTTTTCGTAAGTTCGGTGGGTGTGCTGGATGGATGGTCAGGCCGGTGTGAGTGAGGAAGGACCATGGCAGTTGTGGGTTGTGGTTGAT
>NZ_JBVHPY010000003.1:0-55393 GCF_055567695.1 Streptomyces sp. NPDC026417
CCCCCCCCCCCACCCCCCCCCCCCCCCCCCCCCCCCCCCCCCCCCCCCCCCCCCCCCCCCCCCCCCCCCCCCCCCCCCCCCCCCCCCCCCCCCCCGACGTGTGTGCGAGCCGCTACGACGCCGAAGGCGTGACGTCCACGTCCGCCGCCCGGACGAAGGCCACCCGGTGGCCGAACTGGATCTCGTAGTACATGTCCTTGCCGATCACGACCTTGTGCGGGGTCGTGTCGAAGGTCGGCGCGTAGAAGTACTCGCCCGCCACCTTGCCGCCCACCGCGTAGCGCTGACCCGCGAGCAGCTTGTACGGCAGCGGCGAGACCGCCTGCACGGGCACGCCCGCCGGATAGGCCGCCGCCTCCGGGTAGGCGCGCCCATAGACGGGCACCTCGGCCAGCCCGGCCTTCGGGGTCGCCACCCGGCCCGAGGCGGGCGTGGCGGTGGGCTGCTTCCTCGGGTTCTCGAACCAGGCCTTTTGGCCCAGGTACCAGATCGCCGTCCAGTCGCCCTGCCGGTCCGCCACCGCGTACCGCTGGCCGGTCGAGACCCGTGAGCCGACGTCGTTCACGTCGATGGTCGAGTCGCCCCCGCCGGGCCGCAGACCGATGTCCTTGATCAGGGGCGAGGTCTCGTCCGGCAGGCTGTGGAGGCGCACCTCACTGGAACCGTGGGCCGCGCAGGGCTCGCCCTTGGTGACGCAGCCCGTGTACACCGGCTGGTTCTCGGTGAACGCCGGCAGCACGGTCACCAGGCCGCCGCCGGCCTTGGCGGTGCGGTGGAAGGGACGGCCCATCAGCGCGAAGTAGTGCTGCCAGTCCCAGTAGGGGCCCGGGTCCGTGTGCATCCCGGGGATGCTCGCCGAGGTGGGACCCGGCACGTTGTCGTG
Source organism: Streptomyces sp. NPDC026417 (assembly GCF_055567695.1). Taxonomy (NCBI): domain Bacteria; kingdom Bacillati; phylum Actinomycetota; class Actinomycetes; order Kitasatosporales; family Streptomycetaceae; genus Streptomyces; species Streptomyces sp. NPDC026417. The sequence continues at coordinate 884 of NZ_JBVHPY010000003.1, forward strand.
GCCGAGGATGTGCTGGCGGTCCAGCGGGATGCCGTACTTCCTGGCGAGGTACGTCACCAGGCGCGCCGACGAACGGTACATCGCCTCGGTGTACCAGGCATCGGGCGCGGCCAGGAACCCCTCGTGCTCCAGACCGATCGACTTGGCGTTCACGTACCAGTTGCCCGCGTGCCAGGCCACGTCCTTGGCCTTCACGTGCTGGGCGATGTGGCCGTCGGTCGAGCGCAGGGTGTAGTTCCAGGACACGTAGGTGGGGTCCTGCACCATGGCGAGGACGCCGTCCCAGGCGCCTTCCGTGTCGTGCACGACGATGTACTCGATGCGCTGGGACGCCGGTCGGTCCCCCAGGTCGTGATTGCCGTAGTCGCCGTCGCCGAACTCCTCGTACGGCGCAGGGATCCACTCGCAGGACACCGTCGACGGGCACTCCGTGCCGTCGGCGGAGACGGTACGCAGGCCCGCGCGGCGCAGCTGCGTGGTGTCCGGGCGCAGGGCGAGTGCGGCGGCGAGCGTCACGCTCTCCCCGGTGTCCGTGGTGCGCCGCTCGCCCTCACGGATGACGTCGTACACGTCGTCCGCGTAGGTGGCTGCCGTGGCGCTGTCGTCCGCGGCCGAGAAGCGGGCCACCGCCCCGTACCAGTCGGCCGGGTCCGCGCTCAGCGGCTCGCCCAGCCGTCGTTGCGCGGCGGCGAGCAGTGCGGCGCCGCCCGCCACGTTCGCCGCCGGGTCCGTGCGGAGGCGTTCGGGTGACAGGCCGGTCAGCTCGGCCGCCTTGGTCAGCGTCTTGAGCCGGGCCGGGAGTTCGGTGTCCTTCGGCACTTTCGTGTCCGGCAGCAGGGGGGCGCGCGAGCCGTCGCCGCGGGCGTCCTCCGTACCCTCCGAGTGGTGCCGCGCCGCGGTCTCGGCGAGGGCGGTGCGGGCGTCGGTGAGGTGCATCGGGCCGTAGCCGCCCGAGACGCTCGGCGCTCCGGCGTGCACGTCCCACCGGGACTGGAGATAGGAGACGCCGAGGAGCACGCTCTGCGGGACTTGGTACTCGGCCGCGGCGGTGGCGAACGCGCTCTGCAGGGTCTCGGAGGGCGCCGGGGCGGTGGAGCCGGACGGGGCGGCGCCGAGCAGCGGCAGCAGCAGGGCCGCCGAGGCGACCGCGACCGCCGTCCTGCGCGTGCGTCCCGGTCCGGCGGAGACGGTGGGGTCGGTGGCGGTTCCTCGCAATGCGGCCTCCTGGGACGTTCGGGCGCGGTGGGGTGGGGCGGGCCCGACGTGCGTCAGTGGTACCCGCTCCCCGACGATCCGTCAATCACCCTCAGCAGAGGGTCATTTCCCATGTCAGCGGCGGTCGGAGGGGGTTTCGCGGCGGCAGCGGGGCGGCCTGCGAGGCGTCACCGGTGTGGACCAATGGCCCACCCGGGAGGCCCCGGAGAACGACGAAGGTCCGTGGTACGCCGCTGTACCGGGCGTACCACGGACCACCATCCCCTTCAGCGAGTGCCGACCGCCGCTCGAACGGCCTTGCGGGCCATCTGGCAGTCGTCGTGCAGCCGCCTCAGCAGCAGCCGCTGTTCCTCGCCGGACGGCGCAGCACCCGGATGGGCCGGTCCCGGTGCCGCCGGGGTCGTGTCGTGCATCGAACGCTGCACGGCCGTCTCGTAGGTGCGGATCTCCCGGGTCAGCACCAGCATCAGGTTGACCAGGAAGGCGTCCCGCGCCGCCGGGCCCGCCGACTGCGCGAGCTGGCTGATCTGGCGCCGGGCCATGGGAGCGTCCCCGAGGACCGCCCACAGCGTCGCCAGGTCGTAGCCCGGCAGATACCAACCCGCGTGCTCCCAGTCCACCAGCACTGGACCGGCCGGTGAGAGCAGGATGTTCGACAGGAGGGCGTCACCGTGACAGAACTGGCCCATGCCGTGGCGCCCCGTGGAGTGCGCGATGCCGTGCACGAGCTTCTGCAGATCACCCATGTCCCGGTCCGTGAGCAGACCCAGTTCGTGGAAGCGGGAGATCCGCTCGGCGTAGTCCAGCGGGGCGTGGAAGGTTCCGGCCGGCGGCCGCCACGCGTTCAGCCGGCAGATCGCGCTCAGGGCCGCTCGGATGTCCGCCCGGGGCGGAGTCTCCACCGGGTGGCGCTGCAGGGCGGCGACCCGTCCGGGCATCCGCTCGATGACCAGGGTGCAGTTGTCCGGGTCCGCCGCGATGAGCCGGGGCACCCGCACGGGCGGGCGGTGCCGGACGAACGAGCGGTAAGCAGCTATTTCGTGCCGGACCCGCTCCGCCCACATGGGGGAGAGGTCGAGTAAGCACTTGGCGACGGCGGTGCTGCGCCCCGTCGTGCCGACCAGGAGCACGGAGCGTCCGCTCCGGCGCAGCACCTGCACCGGAGCGAACTCCGGACAGATCCGGTGCACCGACGCGATCGCCGTGCGCAGCTGCGCGCCCTGAGGGCCGGACAGGTCGAGTCTCCCGCTGAGCGGTTGGGCACCGAGTCCCGGAACGCGCCGGGTCCTGGCGGCACCGAGTACGGGGGCCGCCGCCTGGCGTGCGGGGTCGAGGTAGGGGCCGCTGCCCGCCGGGCGGGAGTGGAGCGACCGGGGCGGGGCGGACACGGAGGACGATGCTGTGTACATGGGCGATACAGATCCCTTCGTGTGCCTGCGAATTGCCGCGCTACCCGCCCGGAGCCCCTGATGCACCCTGGGGAGTGTCCCAGCGGCAACCGGGTCGGGGTGGCGCGTTCCTACCTGACCACCGGGGGTCACTGGCACACCATCTGGCGCACCCTGGCGAACCCTGGCGAATAGTCGCTCAGCAACTGACAGGCGGTTACTGTCGATTTCAGCCGAGAACCTGGGGGCTTGACGTGAACGGACAACCCAACACCCGCCTTTCGGACCTGTTCGGCCTGGCCGGCTGGTCCAAGGGCGAACTCGCGAGAATGGTCAACCGGCAGGCGGCGGCCATGGGCCACCCCCAACTGGCGACCGACACCTCGCGAGTGCGGCGCTGGATCGACATGGGAGAGATCCCGCGCGATCCGGTACCGCGGGTGCTGGCGGCGCTGTTCACCGAGCGGCTCGGCCGTGTCGTGACCATTGAGGACCTCGGCCTGGTCCGGCACGGGCGCGCGGGGAAACGGCAAGGCGACGGGAGCGTGGAACATCCCGACGGAGTGCCGTGGGCGCCCGACCGAACGGCTGCGGTCCTCACCGAATTCACGGGAATGGACCTCATGCTCAACCGACGCGGCTTGGTGGGCGCGGGTGCCGCGCTCGCCGCTGGTTCCGCACTCAGCAGTGCCATGCATGACTGGCTGCACACCGATCCGGCCCTCACGGCGGACGCCCCGGACACCGACCATCCCCTGCACGCCGACCCCGCTGGGTTCGACCGCTACGAGGCCGCCCCCATCGGGTCGCAGGAGATCGAGGAACTGGAGCGTTCGGTCGAGGTGTTCCGGGCCTGGGACGCGGCCCGCGGTGGCGGGCTGCAACGCAAGGCCGTGGTGGGCCAGCTGAACGAAGTGGGAGGCATGCTCTCCTACCGTCACCCCGACCATCTGCAGCGGCGCCTGTGGGGCGTCGCCGCCAACCTGGCCGTCCTCGCGGGCTGGATGTCGCACGACGTCGGCCTGGAGCCCACGGCGCAGAAGTACTTCATCATCGCCGCGCACGCGGCCCGTGAGGGCGGCGACCGGCCCCGTGCCGGCGAGGCCCTCTCCCGGGCGGCCCGCCAGATGGTGCACCTGGGCCGGCCCGACGACGCGCTCGACCTGATGAAGCTCGCCAAGTCCGGATCCGGGGACGAGGTGCTGCCCCGCACCCGGGCCATGCTCTACACCATCGAGGCCTGGGCGCAGGCGTCGATGGGCAAGGGGCAGGCGATGCGGCGCACCCTCGGCCAGGCGGAGGACCTCTTCGTCTCCGACCGCGGGGACGTACCGCCGCCGAGCTGGATGCAGATGTTCGACGAGGCGGACATGCACGGCATGCAGGCGCTCGCCTACCGCACCCTCGCCGAACACGAGCCCGCCGCCGCAGCCACCGCGCAGCGGCACGCGAAGGAGGCGCTCGAGCTGCGGGGTACGGGCCGCGAGCGCTCGAAGATCTTCGACCACATCTCGCTGGCGTCCGCCTGCTTCATCGCCGACGACCCGGAACAGGCCGACCGCTACGCGCGACTGGCCCTGACGTCGATGGGGGCCAACTCCTCCCAGCGCACCTGGGACCGGCTGCGCGAGATGTACCGGCTCACCGGGCAGTACTCCAGCTACCCGAAGATCCACGACCTGCGCGAGGAGATCAAACTGTCGCTGCCCAAGGGCGCGTTGAAGCCCAGGGGAGGCAACAGCACCCGGGCGTGATCGGCCGGGTCAGGACACCACCCGGGCGACGAGTACGCAGGCGCCGTCCTCGCGCTCGGCCGCGCCGCACTCCTCGACGACCGTCCGGAGGCCCTCCTGGGCCGTGCGGGCTCCGCAAAGGCGCGGGGCCAGGTCGAGCAGCCGCTGCACCGCGGCCGTCCCGCTGTGCCGTGGGACCAGTCCGTCGGTGTGCAGAAGCAGCAGGTCACCGTCGTGCAGGGTTTCCTCGGCCTGCCCGTAGTCCGCTCCCGGGGTGGCGCCGAGCAGCATGCCCGCGGGTGCCGTGAGGGCGCACCCCGTCCCGTCGCGGAACAGCAGGGGGGCGGGGTGTCCGGCCTGCGCCCAGGACAGCGTGCGGGTCTCCGGCCGGTAGCGGCAGCACACGGCGCTGCCGAGGGCCGGCTGGACGGTGGCGTCCAGTAACTGGTTGAGCCAGGACATGAGTTGTCCCGGCCGGGTGCCGGCCATGGCCATGCCGCGCAGGGCGCCCAGCAGGGTGGCCACCCCCGAGGCGGCGGCGACGCCGTGTCCGGTGAGGTCGCCGACGCTGAGGAGGGTCTCGCCGTCGGGCAGTTCCAGCGCGTCGTACCAGTCGCCGCCGATCAGGGTGCCGGTTGCGGACGGCAGGCGGCGGGCGGCCAGGTCGAGCGTCTCGGGACCCTGGTGCGGAAGCCGCAGGGAGCCGCGCCAGGGCGGCAGCACGGCCTGCTGGAGCTCGGCCGCGATCCGGCGCTCGGTCTGGGCGAAGTGCTGTTGGCGCTGCAGCGAGTCACGGGTCTCGCTCACGGTCCGCTGGCTTCTGCGGAGTTCGCTGACGTCCCGCACCACGGCCCACATCGAGGCGGTGCTGCCGTCGGTGTGGAGCACGGGCTCGCCCATCATGTGCACGGTCCGCACGTCGCCGTCGGGACGCCGGATGCGGAACTCCCCGTCGATGGGTTTGGCGTCGATCAGGCAGTCGGTCACCATCGACGTCAGCATGGACCGGTCCTCGTCGTGCACGAGGGCCGGGAGTTCGTCGAGGGTGAGCGGGGGAGCGGCGGGGTCCCGGCCGAGGATCCGGTACAGGTCTCCGGACCAGCTCGCCTCGTCCGTGAGCAGGTTCCACTCGGCGCTGCCCACCCGGCTGAGCAGTGAGCCGGGCCGCAGTGCCGGGGATTCGGCCGGAGCGGCCGGCGGGGGGACGGGCACGGGCGGCGGCCCGTCGCGCAGCTGGGCCAGGTGCTCGTCGAGGTCGTTCAACTGGTGCATCGCGAGGTCGCACAGGGCGCGCTGCCAGCGGCCCTGCGGGTCCGCGCCGTCGACGGGGGCGTCACGTCGTACGGCGTCCATCTCCCCGCGCAGCCGCCGCGTCTGCGAGATGAGCGCGTCGACCGTGCCGCTCCCGGGCGGCTGGGCGGCGGGGCTGTCCGCAGAGAGATGGGGGGGCATGACGTACTCCGATGCGGGGACGGTACGACCAAGGACGACGGAAGGACCATCACGACTGTCGCACAGCCCGCGACGCCCTGTAAGGGATTTGGCACTACCCGGCGCGGGCGTGCATCTGGCATATGCCGCAGTCCTCCCGGCCGTCCTTCGCCGGACGGACGGCCTACTCTTCGGTAGCGTCAAGTCGTAGGCCGCGTAGGCGAATTGACTGCCTGAAGGTGGACGTACGTCTCCAAGTCAACCATCTGTTCGAGGGTCACTTGTACGACGGAGGCGGCGGGCTCCCACCCCCTGAGCGGTGGGTCGTCACCGCACCCGGCGAGGCGGATCGCCGCGGCCCGGCGAGGCGGCCGCCACCCCCACTGCCGGCCGGCCGGCGGCCCCTCCTCCCCGCGCCCGGAGGCCGCCTCGCCGCGACTGCTCCATCAGGCGTAGAGGCCGGGGCGCGGGGCGAGTTCGACCGTCATCCGGTCCCCGCTCTCCTGCGCGCGGACTCCCGCTTCCGCGACGGCGGCCGCCGCGTAACCGTCCCAGGCGCCCGGCCCCGTCACGCGGCCCTCCCGGGTGGCGTCCACCCATGCCTGGACCTCGCGGTCGTAGGCGTCCGCGAACCGTACGAGATAGTCCTGCGCCACGTCCTCGGACGCACCGCTCGCGGTGGTCACGACCATCGTGTGCGCGTCGCCGATCCGGGCGCTCCCGGCCTCGCAGACCGCCTCGCACCGCACCTGGTAGCCGAACCCGGAGTTGACGAAGATCTCCACGTCCACCAACGCGCCCCCAGCGGTCTCCAGCAGCACGAGCTGCGGATCGCCGAGCCCGTCCGGAGCCTGCGCCGACGGCCGCGGCCGCAGCACGGTCACCGCCGTCAGCTCCTGCCCCAGCAGCCAGCGCGCCGCGTCGATCTCGTGCGAGACGGAGCTGTTCACGAGCATCGCGGTGGTGAAACCGGGCGGCGACGCGACGTTGCGGTGTGTGCAGTGGAGCATGAGCGGGCGGCCCAGGCGGCCGCTGTCCAGCAGGGACTTGAGGCGCCGGTACTCGGCGTCGTAGCGCCGCATGAACCCGACCTGCGCCAGCCGCCGGCCGAGGCGCACCTCGGCCTCCACCACCCGCAGCGCCCCCGCCGACTCCGGCGTCAGCGGCTTCTCGCACAGCACCGGCAGTCCCCGCGCGAAGGCGGCGAGCAGCGCCTCCTCGTGTGCGGGACCGGGCGACGCGATCAGTACCGCCTCGACGCCTGGCGCGTCGAGGGCGGCGACGGCCTCCGTGTGCACCGACACGCCCTCGATCCCCGCCACGGCGTCCTTGGCCCGCCCGGTCTCCGGGTCCGCCACCGCGGCGACCCGGACGCCGCTCACCACCCGGTCGAGCCGCCGTATGTGGTCGGCTCCCATGTGTCCCGCACCCAGAACCGCCACACCCAGTAGTCCACTCACGCGCTGTGCACCTCTCACACCCGACGATCCGGCCTTCCGGTCAGATTGTCGGCCGTGATTCAGTAGCGCAGAACCCCGGCGATCCGATCGGCGTCGGCGAGAGCCCCGTCGGTGAGGAATCGGACCTCGGCGCCGGTCTCCAGACACTGCTCGACGATCTCGTCGACGATGTCCTCCCGGGCGTCCAGGTCACCGGACTCGGCGGGCACCAGATGGTCGCCGTCGTCGCGGACCGTCGCGCGGTAGTTCTCCTCGACGGCCAGCAGCCGGACCCGGCCCTCGGTCGCGCTGCGCCACAGTTCGTCGAGGCCCGCGGCGTAGTCCTTGCGCCCGCGGGCGTTCTCGAGTTCCTCGGCCACGCCGTCAGCGACCCTGCGGTCGTGGGCGGCGACGAGCGGGCGGATCGCCTGCCACACCGTGTCGGGCGTGGCCTGGGCCAGGCCGCCGTGGGCGAGGTGCTCGGCGTCCTTCGTGACGGTACCGATCTCGTCGACGAGTGCGAGGGCGGCGGTCTCCCCGGTGACGTACAGCGTGCGCGGATGCGCGCGCAGCAGGGCGCTCGCGGCGCTGTCGGCTTCGCGCAGGAAGTGCCGCGTGTCCTCGTCCTGGAAGATGCTGGGCTGATCGCCGATCCGCTCCTGGCGTTCGGCGTCGAAGTTCTCGCGATTCCTGGTCAGCGGGAAGCCGTCGCCGTGGTGCTGGGTGACGCGGTCCGTGCCGCCGTTCCACAGGGTGACGTGGTCCGCGGACACCGACAGCACCCAGAACGGCCGTTCGGAGGCCTGCGCGGCGACGAGATTGCGCGTCAGGAAGGTGTCCGAGAGGACCACCCGTTCGGGAACCGTCCGGGCCAGCGTCCAGACCTGGTGCTCCCCGGGCGCCGCGAAAATCGCCAGCCCCTCCTCCGCGTGCGCCAGATCGACCTCCGCGATGGCCTGGTCGAGCTGCTCGACGACGTCGATGCGGTGTTCGCGGGTGACGGCGGGATCGGCCTCCAGCTGCTTCTTCGCCTCGGCCACCACATTGCGCAGCCGGACAGCGTCCTGGGCGTTTTCGGGTTTGCGGCGGTGGGTCGGCGTCAGCACCGACACGGCCGGGTAGGGCCGGGGCCGGCGCAGCTCGGCGAGGGTCGCGGGACTGAGAGCATGCTCCATACCTGCACGATAGGACCGATTCACCGGTCGGGCATTTGGGGCGGATCCGCCGCGGGGGCGGGACTCTCGTCAGGGCCCGAAGGAGTCCGGGTGCGCCGCCGCCCAGTCCGCGGCCCAGGCGGCGGGCGGCTCGTGGAGTAGGATCCCGGGCGCCAGCCATTCGTGGAGCCGCGTGTACGGCAGGACGGTCGTCGGGCCCGTCCGCCGCACCAGATGGGCGGGCGTGAGCTCGGCCGGATCGCGTACCCCCATGGCGGCCATCAGCCGGCCGGCGCTCTCGACCGTGGCCCGCTGGAAACGGTGGACCCGCTCCGCCTTGTCGCCCACGTCCAGCGCCCGCACCCGGCGCGGATCCTGGGTGGTGACGCCGACCGGGCAGGTGTTGGTGTGACACCGCTGGGCCTGGATGCAGCCGACGGCGAACATCATCGCGCGGGCCGCGTTGGTGTAGTCCGCCCCCTGGACCAGCCGCTTGACGATGTCGGCACCGGTCGCCACCTTGCCGCTCGCGCCGATCCGCACCCGGCCGCGCAGTCCGGTGCCCACCAGGGCGTTGTGCACGGTGATCAGCCCCTCCGTGAGGGGCATGCCGAGATGGTCGGCGAACTCCAGGGGCGCGGCCCCCGTACCGCCCTCCGAACCGTCCACGACGATGAAGTCCGGCGTGACGTCCTCCGCGAGCATCGCCTGGCACACCGCGAGGAACTGGCTCCGGGACCCCACGCAGAGCTTGAAGCCGACCGGCTTGCCGTCCGCGAGTTCCCGCATGCGCGCCAGGAACAGCACGAGTTCGCGCGGCGTCGAGAACTCCCGGTGGTACGGCGGTGAGATCACCGTCTCGCCCTCCGGTACGTCCCGCGTCCGGGCGATCTCGGCGTTCACCTTGGCGCCCGGCAGGACACCGCCGATGCCGGCCTTCGCGCCCTGCGAGAGCTTCAGCGACACGCACTTGACCTCGGGGAGCGCCGCCTTGTCCGCGAACTCCCGCGCGTCGAAGCCCCCGTCGGAGGTCCGGCAGCCGAAGTACCCGGTCCCGATCTCCCAGATCAGGTCGCCGCCACCGCGCAGGTGGTACTCGGACAGACCGCCCTCGCCGGTGTCGTGGGCGAAACCACCCCGTGCGGCCCCCTTGTTGAGCGCCAGAATCGCGTGCGAGGACAACGAGCCGAAGCTCATCGCCGAGACGTTCAGCAGCGCCATGTCGTACGGCCGCGTGCAGTCGGGTCCGCCCACCCGCACGACCGGGGGCTCCTCCGGCGGCTCGACCGGACGCATCGACGGCACGAGGAACTCGTGGCCGTCCGCGTACACGTCGAGCTCCGTCCCGAAGGGCTCCTCGGCCTCGACACCCTTCGCCCGCTCGTACACGATGCTGCGCACGTCACGGTCGAAGGGGCGTCCGTCGAAGCTGCGCTCCACGAAGTACTGCTGCAGCTCCGGCCGCAGTGCCTCCCTGAGGAAGCGGAGATGGCCGAGCAGGGGGTAGTTCCGCAGCACCGAGTGCCGCCGCTGCGCCAGATCCCACGCGCCGAGCCCGGTGAGGGCCAGCAGAGGAACCGCCGCGATCCACCACCACGGCGACCGGACGAGGGCCAGGGCCGAGGCCCCGGCCGAGGCGAGGGCGACGAGGAGGAGCGGCAGGAGTCGGGGCACACCACGAGTCAAACCCACCGGACGGGAGTCGGCGAAAGCAGGCATGCCGCCCGGGTGCCCCCGATCCGGAGCGGCTGCCTGTTCTTGGCCGATTCTTGATCGAACCCATGACCGGTGCGGAAGGGCCGGCCCCGGACGGCCGCCGAGGCGCCCGGGTTCAGTCGCGTGCGTCAGACCCGCAGGAGCTGCCGTCGTCCGGCAGGGAGCCGTACAGCAGGAAGTCGTCGACCTTGTCGTGCACGCACTTCGAGGACGCGTAACCGGTGTGCCCGTCGCCCTTGTTGTCGAGGACGACCGCCGAGGAGCCGAGCCGGCGCGCCGTCTCCTGGGTCCAGCGGTACGGCGTCGCGGGGTCGCCCCGGGTGCCGACGAGCAGCATCTCGGCGGTGTCGACGTCCCGCACCTCGTCCCGGATGAAGTCGGTGCCCGCGGGGCGGCCGTAGCACATGAGCACCTGCGTGAGCCGGTAGCGGCCGAAGACCGGCGAGGCCTCCTCGTACTCGGCACGCAGCCGGCCGATGTCCTTGGTGACCTGTTCGGCGGTGGGCCGGTCGGGGTCGTCCGCGCAGTTGATCGCGATGAGCGCGGCCGGGAGGTTGTCGAAGGGAACCTCCTGCGCGTCGACCAGATCGCCGTCCTTGCGCCGGTCGGCGCGGCCGTCCCGGCGGGTGTCCGGCAGGGCGGCACCGCCCGACAGCTGCATGAGCCCCTGGCTGTCGCCGTCCTGGACGAGCGAGGACAGGGCGTGTTCGAGGGTCGGCCACAGCTGGCGGCTGTACAGCGCCTGGCTGATCGCACCGACGAGGTCCTGGCCGGAGAACGCCTGGCCGAAGTCCGTCGGTACGGGGTCCTGGTCCAGGGAGTCGATGAGCTCGACCACGTCCGTGCGCGCCGACCGGGCGTCCTCACCGAACGGGCAGGTCATGTGGTCGGTGCACCAGTTGAGGAAGTCCTCCAGGGCGGTCTGCTGCCCCTCGGCCCCCACCATGCCCTGCTCGGCCAGCGGCTCGGTCAGCGTGTCCACGCCGTCGAGCACCATCCGGCCGACCTTCTTCGGGAACTGCGCCGCGTACACCGCGCCCAGACGCGTTCCGTACGAGAAGCCGAGGTAGTTGAGCTTCTTGTCGCCCAGGGCGTCCCGCATGACGTCCAGGTCGCGGGAGGCGTTGACCGTGCCTATGTGCGGCAGCACTGGCCCCGAGTGCTTGGCGCACTCGTCGGCCATCTTCTGCAGGTCCTTGAGCGTCTGTGCGGGGTCGCTGTCGTCCGTGCCGTCCGCCTCCGCCTCGGCCGCCCCGTCGCCACAGCTGACGGGGGAGGACCGGCCGACTCCGCGCGGGTCGAAGGTCACCACGTCGTAGCCGTTGGTGAGGCCCATGAAGTCCTTGCCACCGGCCGCGAGCTCACTGACGCCGGCCCCGCCGGGTCCGCCGAAGTTCAGCAGGACGGAACCCCGTGACGGGCCGGTCGCCCGGTAGCGGGCCAGCGCCAGATCGAGCGTCCCGGCGCCGGGACGCGCGTAGTCGAGGGGGACGGTCACCTTCCCGCACTGCAGGTCCTCCGGCGTCTCCTCCTCCTCGCAGGCGGACCACTTGATCCGCTGGTCGTAGAAGCGGGACAGGTCGGGGCCGGCGTCGGCCGCCGCCACGGACGGCAGCCCCGCCGCCAGCAGGGCCAGCGTCGCCGTTGCGGCTCCGGCGAAAACGCAGCGTTGGTGCACGGACAGCATGCAAGCCTCCAGGGACGCCCGGCTGCGGACCGGGGTGCCCGCGACCGCTGCCGGGGCACCCACCCGGATCACGATAAGCGGGCCCCCGGGGCCACGCCCGTGGGCGAGCGCGGCGGCTCCGGGTGCCTTATCCTCCGCGCCGCGCCACTCCCGCGCCCGGTGTCCGGCGGGCGCGGGAGTGGCGCCGTCGCCGCCCGCCCGCACGTCCGGCGGCGCTCACCGAGCACGCGTGCGTCGTGGCACGGATCGGCCAACAGGGCCGTGCGGATGGCCGGTTGCCGTCCACGGCCGCCGGGCCGGATGTGCCCGGCACCGTCCGGATCGGCAAGGATGCTGCGGTGCGGCCGACCACCGCACAGCACACGACCCCCACGAAGTGGAGCGCACCGATGACCTCTCCGGTCTCCCGTGACCTCGTCGTCAGCCAGGCCTCGCAGGACGACTGGACGGTGGTCACCGGATGGGCGGCGGCCGAGGGATGGAATCCGGGGCTGTCGGACGCCCCGGCCTTCTTCGCCCAGGATCCCGCGGGATTCTTCGTCGGAAGGATCGACGGCGAGCCCGTCTCGGCCGTCTCGGTCGTCAATTACGGGACCGACTACGCCTTCCTGGGCTTCTACCTGGTCCGCCCCGACCTGCGCGGCCGCGGCCACGGGATCACCACCTGGAAGACGGCGCTCGCCCACGCCGGCAGCCGGATCGTCGGCCTGGACGGTGTGGTGGCCCAGCAGGACAACTACCGCCGGTCCGGCTTCGCCCCCGCCCACCGCACCGTCCGCTACAGCGGTGCGGCACCGGACACGACGGTCCCGCCCGAGGTGCGGCCGGTCGAGGACCTCGGGGCCGTCACCGCGTACGACAGCGCCTGCTTCCCGGCGGACCGGCCGCGGTTCGTCGAGCACTGGCTCGCCCAGGACGGCCACCGGGCGCTCGCCCGCGTCGTGGACGGCCGGCTCACCGGCTACGGCGTGATCCGGCCGGGCCGGGACGCCTTCCGCATCGGGCCGCTGTTCGCCGACACCGCGGAGGACGCCCGTGCGCTGCTCGCCGGACTGACGGCCGGGGCCGCCGGGAGCGAGGTGGCGCTCGACGTCCCCGAGAACAACGCCCCCGCCGTCGCCCTGGCGGTGGAGCTGGGCCTCGCCCCCTCCTTCGAGACGGCCCGGATGTACACCGGGCCGGTCCGGCCCTTCGCCGCCGAGCGCGTGTTCGGCGTGACCACGCTGGAGCTCGGCTGACCGCAAGCGGTGCAGGGGCCCCGGGGGCTCCGGGCGCGCCCCACGCCGGTCGGACCCGCCCCGGTGGGGCCGGTCCCACCCGTCCCGGTACGGCCGGTCGCCGAACGCGCCGGCACGGCGACCGGCGTACCCTGGGGCTTGCGGCTTTGTGTACGACGGCGTAATCCGATCATGAATCGACCCATTGAGGACTACGCCCTTCTCAGCGACCTGGAAACGGCCGCGATGCTCGGCACGGACGGGTCCGTCGACTGGCTCTGCCTGCCGCGCTTCGACTCGCCGGCCTGTCTGGCCGCGCTGCTCGGCGCGGCGGACAACGGATTCTGGCGGGTCGCACCCGCCGGCGCCCGGGGACGGCCGTGCACCCGCCGGTCCTACCGGCAGGACACCCTGGTCCTGGACTCGGTGTGGGAGACGCCGGCCGGGACGGTGCGCGTCACGGACTTCATGCCGCCGCGCACCCGGTTCCCCTGCCTGGTTCGCATGATCGAAGGACTGTCCGGCGCCGTGGACATGCGCAGCGAACTGCGGCTGCGGTTCCACCACGGGCGGGTCGTGCCCTGGACCCGGCCCACCGGCACCTGCACGGTCGCGGTCGCCGGGCCCGACGCCGTCTGGCTGAGCGCCGACGGCCCCGTCGAGACGCTCGGCGACGAGACGTCCACCGTCACCGGCTTCACCGTCACGGCGGGCCGGCGGCTGTCCCTCACCCTGGCCTGGGCGCCCTCGCACCTGGCCGGCCTGCCCGACGTGCTCTGCGTCCCCGCGGAGACGGCGCTGAAGGAGACCGGCGACTTCTGGCGTCGGTGGACCGGCCGATGCCGCTACCGGGGCCCGTGGCGCGAGGCGGTGACGCGGTCGCTCATCACCCTCAAGGCACTCACGTACGCTCCCACGGGCGGCATCGTCGCCGCTCCCACCACGTCCCTGCCCGGACGCATCGGGGGTGCCCGCAACTGGGACCACCGGTACTGCTGGCTGCGCGACTCCACCCTCACCCTGTCCTGCCTGCTGCGCAGCGGCTACCGGGAGGAGGCGGCGGCCTGGGTCGAGTGGCTCGTGCGCGCCATCGCGGGGGACCCCGCCGAACTCCAGGCGGTGTACGGCGTCGCGGGACAGCGGCTCCTGCCGGAGACGGAGGCCCCCTGGCTGCCGGGGTACGCGCAGTCGCAGCCCGTGCGCTTCGGCAACGCCGCGATGGGCCAGTTCCAGCTCGACGTGTACGGGGAGGTCCTGGACGCCCTGTGGCTGTCCCACCGGGCGGGCATCGAGCTGCCCCCGCACGTGTGGAGCCTCGTCAGGTCCCTGATGCGCTTTCTCCAGGCGCACTGGGGCGATCCCGACCAGGGGCTGTGGCAGGTGCGCGGCCCCGCCCGGCAGTTCGTCCACTCCAAGGTCATGGCGTGGGTGGCTGCCGATCGCGCGCTGCGGCTCGGCGGCCTGCTCGGCGTCGAGGTGCCGGACACGTGGCGGGTGATGCGCGACGACGTGGCCCGCCAGGTGTGCCGGCGCGGCTGGGACCCGCGGCAGCGCTCCTTCGTCCAGGCCTACGGCTCACCCGCACTCGACGCCTCCGCGCTGCTGATGCCCGGGCTGGGGTTCCTGCCGGCCACCGACGGGCGGGTGCGGGACACCGTACGCGCGATGCGCACGCTGGAGCGGGAGGGCTTCATGCGCCGTTACGCGCGCGGCGACGGACTGCCGGACGGCGAGGGCGTGTTCGTCGCGTGCTCGCTCTGGTACGCCCGCGCGCTGGCCGCCGTCGGCGAGCACACCCAGGCGAACGCCGTCTTCGACCGGGTCCTCTCGGTCCGCAACGACGTCGGACTGCTCGCGGAGCAGTGGGACCCCGAGGAGCACCGCCAACTGGGCAACGCACCGCAGGCGTTCAGCCACATCGCACTGGTGGAGACGGCGCTCAGGCTTCAGCCGGGCGGCGCCGAGACCGCGCTGAGCAGCACCATTCCCGAGTCGCCGTAGTCCGGCAGGGTGGTATCGGCGTCGATGCGGCCGACCCGGAGCCGCCGGGTGAGCGGGGCGAACACCGCGGTGACCACGTCCGGGTCCACCGGGCAGCCCGGCCACTGCGAAGCGGGCCCGATGCGGTAGGTGGGCATGTTCTCCATGAACGCGGCGACCAGCTGGCCGCCCGGGGCGACCGAGCGGACGAAGAGCCGGCAGAAGTCCCGGAACTCGTCGAAGTCCTCCGTGACCCCCTCGGCGACGAAGTTCATCGACGCCAGGTCGTAGCGGCCCGGCGGAAGTCCGCGGACGTCCCGGTGCACGACGCGCACGGGCGACAGGGCCTGGGTGAGGTCGGCGGGCAGGTCCGGGTTGAGGCGCCGGCACAGTCCGTGGAACGGCAGCCAGCTGGCGTCCGGCCCGCGGCCGAGCTGCCGCCGCAGGTAGGAGACGTTCGCCGCGCCCGCCTCGACCGCGTCGACGCGCCGGCTCGCGGCACCCGCGAGCATCAGCGGGTAGAGGTTCGGGCCCGCCCCGAACTCCACGGAGCGCGCGAGGCCGCCGGGTGCGAACCGGCGGTAGACCGCGGAGTGGTGGGCGATGACGGCCGCGTCGGAGGGGTGCAGCTCGCGGTAGTTCTCGGCGAGGTAGTCCTCCACGGGCCAGCTGTCCCAGTTCACGTCGTCGTTGAGGGTGGACATACAAAATCAGCCCCTGGGCCGCAGCGGGTGTCGCTCGGCGAGCCTGGTGAGTGTGCCGGTGAGCCGGCTGATGTCTTCGTCGGAGTTGAGGGCGGTGAGCTGGACGCGGAAGCCGACCCGGTCGCGGGGGACCAGCGGGTAGGCCGCGAGGGTCACGTAGATCCCCTCGTCCCACAGGAACGCGGCGACCGCGTCGAGGTCCTCGGCGTCCGCCAACGGGATCTCGATGATGGGCAGCCCGTCCGTGTTGAGCGTGTCGACCCCCATGCCCGCCAGGTGGTCGAGCACACGGGCGGTCTTGCGGTGCAGGTCCTCGCGGACGGCGTCGCCACGGCGGTCGTTGACCTCCAGCCCGGCCATCGTCGTGGCGAGCGAGGCCGTCGGCGAGGGGCCCGAGTAGAGGTAGGGCGCCGCCGCGGTCTTGAGCCGGTTCTTGAGCCCGGACGGCAGCGCGAGAAACGCCAGCAGCGACGAGTACGCCTTCGAGAACCCGCCGACGAGCACGATCCCGTCGTACGTCTCTCCCGTGTGCCGGACGACGCTGTTGCCGCGCATGCCGTACGGGCAGGGCTCCTGCGGTCCGCGCTCCCCGATGACGCCGAAGCCGTGCGTGTCGTCGACGTACAGCGTCGCGTCATGGCGCCGGCAGACGGCGGCCAGAGCCGGCAGATCCACGATGTTGCCGCTCATGCTGTTGACGCCGTCGACGCAGACCAGGCGCGGGTCCCCGCGTGGCACGGAGCCGAGCTGGGCGGCCAGCTCCTCGGGCCGTTCGGCGTGGAACCGCCGCAGCGTCGCGCCCTGGCCGCGCGCCGACACGCACCCGTCGTACACGGTCCGGTGCGCGGTCGCCTCGACGAAGACGTGCCCCCGGCCGGCCAGCACGGGAATCACGGAGGCGTGGATGAGGGTGGCGGTCGGCAGCAGCAGCGTGTCCGGTGCGCCGAGGAGCGCGGTGAGCCGTTCCTCGATGTCGGGGTAGAGGCGCGGGCTGCCGATCAGCCGGGACCAGCTCGGATGCGTCCCCCAGCGGCGCACGGCGGGTTCGATCGCGCCGATGATCTCCGGATCGCAGTCGAAGCCCAGGTAGTTGCAGGAGGCGAAGTCGATCAGCCAGTGGTCCCCGTTGCGGATGTGCCGCCCCCGCACCTCGTCGAGGACCGCGTCGCTCATGCGGCTGCTCCGCCGCAGGTGCTCCAGGTCGTCCGCGCGCGGCCGACCCCGTGCCGGGGCGGAGGTGCGGCGCGGATGGTCCTCGCGCGGGCCCCCCGGAGTCGTGGCGGAGGTGCGGCGCGGGTCGTCGGCACGCGGGCCGCCCGGTGCCGGGCCGACGGTGCCTCGCCGGTCCGCGGCCGGCGGCGGGGAGGTGGGGCGCGCCGGCCCGGTCGCGCCGCGGCCGCGGTGCTCCGTGGGGGGTGTCCGAGCCGCGCCGTTCGTGCGCGGGCCGGCACCACTCCCGCCCGGCGAGCCGACGGCCGTCAGGGGGATGCGTCCCCCGCTGCGCTGCCGCAGCATGAACTCGCTCTGCTCCACCGTCATCGGGCGTGCGAACAGGTAGCCCTGCCCGAACCCGCACCCCATCCGGGCCAGCAGATCCCGCTGCGCGGAGTCCTCGATCCCCTCGGCGACCACCGCGAGCCCCAGCGTTCCGGCGAGGTTGACGATCCCCTCGACCAGCGCCACCTGGCGGGTGTCCAGCACGATGTCGTCGATGAACGACTTGTCGATCTTGAGCACGTCGACGGGGAACTCCCGGAGATAGCGCAGCGAGGAGAACCCGGTGCCGAAGTCGTCCACCGCGATCCGCACCCCCATGTCCTTCAGGGAGCGCAGGACCCCCTGCATCTGCGCGTCCCGCCGCATCAGCACCGTCTCGGTGAGTTCCAGCTGCAGCGAGCCCGGCGCGAGCCCCGGCGTCTCCAGCGCCCCGCGCACCACGTCGAGGAACCCGTCGTCGCCGAACTGGCGCGCGGACACGTTGACGCTCACGTACGGCGCCCGGTCGGGCCGCCCGCTCAGACGCTGCAGTCCGACGATGTCGGCGGTGGCGTTCTCCAGGACCCAGGTCCCCAGCGGGGTGATGTGCCCGGTCTCCTCGGCCAGCGCGATGAACTGCTCCGGCGGGACCGACGCGCCCCGGGCGTGCGGCCACCGCACCAGCGCCTCGAACCCGGCGATCTCACCCGCCTCGATGTCGACCACGGGCTGGTAGCGCAGGGAGAACTCCGCGTCCGTGATCGCCCGGTCGAGCCGGGCCTGCAGATCGTGCCGCTCCACCATCCGCACCCGCAGGGTGGGCTGGAAGCGGCGCCACTGCCTCTTGCCGGCCGCCTTCGCCGCGTAGAGCGCCAGATCGGCGTGGGTGAGCAGCTCCTCCGCGTCCGTGCTGTCCCGGGCGGTGGCGACGCCCACGCTCGCCGAGGCGCTCAGCGACTCCTCCGCGAGGTTGAACGGCCTGCCGAGGGTCTGGATCACCTGAGCCGCGAGGAGTTCGGCGTCGAGCGGCTCCTTGGCGCCCTCCATGAGCACGGCGAACTCGTCGCCGCCGAGCCGGGCCGCGGTGTCGCTGCGCCGCAGCGCGCCCGACAGCCGCTCGCCCACGGCCGTCAGGAGGCGGTCGCCCGTGGTGTGGCCCATCGTGTCGTTGACCATCTTGAAGTCGTCCAGGTCGATGAAGAGCAGACAGGTGAGCGTCGATTCGCGGGTGCCGCGCAGCAGCGCGCGTTCGATGCGCTCGAGCAGCAGGGTCCGGTTCGGCAGACCGGTCAGCGGGTCGTGGAAGGCGCGCTCCGTCAGTTCGTGTTCCAGGCGGCGCTGCTCGGTGACGTCCCGCAACGTGACGACCAGGGCGCGTACGGTGGGGTCCTCCCGCAGGTCGCTGCAGCGCACCTCGACCTCGATGCGGTTCCCGTCGCGGAGCACCCACCAGTGGTCGTGCGTCTCGGGCGAGCCGCCGCCGCGCATGGCGGTGAGTCCCCTGGCCACCCGCCGCCGGTCGCGGGCGTCCACGAGGTCGGGCAGCGAGACGCCGACCAGTTCCGCGCCGCCGAACACGTGCCGGGCGGACGGACTCGCGTACCGCACCGAGTCGTCGTCCTCGACGATCAGGATGACGTCCGAGGCGTTGCGCACCAGGGTGCGGAAGTAGGCCTCGCTCTCCGTGCGGATGATCTCCTGCCGCAGCGCGATGCGTTCCATGGTCAGGCCGGCGTGCGAGGCCAGGATCTCCAGCGAGCCGCGGATCTCGCCGAGTTGCCGCTGCGGCCCCGACGCCAGCAGCGCGCCGGGCAGCTCGCCCGCCGGGCGGTCGGGCGGGACCATCGGGCACACGAGCGTCATGGGCAGCGGGCCGAGGGCCGAGGCGGTCTCCGGACCGAGTGCCTCGGTGGGGACCAGGCGGGTCCGGCGCGTCGCCAGACGGCCCGCCCGCTCGGCCGAAAGCAGCAGGGTGCGGTGCGGGGTGTCCGGCCCGCACAGGGTGCGGACGGCTCTCTCGCAGGCCTCCGCGACGTCGTCGGGCCGGGTCGCCTCCATCAGGGAGGCGGCGGCCGCGCGCAGCGCCAGTTCCCGCGCCATCGCCTTGCGGTGGGCCACCACCATCCCGGCGAGGCGGAGGATGACGAGCAGGTACAGCAGGCCGGAGAAGGCCGCGATCGCCGCGGCGTCGTCGGCGTGGCCCGACAGTCCCTCGTACAGCAGGATTCCGGGGGCGATCAGGGTCGCCACGGCGAACGCCACCAGTCGTCGGGGCCGCGGGAGCAGGGACTCCCGCTGCGGCACGGCCGCCGTGAGTTCCACCATGGACGGATGCAGCGCGGCCAGCCCCCAGGCCGTGTAGAAGACGATCCAGCCGGAGTCGACCAGTGTCCCGGCCTGCCACAGGCCGTTGAGCTGGAGGATGCCGTACGCGATGTCGAAACCGAGCAGGGTGAACGTGCCGACGACGAGGTACTGGACGGCGCGGTTGCGTCCCCAGACCGGACGGGGCGCCAGCAGACAGGCCAGCAGGGCGAGCACCAGGACGTCGCCCAGCGGATAGGCGATGCTGATGGCCCGCTGCTGCCATGTGAGGCCCGAGACGTGGGTGAGGGGCTGGACCAGGAAGACCCATACGGGCAGCGCCAGGCCGGCGGTCAGGATCAGCGCGTCCAGCAGGCTCGGCAGGTCGCGGCCCGCCCAGCGGTACCGCACGAGGCCGAACAGTCCGGCGGCGAACAGCGGATACGTCGCCAGGTAGCAGGCGTCGGCCGGGGACGGGAACGGGTTGGAGGCGTCGAAATAGGCCTCCTGCACGTTGTAGTACGTGTCGCCGGCGGCGAAGGCGAGCAGACCGGCGGCGAGCAGGATCCAGGGCCACCGGTGTGCGGGGCGGTGCACCGCGACGCCGGTGATCACCGCGGCGGAACCGCCGAGCCCGATCAGGGCCCACAGCGGGGTGCAGGCGTCGGGGACGGTCATGTAGACGCCGGTGACGACCAGAACCGATGCGGCGTACCCCGCCATCAGACGATGAGCCAGTAGCACTGGCAAGCGCCTCCCTGCGTCGCATGTGACGAGGCTGTCCGCCTGGGTCCGGGGCCGTTTTCGATCGTAGGCACGGTGGGAGGCGCCGCGCATCTTGCCGGCGGCCCGGTCAGGGGCGGGAGCGAGTGGAAGGCGTCAGGCGGAAGGCGTCAGGTGCCCCGCTCGGCGGGCCGGTCGTCGTCCGGGGCCGGGGCGAACCGGTCGAGCAACGCGTCCAGCCCGGCGGCCAGACCCTCCGGTCCGCCCCGTTCCCCCAGGACGACGGCGCTCTCGCGGAGCCGCGGCAGTTCCTGGGGGGACATGCGGTGCAGGCCGAGGCGGAACGCGGGATCCGGTTCGTCGGGATTGTCGACCATGGCGCGCAGTTCCACGGACACATAGCCCAGCAGCCAGCCGTTGAAGGCGCGGAAGGCGTCCGAGGACCGTGCCGCGTCCAGCCCGGCCTGATCGAGCAGGGTCAGCACCCGCTCGTGGTCCCGCAGGACCGCGAGCGGGCGCCGGGCGAGCGGGACGGCCAGCATGCGGGTGGTGAGGAGGGGCACCACCTGGGGGTGGGCCAGGCACACCTCGTACGTCGCCCGCGCGATCCTGTGCAGTTCCGTCCGCCAGGCGGGCGGGCGGGGGGTTCCGGTGGCCGGCGCCGGTTCCGGCGCGGCCAGCCGCTCGTCGAGTTCGAGGTACAGGGCCTCCACGAGCCCGTCCAGCAGGGCGTCCTTGCTCGCCGCGTAGCGGTAGAGGGCCATGGCCTCCACACCCAGCTCGGAGCCCAGCCGGCGCATGCTCAGGGCCGACAGGCCCTCCTGGTCCACCAGGGCCAGCGCACTCGCCAGGACGCGCTCCCGGCTGAGCCGGCCGTAGCGGCCGCGATCGCTGGCGCGGCGGGCCGGGGCGGCTCGCTCGCCCCTGCCCCGCGCCTTCGGATGCTCCTTGGCCATGCCCCGCCTCCAGAAGGGTCGGTTGGCGCCGTGTCCGGCGTGTGTTGACTCTATGCCCAGAGGGGCGCAATGTGTACGTATACGTCGTAAATATACGACACACCAGCGGCCCGTGGCGGGAGCGCACGCGAGGCCCGCGGCGCCATCCCCCAGATCCGGGGAGCGATTCATGACTGTCCACCGGCTGCGGCCCCGGCAGGAACCGACGAGGCACGACCGGCCCGCCGTGCGTGGCCGCTCGTCCCCTGCCGCGCTCGTCGCGGGGACCGGGGGCGAACCGGATGTCCCCTTCGCGGTGACCTGGATCAGCGTGGAGGCGCGCCGCGCGGCGCAACGGGTGCTCTCCTCGGGCTGGGTGACCACGGGTGCCGAGACGCAGCTGTTCGAGAAGGAGTTCGCGGCCCAGGTGGACGCCGACCATGCGATCGCGGTCAGTTCGTGCACCGCGGCGCTCGAACTGGCGCTGCGTGCCCTGCGGTTGCCGCCCGGCGGAACGGTCCTGATCCCCGCGCTGACGTTCTGCGGTGCGGCCGAGGCGATCCTGCACGCGGGCCTGCGGCCGGTACTGGTCGACGTCGATCCACGGGTGGGGATACCCACACCGGCCGACGTCGCGCGGGCCGCCAGAGGATGCGGATGCCCGCACGCGATGGTGGTCCTGCACTACGCGGGCGCCCCCGCGCCGGTCGCCGAGCTGGCGGAGGCCGCGGGACTGCCGCTGACGCACGTGGTGGAGGACGCCGCCCACGCCCTCGGCGCGGAGGTGGGGGACCGGCCCGTGGGCAGTCTGCCGGGAACCGCCTGCTTCAGCTTCTACGCGACCAAGAACCTCCCCATCGGCGAGGGCGGCATGGTGACCACGAACGATCCGGTCCTCGCCGAACGGATCCGCCGAGCGCGGCTGCACGGCATGTCCGCCGACGCCTGGCGGCGGAACCTTCCGGGGGGCAGCTGGCGGTACACCGTCGAAGAGGCGGGCCTCAAGGCCAACATGACGGACGTACAGGCCGCCATCGGGCGGGCTCAGCTCGGCCACTTCGAGGACTGGCAGCGACGGCGGGCCGCCGTCGCCGAGCGGTACACCGCCGCGCTGGAAGGCATCCCGGGCATCGAGCCACTGGACGCCGCCACCGAGGGGCGGCACGCGCACCACCTCTACGTGGTGCGGGTGCTCGACGAGTACGGGACCGGCCGCGACGACCTGATCGGGCGGCTGTCCGAGGTCGGCATCGGTACCTCCGTCCACTTCATCCCCCTCCACCACATGCCGTACTTCCGGCGCACGGCAGCCGTTCCGCCCGGGGGCCTGCCCGGCACCGACGCGCTCTTCCCGCAGTTGCTGTCGCTGCCCCTGCACCCGGGTCTCCAGGAACGCGCCGTCGACCGGGTCTGCGGTGAACTCGCCCGGATAGCGGCACGGCGCGACAGGCCCCGGGCCGTCCCGGCCGAGAGACCGGCTCCGCTCCGCCCCGCCGGACTGCGCACGCTGGTGATCGGAGCCGGCGAGGCCGGTGCCGCACTGGCCCGGGATCTGGCCCGGACACCGCAGTTCGGGCTCGAACCCGTCGGATTCCTGGACGACGACCCGGCCAAGCGGCGGGACGCGGTGGTCGGCGGCCTGCCCGTCCTGGGCGAGCTCGACGACACCGGAGCGGTGGCCCTCGCCCAGCGGATCGAGGCGGTCGTGGTGGCCATCCCCGGCCTCAGCCAGGAGCGCTTCCGCCAGGTCGCGCGGGCGGCGGAGGGAACGGGCGCGAGCGTCCGCTACCTGCCGTCCTTCATCGCCGCACTCCGCCGCGACGTGGTGGGCAGCGACATGCGGGCGCTGGACGTCCACGGGCTGATCGGCCGCACCGAGATGCACGTGGTCAGCCCCGAGGCGGGCGCGACGATCGCCGGACGGCGCGTCCTGGTGACGGGCGCCGGCGGATCGATCGGCAGCGAGCTGTGCCATCAGGTACGCGCCTTCGGCCCCAGCCGCCTCTTCCTCCTCGACCACGACGAGTCGAACCTGCACCGGCTGCAACTGGAGCTCTACGGCGACGCCCTGCTCAGCGACGACATCGTGATCTCGGACATCCGGGACCGGGCACGGATCGACCAGGTCTTCCGGGAGCTGCGCCCCGAGGTGGTCTTCCACGCGGCCGCGCACAAACACCTCCCGCTTCTCGAACGGCACCCCTGCGAGGGCGTCAAGTCGAACGTGTGGGGCACCGAGAACCTCGTCCGCGCCGCGGTGGCGACGGGCACCGAACGCTTCGTGCTGATCTCCACCGACAAGGCGGCCGACCCGGTGTCGGTCCTCGGCGCGACGAAGCGCCTCGCCGAGCTGATCGTGCGCGACGGCCAGCGGGGGGCCCCGCCGAAGACCGTCCTCACGGCCGTCCGCTTCGGCAACGTGCTGGGCAGCCGCGGTTCGTTGCTGTCGGTCGTGGCCGAACAACTGGGCAGCGGCTCGCCGGTGACGGTCACCCACCCCGACGTGACCCGGTTCTTCATGACGGTCGAAGAGGCCGTCGGCCTGGTTCTCGAGGCCGCGCGGATGGCCCGGGGCGGTGAGGTGTTCATCCTGGACATGAGCGACCCGGTGCGGATCGTCGACCTGGTCCGCCAGTTCGCGCGCTCCGTGAACGTGCCGGACGTGGACATCCGCTTCACGGGCCTGCGCCCCGGCGAGAAGCTCAACGAGACCCTGTTCTCCTCCCAGGAGGAGCACACCCGCACCTCCCATCCCCGCATCCTCTCCGCGACCTCATCCGCCGGGCACGGGCCGGCTTCCGCGGCGGCCCGGGGCCTGCCCGCGCTGTACGAGGCGGCGGAGCGCAACGACACCGGCGAGGTTCGCCGTGTGCTCGCCGACCTCCTCCCGGGGTTCCCCGCCGTGCCGACCGAACCGCCCCGCTCGGTCCTGTCCGATCCGTACCCGGACGACTTCTGATGGCCCCGCACCGCTCCTGGCCCGGGTGGGCGTCGAGGCAGGGCACCGGGCCGGACGCCCGCCCTCGCCGGCGCGTCCTGCGCAGGGTGCTGGTCCTCGCCCTCGTCGCCGTGCTCGCCCTCCTGGGGCTCTGTGCCGGCGGTGTCTGGTGGGGCACCAACCACTTCGGCGATCAGGTGACCCGGATCCCCCACGCCTTCCCGGACGGCCCCCGCCCGGACCGGCCCGAGGGGCACGCCGGGGGCACCACGTTCCTGCTGGCCGGCCTGGACAGCCGCTCCCCCCGGCCGACCACCGGCCGGGACGCGTCCGCCGACCTGTGGAAGCCCGGCGCCCAGCGCAGCGACACCCTGATGCTGGTGCACCTCAGCGCCGACAAGCGCACCGCCGCCACGGTGTCCCTGCCCAGGGACAGCTGGGTTCCCATTCCGGGCCACGGGTCGGCGAAGATCAACGCCGCGTTCTCCTGGGGCGGTCCACCCCTGCTCGTCAAGACGGTCGAGGAGCTCACGGGCACCCGGGTCGACCACTTCGGCGTCGTCGACTGGCACGGGTTCCGCTCCCTCACCGACGCGGTGGGCGGTGTGCCCGTCACCGTCCCCGCGGACGCCTACGACCCGGAGCAGCGGCGGCACTTCGCCGCCGGCACCCACACCCTCGACGGGGACCAGGCCCTGGCGTACGTCAGGCAGCGTCACGGCCTGCCGGGCGGCGAGCTGGACCGCATCGAACGACAGCAGCAGTTCCTGCAGAGTCTGGTCGGCGAGGTACGGAGCGAAGTGAGCCTCGGCGACCCGCTCGGCACCGGCAGGATGCTCGACGCGATCACGCGCACCGTGAGCGTCGACGACGAGATGTCCAACGGCGACCTGCGCGACCTCGTGCTCGGCCTGCGCCACCTCAACGCCTCGGACGCCTCGTTCACCACCGCTCCGATCGTCCGCTCGGAGATGATCCGCGGCCAGTACGCCCTCATCCTGGACAAGGGGAAGCTGCGGGCGCTGTGGCACGCGGTCGAGACCGGACAAGCGCCCCGTGACGGGGAGTGAGGCCCGCGATGCGCGCCCAGCACCCCCTGTTCCGCGTCGTCACCGGATCCACCGCGCCGGTGGGGCCGCGACGCGACGGCCCGGCCGCGACGAGCGGCGGCGGGGCAGACGGCCCGGGCGGCACGGGCGACGGCGAGAACACGGGTGCCGCCGGCCCCGGCAGGCCCGCGAAAGGCCTGTACTCGGGGGTGAGTTTCAGCGCCCTGGCCCAGGCCGCGCCCCTGCTCGTCAACCTGGCGCTGACGCCGTACCTCATCCGCCACCTGGGTCTCGACCGCTTCGGAGTCTGGTCCCTGGTCCTGGTCTTCCTCGCCACGCTCACCGTGCTGGACGGCGGCATCGGGGCGTCGCTGGCCCGCTTCCACGCCTACCACGCCGCTCGCGGCGACCGGGAGGGCACGGGCCGGCTGGTGGTCGCGTCCCTCGCGGCCTTCGTCGGACTGGGGATCGTGGTCACCGGTCTGTGCCTGCTGCTCACCCCCACGATCACGTCGGCCCTGGACCTGCCGCCGCGGCTGCGGGGCGAGGCCGGACAGCTGCTGCTGGCCCTGGGCCCCCTGCTCACCCTCGCCCTGGCCTCCAACTCCGCCATCGCGCTGCTCCAGGCGAACGCCCGCTTCCGCTCTCTCGCGGCGCTCAGCTGGGGATCGTGCCTCATGTACGCGGCCGGGGTGACCGTGCTGATCGACCGGGGACCCGACCTGCCCCTGCTCGCGGTCCTCACCCTGGGCAGGTACTTCCTCGTGACCGTGGGGGGCCTCTGCCTGGCAGCCCCGCACCTCCGCATCCGGCGGCCGCTGCTGCCGCCCCGGGCGGAGCGGCGGGACTTCGGTGGTTACGCGCTGCGCATGCAGATGTCGGGATTCACCGTCTTCCTCAACGGAGAGATCGACGCGCTGGTGATCGCCGCGCTGCTTCCCGTGCGCTACGTCGGCATCTACGCCGCCGGATACCAGGCGGCGACAGCGCTGCGCAGTCTGCCGCTCTACGCCTTCCCTCCGGTCCTCACCCGCATGACGAACGTCTTCGCCGGGCGCGGACTCCCCGGCGCCGTCGAGGAGTTCCACCTGCTGCAGGCCCGCTGGCTCCCCGCCGTCCTGACCTACGGCGTCGTGACGACGGGCGCGGTGGGTCTGGCGGTCCAGGTGTGGCTCGGCCCGGCACTGGCCCTCAGCGGGACCGTCGCCGCCGTCCTGCTCGCCGGGTATTCCGTGCAGGTGGCCCTCACCGGCATGCGGACCTGTTTCGTGCGGGCGGTCGGGCGGCCGGGATTCGAGACGCGGTACTCCTGGTGTGCGACAGGGGTGAACCTTGCGCTCACGGTGCCGCTGACGCTGCTGTTCGGCGTCGTCGGGGTGGTGCTGGCCACCGCCGTCGGCCTCATGGCCGGCTCCCTGTACTTCGTCGTGCTGTGCCGGCGCTTCGCCGGACTGCGGGAGGCGAGACTGCCGAGGCGCTGGCTGCCCGCGACCGCGCTGGGCGGCCTCACCGCCGGACTCGGCGCCCTGCTTGTCCTGCGCCTGGGCTGGCACGGGGCGCTGCCCCTGGTGCTGACGGGTGTCCCCGTGCTCGCCGGTCTCGCGCTCGCCGCCGCCCTGATACTCCGGAAGGGGGCCGCGAAGCGCCCTCCGGAGGAGAACTTCCCGTGAAGGAGGAACCTCTCATGAGTCCGGTCACCATCCAGAAGTCAGCGTCCGCCGCCCCACCGGGACCCGGTCGCGACCGGGCCGGACGTGTGCTGATCGTGGCCCAGCTGGACGGCTTCGCCAACAGCGTCAAACCCCTCGCCACCATGCGGTTCCTCAGCGAGCACGGCCACGAGGTGCACCTGGCGGACACCAACTGCCTCGCGAGGGCCTCCAGTCGGCCGGGCTCCCTCGGGCGGATGCTGCCCGGGTCCCTGCGCCCCTCCGAGCTCACCCTGTACGCCAACGACGTGCTCTCCAAGACACTGACCCGCCGCTGGGCGTTCGGCCGCCGGCACCTGTCGTACTACGTGCTGTCCGCGGACCACCGCCTGAGGCGGCGCATCCTGGCACGCCGGCTCGACCTGGACGACTACGACCTGGTCATCTGCGAGACGCCGTACGACGCCGGTGTCCTGCAGACCGGTACCTCGGCCCAGACGCTGTACGACTGCCCGAGCCCCTGGGCGGACGAGGTGTTCTACGAAAGTCGGCTCACGGGCCGCCAGCACCAGCGGTTCCGCCGCTGGGAGCGGAGGTTCCTGGAGGACGTGCAGCACCTCTCCTTCGGCTGGGAGTCCTACGGCCGGTACGTGCAGGAGCAGTACGGCATCAGCGGGCGCAATTTCGTCCAGCTCAACTGGGGATGCACACCGCAGGAGGAGAGGTCCCGGTTCGCCGACCCGCCGAAGGTGGCCTATCTCGGCTCCCTCAGCTCACGGTTCATCGACGTGGACCTGCTGGCCCGCCTGAGCCGGCGGTACCCGCACATCCACGTCTACGGAGGGCCGCCGCCCGAGCCCGCGCTCGGGCTCGACTATCGCGGATACGCCTCGCCCGACATCCTGCGCGACTACCAGTTCGGACTGATCACGTGCACCCGCGACCTGCTGCGCAGGCAGGGGTTCTCGGCCAAGCACCTGCACTACCTGGCACACGGGCTTCCCGTCCTGGTGCCCGACTGGCGGCGACACCTCGACCTCCTGAAGGGATCGGTGCCCTACACCGAGGAGACCTTCGCGTCCGTCGTCGAGGGACTGAGCGACCCGGCGGCCTGGCAGCGGGTCAGCGACGTGGCGTACGAACAGGCTCGGCGGCTGGACTGGAACCGGACACTGGAGCCCCTGGAGAGGCTGCTCGACGGACGGCCTGAGGCAGGAGGAGCGCCGCGACCAGGGCGAAGGTGAGGGAGTTGCTGATGCCGAACGACCAGGGCCGCTCCACGATCGAGGCGAGCAGGACGGGCAGCAGCACGCACGCCGCCAGGCGGAAGCCGGCGGCCCCGCCGGTGAGCAGCAGGTGGGCGAGAAGGAAGAGGAAGAGGCAGAGCCCGACGGCTCCGCCCGCGTACAGCACGTCGAGCCACTGGTTGTGCAGGGACGGGGAGACCGCCGCGGGTATCTCACCGGCGTGATACTTGGCGGGCCAAGCCTTGCCGCCGAAGCCGAAGAGGGGCGACCCGGGCAGCTCCTCCCGGGCGATGTTCCAGATCGCCGCGCGGTCCCCGAGCCGGTCCGCGTCGGGCTGGTGGAACGGGAGGGCGAGGCCGACGGCGATCGCCGCACCCAGCACCGGCAGGGCGCACAGCACGGGTACGAACGACTTCTTCGGCTCGCCCCGGCTCTCCTCGTCGGGGAGTTTCGGCCGCAGCAGCGCCAGGAAGGCCAGGACGGCCACCGCGGTGACACCGGCCAGCCTGCTGCCGGTGGCGACCGCCATGAAGGCGATGTAGCACGACAGGACGATGCGGACGCGTCCGCGCAGCCCCAGCCAGACGAAGGGGATGCCGACGATCAGCAGCAGCCCGAAGATGTTCTCGTTCGTGAAGACGCCCGAGTAGAGGACCCCGAGCAGGCCGCAGGGATTGTCGGACCGGCACTCCCGCATGACGGTGGCGGGCTCGACGAGCGATTCGAAGCCGCCCAGCACGGCGGACAGGACGACGACGGCCGCGCCGCCCAGAAAGGCCGGCCGTCCGGGACGGGCGACCGCTGCCGCGAGGAGCGCCGCGAGGAGCACGAGCTGGCGCGGGGCCAGGAAGTCCTCGCCGTGGAAGCCGTCGGAGAAGGCGAAGAGGAGGACGAGTGCCACGCCGACGAGCGGGGCGACGTTGATCCGTGCGCGGGTGAAGAACAGCCGGTGGACGACGAACGCGGCACATCCGGAGATGAGCAGGGCGTTGCACACCGTCCCGATCAGATTCACCCACTGCGGGAAGCCGATCACCACCTCGCCCAGCGGGTCGAGCCTCTCCCGGCGGCCTGCGTGCACCACGTACGCCATGGTGGGGAGGTTGGCCAGCACGCCGACCAGGAGGATCAGGGTCGCGGTGAGGTCCCAGTCCCGGAAGGCGCGGGCCCGCCGGAACGCGATGGTGGCCGGGATCAGGGCGAGAACGGTCAGGATCCCCATGACCAACGCCATCTCGGTCTGCTGCTGCGTCATCCCGTCTCACACCCCGGCCTAGCCGTGACGTGGACCCGGGGCGTGCGCAACGGCTTCCGCCGCGGGGCGTCCGCCGTCCGTTCCGGGCGTGTGCCTCGCGGGCCGTGGCGACGGGTTCCTGCCGTCCGGCCCCTCGGCGGGCGTCCCGGTCAGGACGGCACCGAGTACCCGCGCACGCACGGTCGAGAGGGAGTCGAGGGCCCGCAGAGCCACGTCGCGCCGGGTCTTCCCGGCCCGTACGACGAAGAGCACGCCCTTGGCGATCGAGGCGAGCGCCGCCCCGTCCGCGTAGGACAGCAGCGGCGGACTGTCCACGACCACCAGGTCGGCGTCCGCCTCGAGGGCACGCAGCAACTGCGCCATGTCGGTGGAGGAGACGAGCGCACTCGGATCCGCGGGGGCGGGGCCGGCGGGCAGCACGCGAATACCGCCGTCCGCCCAGTCCTCGAGGGCTTCGTAGAGCGGCGTGCCCTCGGTCAGCACCCCGGTGAGTCCGGGTGTGCCGCGCAGGCCCAAGTCCTTGGCCAGTCGCGGCCTGCGCAGGTCCGCCTCCAGAAGGATGACGCGCTGACCCGTGCGGGCGACGCTCGTCGCCAGGTCGATCGCGGTCTGCGTCCGCCCCTCTTCGGGCAGCGCGCCGGCCACGAGCACCGAATCCGGGATGCCGTTCTCGTCGCCGAACCTCAGCCGGGTGCGCAGGTGGCTCAGCGCCTCCGCCCGTCGGGTCGTGCCGGCTCCCGTCGCCGTGGTCGAACGGCGTCGGGCGGGCGGGGGGACGGTGCCGGCCGTGGAGAGGCCCAGCTGAGTGGAGACATCGGCCGGCGAGCGCATCGTGGTGTCGAGGGACTGCCGCAGTACGGCACCTCCGATGCCCACGCCCAGTCCGGCCAGCAGGCCGATGGCGACGTTCAGTTCGGGGCGGGGGCTCGTCGGGGCGGTCGGTGGTTCGGACCCTCCGACCACGCTGGCCTTGACCAGCGGCGGCGCGTCCGCGGGGGAGCCCTCGATCGCGGTGATGTACCGCGTGAACTGGGCGGCGGTCTCGTCGGCGATCGCCTGCGCCCGGGCGGCGGACGGGTCGTCCACCCGGATGTCGACCAGGGTGGTGTCGAGTGGCGCCTGCGCGGTGATCTTCCCGGCCAGCCGCTCCGGAGTGGTGCGCAGATCAAGGGTGTTGATCACCCCGTCGAGGACCGCGGGGCTGGTGACGATGCGGGTGTAGGACTTGACGCGCTGCTGGGTGAACAGGCCGCCCTGGTACGCGTTGGCGTTGTTCTCGTCGCTGGTGGCGATGAACAGCTGAGCGGTGGCCGTGTAGGTGCGCGGCGTCAGGACGGTGACGGCGACCGCCGCCGCCAGTCCGAGCAGGACGCATGCGGCGACGAAGCGCCAGCGCCGGCGCAGTGCGGCGATGAAGTCGTGGAGATCCATGGAGGCTCCTCCGTGCGAGCCGTTTCCGGCCGCTCTTGACGCTGTCTGTGGGAGAGGGCAAACTGTTGATTTACGTCGTAAACATACGATATCAGCATACGGCTGGAACACAGAACTATGAACGGTCACCTGGAGCGCTGCGCGATCACGCCGTACGGCCGGGGAGCCGGCAGCTCCCGGGTCCGGGTCTTCGAGTGGCTGGACCGGGTCGGCACCGACTTCACCGTCGGCAGCTATCTGTCGCTGCCGGACGCGTCCGTGTCCCGGCTCGCCCGCCACCCGCTGTCCCTCGCCCGGGCGGAGCTGAGGCTGGGCGCCATCGCGCGGGCCCGTCCGCGGCGGCTGCTCCTGCACCGGGAGGCGTCACCGCTCAGCCGCGGCTGGTGGGAGCGCCGGTTGCTGACCAGTGCGGAGTTCGCCGTGTACGACTTCGACGACGCCCTTCAGTGGGACTGGGGGGACGGCGGCCTGGCCCGGAAGCTGGCGCCCAAGGCGGGCAAGGCGCGGGTGGCCGTGCGGCACGCGGACCGGATCGTCGCGGGCAACAGCGTCCTGGCGGACTGGGCCTCCCGGCACCACGACGACGTGGTCGTGATCCCGAGCTGCGTGGAGCCCGCGGACTACACCTGCAAGACCTCCTACGACCTGCACGATCCGCCGCGGCTCGGCTGGATCGGCTCACGCCACAACGAGTCCTGTCTCGCCCTGATCGCCGGGCCGCTGACGGAGGTTCACCGCCGGACCGGAGCCCGGCTCACGATCGTCGGTACCACCACACCGTCTCTCGGGCCGCTGGAGTCCTTCGTCGACAGGATGGCGTGGAGCCCGGACAACCAGCGGACCGCGCTCGCGACCATGGACATCGGCCTCATGCCGGTGCCGACGACTGCGTACGGCCTCGGCAAGTGCGGCTACAAACTCCTGCAGTTCGCCGCCGCCGGCCTGCCCGCCGTCGCGAGCCCCCTGGGCGTCAACGCCGAGCTGCTGTCCCGGCTGCGCATGCCCGCCGCACGGAGCCCGGACGACTGGACGAGCGCGATCCTGGGTCTCGTCGGCGCCTCCGCGACCGAGCGGGAGCGGCTCGGCCGCGCCGCCCGCGAGCTGGCCGACCACGAGTACTCGTATCGTGCGTGGCTGCCCCGCTGGGCGGCGGCCATGGAACTCGGACCGGTGCCCCGATGACCCCCGCCCAGGAGGACGTCCCGGCCGTCGACGTCGTGATCGTGAACTGGAACACCGGGCACCATCTGCGGGACTGCCTGCGCTCCGTCGTCCGGACCGACCGGTCCCGCCTGCGGGTGGCCCGCGTGGTCGTCGTGGACAACGCCTCCACGGACACGTCCCTCCACGGGCTGGACACCGCGGGCATCCCGCTCGACGTGGTGCGCAACGACCGCAACCGCGGCTTCGCCGCCGCCTGCAACCAGGGGGCCGCGCGCGGCGACAGCGGTCTCCTGCTCTTCCTCAACCCGGACGCGGAGCTGTACCCCGACACCCTGCGTGCCGTCGGCGACTTCCTCGCCACCCGCGCCGCGGACGGCGTCGGCATCTGCGGCGGCCGTATGGTCGACGCCGACGGACGCCCCGCCATCTCCTGCTCCCGCTTCCCCAGCCTGCGCGTCTTCGTGGGGAAGATGAGCGGCCTCGCCCGGCTGGTGCCCCGGGTGTTCCCCCCGCACCACCTGCGCCCGAAGGACATCACGGCATCAGGCCCGGTCGACCAGGTCATCGGTGCCTTCTTCCTGATGCGGCGCCCGCTGTTCGAAGACCTGCGCGGCTTCGACGAGCGCTACTTCCTCTACTTCGAGGAGACGGACCTCGCCCTGCGGGCCGCTCGGCGCAACCGGCCCTCGTACTACGTGCACCAGGCCCTGGTCCGGCACATCGGGCAGGTGAGCTCCGCCCAGCTGGGAGGCAAGCGGCTGCGCCACTCGCTGTGCAGCCGGACCACCTACGCCTTCCGCCACTGGCCCAGGTCCCGGGCCTCGCTGCTGGTGGCCCTGACCCTGACCGTCGAACTCGCGGCCAGGCTCGCCAGAGCCCTGCTCCGCCGGAGTCCGTCCGAAGGCCTGCAGACCCTCGCCGGATACGGGGGCTATCTGCGCTGGTTGTGCGCGGCCGCCACCCACGCGCGCGAGCGCACCCCGCTCCGGACGACGGCGCCATCACCCCGCCCGACCGCGCCTGCCGTACCCGACGGCACGGCGGAACCGACCTAGGACCCCGTCATGGACATCATCGACCGCGGCACCCGACAGGCCCTGCCGTCCCCGAGCGCGGTGCGGCCGACCCCGGCGTGCCGGACCCTGGACGTCGTCCTCGCCGTGACGCTGCTCCTCCTTCTCACCCCGCTCCTGATCCTGCTGGCGCTGCTCGTCGCCCTCACCAGCGGACGGCCGGTGCTGTTCCGGCAGCAGCGGATCGGGGAGGGCGGGCGCGAGTTCACCCTCTACAAGTTCCGCAGCATGAGACCCCGCAGCCCGGGTCCCGAGGTGACCTGCGGCCACGACCCCAGGGTGACGACCACCGGGCGTCTGCTGCGGCGGCTGAGCCTCGACGAGCTGCCGCAGCTGTGGAACGTGCTGCGCGGGGACATGACCCTGGTCGGCCCGCGCCCCGAGGTCCCGCACCTCGCCCACCGCTACCCGCCCGCACATCGGTGGGTGTTCCGGTACCGCCCCGGGCTCACCGGTCCGTGCCAGCTCCGGTCACGCGTGTACACCGCGGAGCTCGACGGCCGGGCCGACCCGGAGGAGTACTACCTGACCGTGCTGGTGCCCCAACGCACCGCCATGGACGCGGAGTTCCTGCGGCACGCCACCGTGCCCAGCGTCCTGCGCTTCACGGTCAGGACGGTCCGGTACGTGCTGTCCGCGGTGTGGGAGGGGTCCTCCCGGCGGGAGCGGGCCGCCCGTGACGCCGACGGAGGTGCGTTCTGATGCGCGCCGTCGTGACCGGTGCCGCCGGCTTCATCGGTTCCCACCTGTGCGAACACCTGGTGTCCCGCGGGGACGAGGTGCTGGGCGTCGACGCGATGACCGACTTCTACGAGCCCTGGCGCAAGCGGCACAACCTGGCCCGGCTGCGGGGGCTGGAACGGTTCCGCTTCCGGCAGGGCGACCTGCTCGAACTCCGGCTGCAGCCGCTGTTCGCCGAGGCCGACGTCGTCTACCACCTCGCCGGCCAGCCCGGCGTGCGCGGTTCCTGGGGCGCGGAGTTCGGCGTGTACCTGGAGCGCAACGTCCTGCTCACGCAGCACGTCCTGGAGGCGGCGCGGGACGCCGGGCTGCGCCGCCTCGTCTTCGCCTCCAGCTCGTCGGTCTACGGCGACGCGGAGGCCTATCCCACGCCGGAGACGGTGCGTCCCCGGCCCGTGTCCCCGTACGGCGTCACCAAGCTCGCCGCCGAGCAGCTGTGCGAGACCTACCGAAGCGTCTTCGGCGTACCGGCGGTGTCCCTCCGGCTGTTCAGTGTCTACGGCCCCCGGCAGCGCCCCGACATGGCGTTCTCCCGGCTGGTGGCGGCCGCCTGCACGCACCGGCCCTTCCCGTTGTACGGGGACGGGCGGCAGAGCCGCGACTTCACCTACGTCGGGGACGTGGTCAACGCCATGCGTCAGGCCGCGCTCTCCTCGTGGACCGGTGTCGCGAATCTCGGCGGCGGTTGCGAGGTGACGATGAACCAGGTGATCGCGCTGGTCGGCCGCCTGGCCGACCCGGTGCACGTGGTGCCGGGTCCGGGGCGCCCCGGTGACGCGCGGCGGACCGCGGCCGACATCGCGGTGGCGCGCGAGGCTTTCGGATACCGGCCCGGCACGGACGTCCGGTCCGGACTGGCCGCCATGGTGCGGGCCGAGGAGGTGTCCCGGCGGGAAGCGCCCGAGGAGCATCCGGTCGCGGGCCGGCGCTGACGCGCGCTCGCCGTTCGGCCGTACGCCGCGGCCACCGGGCCTCGGTCGGGAATCCGGGGCCACCGGCCCTCAGTGGGGAAGCTGCGCGCCTCGGTAGTACTCGACGATCTCCGCGGCCGTCATCTCCCGGTCGCGCTTGCGGCCGAGGAAGTAGAAGGCGGACGCGTTGTCCGAGGCGTAGCCCGCGGGGATCAGGCGGTCGAGGGCGCGCAGCCAGCAGAGCAGGCCCCGCGTGGCGCGGCCGGCGAACGCGGACCGCGTCAGACCGCGGACCAAGTGGTCACTGGTCCAAAGGAGTTGGGTGCCGGGGCCCGCCACGGGGCCGGCGGCCAGCTCCTCGAAGTGCCGGAAGAGATAGCGGTGGCCGCTCGCCGTGTACCGGGTGAAGTCGTGGGCTCCGGCGTGCACTTGCTGCAGGAACGGAGTCTCGGCGTAGACCTGGCCGCCGTCCTTGAGGACCCGGTGGATCTCGGCGACGACCGCGGCCGGATCGAGCACATGCTCCAGTACGGCCTGGACCAGCACCGCGTCGACGCTCGCGTCGGACAGCGGGATGCGGTGGGCGTCCGCGACGAACTGGGTCACGGGGCTGGCCACGATGTCGAACCCGATCACCCGTACGCGCGGATCGCGGTAGATCGCGGCCACGCCGTTGCCGACGGTGGCCCCGCCGACCACGAGCAGGGTCGGCGAGGGGCCGCGGAGGCCGCGCAGCAGCATCTCGATGTTCCTGGCCGCCACTCGGTTGGGCGGTTTGACCAGGCGGCGCAGCGGAGCGGGCAGCCGCTCGGCCCTGCTCACGGGCCCGTGCTCCGTCCCGTCCGGACGCCGGTCCGCTCGTGCCGGCGCCGGCCGGGTGACGACGCTGCGCTCGAAGTCGACGAGGAACGGCCACCGTCCGTCCGACGGGAAGGCCGTCGGGGAGTGGCCGGGGCACGCGGGCGAACTGCACGCGAGCCCGTGGCCCGCGTCCCGGAGGGGTGACCGGCAGCGGGGACACGCCAGCAGATGCCTGATCTCGTGCAGCTCGGCCAGTGCCATAACCGTTCCTCTGATTGACCTGGACCACTTGAGGGGTGATGCTGTACGTATACAACGTAAATATACCCCTTTGTCCCCCTGGTGGTGATCGGTGATGCGGATCGGGACCCTCGTCCCTGGCTCGGGCCGACGCGACGGTCCGGACTCCGGATGGCCCGCGACACCTCCGCTGGTGGCGCCGCCGGCCACGCTGCCCGTGCCGCCGTCCTCCCCCCGCATCAAGGTCCTGCACGTCATCACCCGGTTCTGGGCGGGAGCCGGCGGCAACACGCTCCTGTCGGCCGAGGGCATGGACCCCGGTCGCTACGAGGTGTGGATCGCCGGAGTGCCCGGCGGCGACCTCTGGGCCCGGGCCCGGGCCGCAGGCATCCGCACCGTCGAGATCCCCGGGTTCCGGCACACCCTCGGCCCGGCCGACCTGATGGTCCTGGGACGCCTGGTGCGTCTCATCCGGCGCGAGCGGTTCACCGTGGTGCACACGCACTCGGCCAAGGGGGGATTCCTCGGCCGCGTGGCCGCACGCCTGTGCCGCACACCCGTGGTGGTGCACACCTTCCACGGCCTCAGCTTCCACCCGCACATGTCCGCGCCCAGGCGCACGCTGTACCGCCTGCTGGAACGGGCGACGCGGGGGTGCACCCACCGGTTCCTCGCCGTGGCACCGCGCGTCGCGCAGCAGGCGGTCGAGGAGGGCCTGGCCCCGCCGGGGCGCGTCCGGGTGGTGCCGTCCGCCGTGGACCTGGCACACATCCCCGGCGCATTCGATCCCGAGGCCCGGCGCGCGCTCGGCGTCCCTCGGAGCACGGCGCTCGTCGGCACCGTGGGGCGGATCGACCGGCAGAAGGCGCCCCTGGACTTCGTCCGCATGGCGGCCGCGATCCGTGCACGGCACCCCGACACGGCCTTCGTCATGATCGGTGACGGCCCGCTGGAGGGCGAGGTCCGCCGCCTCGCCGCCGAACTGGGCGTCGACGTGACGCTCACCGGGCACCGGCCGGACGCCGCCGCACTGGTGGCGGGCCTCGACGTCTTCGTCATCACCTCGCTCTACGAGGGCCTCGGCAGAGCGCTCACCGAAGCGCTGGCCACCGCCCGTCCGGTCGTCGCGACGGCCGTCAACGGCGTGCCCGATCTGGTGGAACACGGCGCCACGGGCCTGCTCGTGGCACCCGCCGACCCCCTGGGCGCCGCGCGAGCGGTCGGCTGGCTGCTCGACCACCCGGGAGAGGCGGCCGCCATGGGACGCCAGGGCCGCGGCACGGTCCGCGCCACCTTCGCCCCCCAGGCCATGTGCGCCGCCGTAGACGCCTGCTACAGCGACTTGCTGGGCCTTCCTTCCCAGGGGAGGACGGACCCGGTCCCAGGGGCCGCGGAGGACCCCTGAGCGGAATTCCCGAGCGACCCTCCCCATCGACCACGGGACCCACGGAGATCGACATGCGCCTGACAGTCATCGGTACCGGATACGTCGGAGCGGTCCACGCCGCCTGCATGGCGGACATCGGCCACCAGGTTCTCGGGGTCGACATCGACGAGGAGCGGATCGCCGCGCTGGCGAGCGGCCGGCCCCCGTTCTTCGAGCCCGGTCTGTCCGAGATGCTCATGAGGACGGTGGACAGCGGAAGGCTGCGGTTCACCACGTCCACGGCCGAGGCCGCCCGCTTCGGTGAGACCCACTTCGTCTGCGTGGGCACCCCGCAGCGCCCGGGATCGGACGCCGCCGACCTGACCCATGTCGAGGCCGCCCTCGACCGCCTGGCGCCCCACCTGCACGACAGCGGGTACGAACGGATCCTGGTCGTCGGCAAGTCGACGGTTCCCGTGGGCACGGCGGACCGGCTGGCCGAGCGGCTGAGCGCCGTCGCTCCGGAGGCCGAACTCGTCTGGAACCCGGAATTCCTGCGCGAGGGCTGCGCGGTCCAGGACACCCTGCGGCCGGAGCGCATCGTCGTGGGCTCGAACTCCGAGCACGCCGAGGCCCGGATGAGGAGGATCTACGAGCCGCTGCTGGACGGGGGCACCGCGTTCCTCGGCACCGACCTGGCGACCGCCGAACTGGTCAAGCTGGCCTGCAACTCCTTCCTCGCCACCAAGATCTCGTTCATCAACGCCATGGCGGAGATCTGCGACGCGACGGGAGCCGACGTGCTCACGCTCGCGGATGCGATGGGCCGGGACTCCCGGATCGGCCCGCGCTTCCTGTCCCCGGGCCTCGGCTTCGGCGGCAGCTGCCTGCCCAAGGACATCCGGGCCTTCACCGCCCGCGCCGAGGAACTCGGCCAGGCTCCGTCCGTGGCCTTCCTGCGGCAGGTCGACGAGATCAACACGCGGCAGCGCGGGCGCGTCGTCGACCTGGCGGAGCGACTCGTGGGCGGGTCCTTCGAGGACAAAAACGTCGCCGTGCTGGGAGCCGCCTTCAAACCCCGCAGCGACGACATCCGGGACTCGCCCGCGCTCGCGGTCGCCGACCGGATCCGGCGCCGCGGGGGCCAGGTCCGGGTGCACGATCCCGAGGCGGTCGACAACGCCCGGACCGCGTACCCCGCGCTGCAGTTCGCCCTGGACGTGGCGAAGGCGTGCGAGCAGGCGGACGTCGTCCTGCACCTGACGGAGTGGCCGCAGTACCGGGAGCTCGACCCCGCCGCCCTCGCCGCGATGGTGCGCACGCCGGCCATCGTCGACGCCCGCAACGCCCTCGACGCGGCGGCCTGGCGTGCGGCCGGATGGACGCTGCGTGCGCCGGGCCGCCCGCGGCTCGGCTGAGCGAAGGAGAAGCGCATGCGTGTCGTGGTGTCCGGCGGAGGCGGCTTTCTGGGATCGCACCTGTGCGAAGCCCTGCTGGCCCGGGGGGACGGCGTCTGCTGCCTGGACGACTTCTCCTCGGGAGAACCGGCCAACATCGCCCACCTCATCGGCGAGCCCGGCTTCACGTTCGAGCGCTGCGACGTCACCGAACCCTTCAGCGTCCCGGGGGACGTCGACGCCGTCGCGCATCTCGCCAGCCCCGCCTCCCCCTTCGACTACCAGCGGCGCCCGCTCGAAACGCTCGCCGCGGGCAGCCGGGGCACGGAGAACATGCTGCGGCTGGCACTCCGGCACGGAGCACGCTTCGTGCTGGCCTCGACCAGCGAGGTCTACGGCGATCCCACGGTGCACCCGCAGCCCGAGGAGTACTGGGGGAACGTCAATCCCATCGGGCCGCGCAGCGTCTACGACGAGGCCAAGCGCTACGCCGAGGCCGTCTCCATGGCGTACCGGCGCAGCCGCGGTGCCGACGTGGGAATCGTCCGCATCTTCAACACCTACGGCCCCCGCATGCGGGGGCACGACGGCCGGGTCGTCTCCAGCTTCATCAGACAGGCCCTGGAGGGACACGCGCTCACCGTCTTCGGGGACGGTGAGCAGACACGGAGCTACTGCTACGTCGACGACATGGTCCGCGGACTGACGGCGATGATCGGCACGCACCTGCCGGGCCCGTTCAACCTCGGCAACCCGAGCGAGCGGTCGGTACGCGAACTGGCGGAACTGGTGCTGCTGATCACCGGCTCGGACAGCGAACTGCGCTTCCTTCCCCTGCCCGTCGACGATCCCGTCCGCCGGCGTCCCGTCATCACCCGTGCGCGGGACGCACTCGACTGGCAGCCACGGGTGCCGCTGGACGAAGGCCTGCGCCACACCGTCGAGTGGTTCGTGTCGCAGGCGCAACCCCTGGTACCACCATCCGAGCGACCCGCAGTGGGGCGGCCATCATGAAAGCACTTGTTCTCTGCGGCGGCGCGGGCACGCGGCTCCGCCCGATCACCCACACCTCGGCCAAACAACTGGTGCCGGTCGCCAACAAACCGGTCCTGTTCTACGGACTGGAGGCCATCGCGGCCGCCGGTGTCACGGAGACCGGAATCGTCGTCGGTGACACCGCACCGGAGATCCGCGAGGCCGTCGGCGACGGCTCCCGGTTCGGCCTGGACGTGACCTACCTGCCGCAGGAGGCCCCTCTCGGCCTCGCCCATGCGGTACTGATCGCCCGGGACTACCTGGGCGACGACGACTTCGTGATGTACCTCGGCGACAACTTCATCGTCGGAGGCATCTCGGGCGTGGTCGACGACTTCCGCCGCGACCGGCCCGACGCCGCGATCCTGCTCACGCACGTGCCCGAGCCGACCGCCTTCGGCATCGCCGAACTCGACGCGGCAGGCCGGGTGGTCGGCCTGGAGGAGAAGCCCCAGGAGCCCAGGAGCGATCTCGCACTGGTGGGCGTCTATCTCTTCACCCCGGTCGTCCACGAGGCGGTCCGCGCCATCCGGCCCTCCCGGCGCGGCGAGCTGGAGATCACCGACGCCCTGCAGTGGCTGCTCGACCGCGGGCTCGACGTGCGCTCCACGACGATCTCCGGCTACTGGAAGGACACCGGGAACGTCACCGACATGCTGGAGGTCAACCGGTCGGTCCTGGAAACACTGGAACCCTGCGTCGAGGGAAGCGTGGACGAGGCGAGCGAGATCATCGGCCGGGTCAGGATCGAGGACGGTGCCAAGGTGTTCGCCAGCCGGGTGGTCGGTCCGGCCGTCATCGGTGCCGGCACGGTGATCGCCGACTCCTACATCGGGCCCTTCACGTCCATCGCCGAGGACTGCCGGGTCGAGGCGAGCGAGATCGAGTACTCGATCGTGCTCCGGCGGGCCTCCATCGTCGGGATGCGCAGGATCGAGGTGTCGCTGATCGGCCACAACGTCGAGGTGACCCCCGCTCCCCGCACGCCCTCCGTACACCGGCTGGTGCTCGGTGACCACAGCAAGGTGCAGATCCCATCATGACCACGACGCGCATCCTGGTGACCGGGGGAGCCGGGTTCATCGGCTCCCACTACGTCCGCACGCTCCTGGGCCCGGACGGGCCCCCGGACGTGGCCGTCACCGTGCTGGACAAACTCACCTACGCGGGCAACCCCGCCAACCTGGACGAGGTCCGCCACGCCGCGGGCTTCGACTTCGTGCAGGGCGACATCTGCGACGCGGAGCTCGTCGGGAAACTCGTCTCCGAACACGACCAGGTGGTGCACTTCGCGGCGGAGTCCCATGTCGACAGGTCCATCCTGGGCGCCGACGCCTTCATCCGTACGAACGTGCTCGGGACCCAGATCCTGCTGGACGCCGCACTGCGCCACGGCCTGGGGACCTTCGTCCACGTCTCCACCGACGAGGTCTACGGATCCATCGCCGAGGGGTCCTGGCCGGAGACCGACCCGCTGCGCCCCAACTCGCCCTACGCCGCCTCGAAGGCCGCGGCCGACCTGGTCGTGCTGGCCGGGCACCGCACCCACGGCCTGGACGTGCGGGTCACGCGCTGCTCGAACAACTACGGGCACCACCAGTTCCCCGAGAAGGTCATCCCGCTCTTCGTCACCCGCCTGCTGGACGGGGGGCGCGTGCCGCTCTACGGCGACGGGACGAACGTGCGGGACTGGATCCACATCGACGACCACGTACGGGGCATCGAACTCGTCCGGACCGGCGGCCTCCCGGGCGAGGTCTACAACATCGGCGGGGGGAACGAGCTGTCCAACCGCGAACTGACCGGACTGCTGCTGAGCGAGTGCGGCGCCGACTGGAGCGCGGTGACGTACGTCGAGGACCGCAAGGGCCACGACCGCCGCTACTCGGTCGACTTCACGAAGATCGGCGCGGAACTCGGCTATGCGCCCCGCAAGGAACTGATCGCGGGGCTGGCGGAGACCGTCGACTGGTACCGCACACACCGCTCCTGGTGGGAGCCGCTGCGGCAGCCGCTGCAGGAGGCGGCGGCATGAGCGAGGTGTGGCTGGTCACCGGAGCCGACGGCATGCTGGGCCGGGAACTCGTCGCGCGGTCGCCGGCCCGCGGCATCGACGTCCTCGCCGCGGGCCGCGGCCGACTGGACATCACCGACGCCGAAGCCGTGCGCGCGGTCCTGGACCGGTACGGTCCGGCCGTCGTGGTCAACTGCGCCGCCTGGACGGACGTGGACGCGGCGGAGTCGCACGAGGCGCAGGCCCTCGCCGTGAACGGCCACGGCCCCGCCCGGCTCGCCGAGGCATGCCGAAGCCGCGGCACGACCCTGCTGCACCTGTCCACGGACTACGTGTTCGCCGGTGACGCCGGCCGCCCCTACGCCGAGACGGACACCCCGGCCCCGCGTACCGCCTACGGGCGGACCAAGCTCGCCGGCGAGCGGGCCGTTCTGACGACACTCCCCGAAACGGGTCACGTGGTCCGCACGGCATGGCTGTACGGGGCGGGCGGGCGCAACTTCGTCCGGACGGTGAGGGGACTGGAGGCGGTCCGGGACGCCATCGACGTCGTCGACGACCAGCGGGGGCAGCCCACCTGGACCGCGGACGTCGCCGACAGGCTGATCCTGCTGGGGAGATCGGCACGGGCGGGCACCGCGCCGCCCGGCATCTTCCACGCCACCGCCTCGGGTGAGGCCAGCTGGTACGACCTGGCATGCGAGGTCTTCCGGCTGCTGGGCGCCGAACCGTCGCGGGTACGGCGCACGACCAGTGCCGCCCGACCCCGCCCCGCGCCCCGTCCGGCCTGCAGCGTTCTCGGTCACGGCCGCTGGCCGGAGGCCGGGATGGCGCCGCTGCGCCACTGGCGCAACGCCCTGGAGGAGGCGTTTCCCGCGTTGTCGGCCGCCGAGGAGGGCCGTCGGGCGCGGCAGGCCTCGTAACTGGGCAGCAGTCCGCTGCGGGCCGCCTCGTCCAGTGTGGGAGCGGCCGCGTCCTTGTCGGACAGCACCGGCATCCGCCCGTCGGGCCAGTCGATGCCGAGTGTGCCGTCCAGCGGATGGATTCCGTGCTCGCGCCCCGGTGCGTAGGGCTCGGAACAGAGGTAGACGACGGTGCTCTCGGCGCTGAGGGCCATGAAGGCGTGACCGAGTCCCTCGGCGAGGAACACACAGCGACGGCCCACCTCGTCCAGCGGTACCGCCTCCCACTCCCCGAAGGTGGGCGAGCCGGTCCGGATGTCGGCCACCACGTCGAGGACCGCGCCTCGGACACAGGTGACGTACTTGGCCTGGCCGGGCGGCACGTCGGCGAAGTGGACACCGCGGACCACTCCCCGCCGGGACACCGAGCAGTTGGCCTGCGCGAGGCGGAGGTCCTGACCGACGGCCGACCGGAAGGAGTCGCCGTCGAACCACTCCAGAAAGGCGCCCCGGTGGTCCGCGAAGACCTCGGGCTCGTGCACCCAGGCCCCTTCGATGTGCAGCGGCCTCATGTCGATCACGTCCTTCGCCGCGAGTCGGGCTCGCTGATGCCGCAAGGACTCCGTCCTCGGTGCGGCACTAGACCTTTCCGTTCGGCCGCCGGCGGGAGCCGGCGTACCCCTGCGGGTTGAGTTGCTGGAAGTGCCAGGCGTCCCGGCACATGTCGGCGAGGTTCCGGGTCGGGCGCCAGCCCCAGGCCCGGGTCACCGCGCCGCTGTCCGCGACGAGTTCCGCCACGTCTCCAGGACGGCGCCCCACGACGTCGTAGGGAATGGGCCGGCCGCTCGTCCTGGCGAACTCGGTGACCACGTCGAGGACCGAACTTCCCTTGCCCAGGCCCAGGTTGAACACCTGCATGCCTGTCGTGCCGGAGAGACGGTCCAGCGCGACGCGATGGGCCTCCACGGTGTCCATGACGTGGAGGTAGTCGCGGACGGCGGTCCCGTCGGGCGTGGGGTAGTCCCCGCCGAACACGCGGAGGCGCTCCCGCCGTCCCACGGCCACCTGCGCCACGTACGGCATGAGGTTCTCCGGTGTGCCGTGGGGGTCCTCGCCGAGCAGGCCGCTCGGATGGGCTCCGGTGGGGTTGAAGTACCGCAGGCACAGCACGGTGTACTCGGGACAACGGCGGCAGACATCGGCGAGGAGCTGCTCACAGAACCACTTGGAGGCCGCGTAGGGATTCGTGGGCCGTGCGGGAGCATCCTCGTCCAGGGGGGCGCGTCCGGCGTCGCCGTACACGGAGCAGGAG
This sequence comes from Streptomyces sp. NPDC026417, assembly GCF_055567695.1. Taxonomy (NCBI): domain Bacteria; kingdom Bacillati; phylum Actinomycetota; class Actinomycetes; order Kitasatosporales; family Streptomycetaceae; genus Streptomyces; species Streptomyces sp. NPDC026417. The sequence goes on from NZ_JBVHPY010000003.1 coordinate 44,511, forward strand.
GAGGAGAACACCAGCTGATGGACGCCGTGCGCCCGCATGACGGACAACAGCGCCGTGGTTCCTCCGACGTTGGTGTCGTAGTAGTCGATGGGCATGCGCGTCGACTCGCCCACGGCCTTGTGCGCGGCAAAGTGCACGACGGCGTCCACGGAGTGTCGGTCGAAGACGGCCGAGAGAGCGCGTCGATCGCGGATGTCCAGTTCGTAGATGGTGCCGACGAAGCGCCCGGCAATCCTTTCCACGCGGGCGAACACCTGGGGAGTGCTGTTCGAGTAGTCGTCCACGACGATCAGTTCGTAGCCGTGGTCGAGCAGTTCCACGCAGGCGTGGCTCCCGATGAAGCCGGCGCCTCCGGTGACGAGAACCGTTGACGGGGCGCTCACCGGCCTCGCCTCCTCGGGTACCGGCGCCGTCCGCCGGCGGGGCGGCAGGCCGCTCGCCCGGCCCTGTGGTCCGAGTGCCGCGCGCCTGTGCGCCGCACTCGTCTCGTCGGGTGCGCCGGGCGTGCGGTCGGCCTGTTGCGCGCCATCGGATGACGCCTCCGCCTCGGGCTGTGGGTTCCCTGTACATTGACGCTATATATTTACAGCGTATATGTCCATTTTTGCTCCGCTCGGACCCTGCGTCAAGGCGAGGCGCGCGCCTCCGGGAGGGGCTAGCCCAGTTCGCGTGCGTGCTCCACCGCCGCCCGCACCGGTCCGCGATGGACCGGCCCGTGTCCGGGCAGCAGCACGTCCGCCGCGAGGTCTTCGATGCGGCCCAGTGCCGCGAGGCTCTGCTCGCGCTCGGTGTCGAACATCGCCGGCAGCAGCTGGGGTCCGCTGACGCGGGACGTGGGGTGCCCGCTGACCAGGGCGTCGCCGGAGATCACGACACCCGCGTCGGGGAGGTGGAAGACGCAGTGGCCCGCCGTGTGGCCGGGCGTGTGGACCGGGACGGGGCGTCCGGGCAGGTCGAGCGCTCCCGCGTGGGGGAAGGGCTCCGGCTGCGTCATACGGACATCCGCCTTGCCGCCCGACCGCAGGGCGCGCACCGCCCAGGGCAGCACCCCCGGCCGCCAGGCCTGCCGCGCGATCTGTCCCACGGACACCTGGTGCAGGAACTCGCGGCGCGCGTGCGGCACTTCGGCCTCGTGCAGATGGACCGGGACGCCGAAGGCGCGGTTCAGGTACTCGGCCGAGCCGAGGTGGTCGTTGTGCGCGTGCGTGATGAGTACGGCGGTCAGCGCCTCCGGCGCGTGGCCCAGGACCCGCAGTGAGGCGAGGACGGCCGCCCGGTCGCCCGGGTATCCGGTGTCGACCAGGGTGACGGCGTCGCCGTCCGACAGGACGACCCAGTTCGTGTCACTGCCGTGCACCAGGTGGACTCCGGTTGCCACCTGGACGATCGCGTCCTCGCGCATGACTCTCCCGCGGCTCAGGGCCTCGCCCCGCCGGGCCCGGCCGTGTCGGGGCGAAGGTATCGCGGACGGCGGGCGGGCCGTGTGCCGCCCCCGCGGCGACAGACCGCTCCGTGCGCGGAGCGGGACACCGGAGGTAATGTCAGGTAGCCTGACATGCACTCGGAGAGAGGCCGGAGGTTCCACCGTGACCATCGAGTACGCCACCCCGTACCGGACCCGCTCGCTCATCCCGCCGGAGCCGGGCACGCCGTACTTCATCGAGAAGGGAATGGGGGACCGGGCGCACCTGTTCGGCGACCTCGTCACGATCTACGCGGGCGGGGAGCAGACCGAGAACACCTTCAACTTCTTCACCTGCGAGGGACCGAAGGGCGACATCATCCCGGCCCATTCCCACGCCGACACCCACGAGGTCTTCTACGTCACGCACGGCGCGGTGCGCCTGTTCGTCGAGGACCTGGAGGGGGAGCAGTACGAGAAGCTGCTCACCTCCGGGGACTTCGGCTTCGTACCGAAGAACTGCCCGCACGCCTACCGCATGGAGCGGCACCACACGCAGATCGTCGGAGTCGCGGCGGGACCGGGCGGCACCTTCGAGCGGTTCTTCGAGCGCCTGGGCACCCCGACGGAGGAACTCACCCTGCCCGCAAGGCCGTTCGTGCCCGAGCCGGCGAAGTTCGCGACCGTGCCCGAGGAGAACGACGTGCGCTTCCTGCCCGCCCACAAGTGGCGCACCGGAAGCTGACCGCCGTGCCCTACCTCAAGGCGCTCCTCGCGGGCGTCCTCGTGGGCGTGCTCTACGGGGTGGTGCGGGTCAAGTCGCCCGCGCCCCCTCCGGCAGCCCTGTTCGGACTGCTGGGCATGCTCCTCGGCCAGGCGATCCTGGAGGCGCTGTGAGTGCCCCGGCCGACTCCGGAACGGATCGCACCGCCTCGTTCCCGCGCGCCGCCGCTCTGTCCTTCGCCGCGGGCCTGCTGATGGGAGCCGTCTACTGGGCGCTGGACCTCGCCTCGCCCGCGCCGCCCCTCCTCGGCCTGACCGGCCTGGCCGGCATCGTCGCCGGGGAGCGCGCCGCCTCCGCGGACCGCTCCCGCCGGACCCGCCGCCGCGCATCCGGCGGCGCCGCGGCCCCGCCGGTTCCCGCATCTTTCTCCTCCGCACCCCCATCACCCTCTGCACCGGACGAGGACACGCCCTCATGAGCGCACCAGCCGCCGCGCCCGGACTCATCGACGTCCACGCGCACTTCGTGACCGACTCCTACATCCGTCGGGCCCGGGCCGCCGGACACGAACGGCCCGACGGGGTGCCGGCCTGGCCCCTCTGGTCGGCCGAGACGCACCTGGAACTGATGGACCGCTGCGGCATCGACACCGCGGTGCTCTCCGTATCCTCGCCCGGCGTCTTCTTCGGCGACCCGGTGGCCGCCCGCGACCTGGCCCGGGAGGTCAACGAGGACGGCGCCCGGATCGTCCGCGAACACCCCGGCCGCTTCGGTCTGTTCGCCTCGCTGCCCCTGCCCGACGTCGACGGCGCCCTCGCGGAGATCGCGTACGCCTTCGACACGCTCGGAGCGGACGGCGTCGTCCTGGAGACCAACACCCACGGCGTCTATCTGGGCGACCGGCGTCTCGAACCGGTCTTCGCCGAACTCGACCGGCGCGGAGCCGTCGTCCTCGTGCATCCGACCTCGCCGGTCTGCTGGGAGCAATCCGCCCTCGGCCGCCCGCGCCCCATGGTCGAGTTCGTCTTCGACACCGCGCGCACCCTCACCGACCTGCTCTTCGCCGGCACGCTGGAACGCTTCCGGGACCTGAAGGTCGTCGTGCCGCACTGCGGTGGCGCCCTGCCCGTGCTGGCCGACCGCATCAACGGCTTCATGAAGCTGTTCATGCCCCAGGACGGCGGCGCCCCGGACGCCGTCGCCCAACTGCGCAGGCTCCACTACGACCTGGCGGGACCGGCGTTCCCCCGTCAGGTGCCCGCGCTGCTGGGTCTTGCCGACCCCGAGCGGCTCCTCTACGGCAGCGACTACTGCTGGACCCCGGCCGCCGCCGCCCGGGCGCACGCCGCGTCCTTCGACACCGAGCCCGCCCCCGTGGACGGCGCCACCTGGCGGTCCTTGACCACGGCCAACGCCCGCACCCTGCTCCCGCGCCTCGCCCGCTGACCGACCGGAGACCCCCATGGCCGCACCAGGACAGCACTTCCCGTTCGAACTGCTCGCACCGCCCGACCCGGCCCGGCTGCCGCTGCCGCCCGCCGCGCACCCCGCGACCGGAGTACGGCTGCTGCGCGGTGCCGTCTACGCCGTACCCGAGGGCATCCGGCCACTGGAGCTGGACCTCTGGCTCCCCGAGGAGGCCCGGGGGCCGGTCCCGGTGGTCGTCTTCGTCCACGGCGGTGCCTGGCGCACCGGCCTGCGCGACGACCTCGGTCCCCGTTTCCGGGACTGGACCCCCGGCCCGTTCGCCCGGCTGGCCCGCGCCGGATACGCCGTCGTCTGCCCCGACTACCGGCTGAGCGGTGAAGCCGTGCATCCGGCACAGGTCGACGACCTCTCCGCCGCCCTGCGCTGGCTGCACCTCCGGTCGGGTGAACTCGGCCTGGACACCGAACGCACCGTCCTGTGGGGCGAGTCCGCCGGCGGCCACCTCGCCGCCCTCACCGCCCTCACCGGCGGCGGGCCGGGCACCGCCACGGTGCGCGGCTGCGCGGTCTGGTACGCCCCCGCCGACCTCGTCCGGATCGCCGACGACCACCCCGCGGGCCGCTACGACGCATCCGACCCCACCACGTTCGAAGCCCTGCTGACCGGTGCCGCACTCGCGGACGACCCCGCCCGGGCCCGTGCCGCGAGTCCCGTCGCACAGGTGACGGCGGACGCGCCGCCGTTCCTCGTCCTGCACGGCACCGAGGACGGCATCGTCCCCTGCGCCCAGAGCGAGCGCCTCGTCGGGGCGCTGCGGGAAGCGGGCGTGCCCGTCGACTCCCGGCCGGTCGCGGGCGGCGACCATCTGTGGGTCGGCCTGTCGGAGGAGGCCGTGGCGCAGTGTTTCGGCACGACGCTCGACTTCGTCGCGCGGCACACGGAGCACACCTGATCCGCACCCTCGGGCCGCCCGTGGATAATTTCCCTGTCCACCGACCCCCCGAGGAGCCATGAGCCACCGCGCGGCCAACCTTCCCCAATTGCTCAGCGAAGCCAAGCGCTGGTTCGACGACGCCCTGATGGCAAGCATGGAGAGCGCGGGGGAGGAACCGGTGAGCACCGCGCAGGCCTCCGTCTTCGCGATGCTCGACGCCGAGGGGACGACGGTCTCCGAACTCGCCCGCCGGATCGGCGTCACCCGCCAGACCGTCCATCAGGCCGTCCACGGGCTGATCGCCCTGGGCCTCCTCCAGCAGGTCCCCGACCCGGACTCGGCCCGCAGGCGCCTGATCCGCACCACCACCGAGGGGCAACGGGTCCACGAGCGGGCGCAGGCGGCCATCGGCGTCATCGAGTCCGTCCTCGCCGACCGCATCGGCAGCACCGGCGCGCAGGCGCTCCGGCAGGCCCTGACCGCCGACTGGGGAACGCCCCCGCTCGTCCCGGCACCCTGAGAAAGGCCGCGGACCGCCGCAGCCGTGAACCCGCCCCACTCCCCGGGCGTTTCCTGCACCCCGGATCGCCGAGCGGTGACCGGGCGCCCCGTCCGGCGCCGACCGCCAGGGGTTGCTGCACTGCGCGCGGGGGCGGTCTCTCCGCTGCGGGGCCTGCGCCGCGCCCCGCGCGGCGGGATCGGCCGCTGTCGGACCGAGGGCCCGGGCGCCGTCCGCGCCCGGGCCCTTCACCTCTGCCGCGGACGGACCGTTCCCGGCCGTGCCGCCACGGGAGCGTCAGTACGCGGGCGGCGCCGGCTGGACGATGCCCGACTGATAGGCCATGACGACCAGTTGGGCCCGGTCGCGGGCCCTCAGCTTGGTCATGGCGCCCTCCACGTGCGTGCGCACGGCGGCCGGGCTGACGAGGAGCTGTTCGGCGATCTCGGGGTTGGCCAGGCCCTCGGCCGCCAGCGCCATCACCTCCCGCTCGGCGTCGGTGAGCGCGACGAGCGCCTCGGGGGACGCGAGAGGGCTTCCGGGCGTCGGCTCGGCGAGGTAGCGCGTGATGAGGGCGCGGGTGGCGAGCGGCGAGAGCAGGGCCTCGCCCCCGGCGACCGTCCGCAGGGCACCGAGCAGCGCGTCGGCACCGACGTCCTTGCCGAGGAAGCCGCTGGCACCCGCCCGCAGGGCCTGGGCGACGTACTCGTCGATCTCCAGGGTGGTGAGGATGAGTACCCGCGTCGTCACCAGCTCGGGGTCGGCGCAGATCGTGGTGGTGGCGGTCAGGCCGTCGGTGCCGGGCATGCGGATGTCCATGAGGACGACATCGGGGTGGTGGGCGCGCGCCAGGTCGACCGCCTCCCTGCCGTTGGTGGCCTCCGCGACCACGTCCATGTCGGGGCAGGACTCGATCAGGATGCGGAAGGTGGCCCGCATGAGGGACTGGTCGTCGGCGAGCAGGACACGGATGGTCATCGGGTTCGCTCTTCTTCCGGTTCCGAGGGGTGCGGGTGCAGCGGGGTCGGTCTGGTGGTGACTCGTCGTCGGGGCCGGAGGGGTGAGCGGATGCGCCGCCGCGCGGGGGTGGCGCGCGTCGGCGGTACGCGGGTGGGTGGTCGTGTGCCGCTCCGGTGGCCGTCGGGTTCCCCGGTCGGGGACTGAGTCCATGGTGGACGAAACCGGTCCGATCGGCCGCCGGGGAGGAGTCGTGTCGGCTGATGTCGGGGCGTCGGGGGCGAGCGCCCGGGCGCGTGGGGGGCGTGCACCGGCGGTGCCGCAGGCGGCCGGAATCGCGGCCGCGGACAAGGTGCCCGACGTAATCCCATTGCAGTGATCCTCGGCGGGTGCTGGAGTGAGCCCATGGATCACGTGGGGGTACTGGCCCTGTTCGACCGGGACATGCGGGAGGGCGCGCGGCCCGACGGCCCCGGAGCCCGGGTGGAGCGCGTCGGCAAGGTGGTGCGTCAGGTCGGTGCCGACCAGGGCTGGAACGGAGTGATCTGGTCGGATCTCGACGAGGCGGGCGCCGACGCCGCGATAGCGGGACAGATCCGGTACTTCACCGGACTCGGGCGGGAGTTCGAGTGGAAGCTGTACGGCCATGACAGGCCGGACGACCTCGGACAGCGCCTGCGGGCGGCCGGGTTCGCCGCCGAGCCGGAGGAGACGCTCATGGTCGCGGAGCTGGGCGACCTGGCCCTCGACGCCGAACCGCCGGACGGCGTGCGGCTGCTGCCCGTCACCGACAGTGCCGGGGTCGACCTCGTGGCCGACGTCCACCGGCAGGCCTTCGGCACGGACAGCTCACGGCTGCGCCACCAGTTGCTCGCCCAGCTCACCGGCGACGCCGACAACGTCGTCGCCGTGGTGGCCCTCGCCGGTGACCTGCCGGTCAGCGCCGCCCGCATGGAACTCGTCCCCGGGGCCAGGTTCGCGGGCCTGTGGGGCGGCGGCACCGTCGAGGGCTGGCGCGGCCGGGGCATCTACCGGGCCCTCGTCGCCCACCGGGCCCGGGTCGCCGCCGACCGCGGCTACCGCTACGTCCAGGTCGACGCCTCCAGCCAGAGCCGTCCGATCCTGGCCCGCCTGGGCTTCGTACCCCTGACCACGACGACGCCGTACGTGTACGCGCCCGACGGCAGCGCCTCGGTGTAGGGCGCCGTCCCGCCCATCTCCCGCTCTTCCCGGTGACGACGGGCCGCCGGTCGCCGTGACCGCCGCTTCCTGCCGACCGCGGCGAGCCCCCCGGTCGCCATGGCCCCTCGCGCGGACCTCAGGCGAGCCCGAACGCGTCCGCGAGGGAGGCCATCTGGGCGGTGAGCAGCGTGCCGCCGTCGTGGCCCATGCCCTCGAACTGGCCGGACACCTCCAGGCCGACGGCCCCGTGCAGGTGGGACCACGCGAGGACGGCGCCGGCGAGCGCGATCCCGGCGGCCTCCGCGTCGACCGGCACGGGGGAGTCCCGGGCGCCGGAGTCCTCGGGGGCATCGGCCGGCGTGTGGCGGCCGACCCAGGCGGCCACGGTGTCGTCCCGGCGCACCCACGCGGCCATCTGGGCGGCCAGGGGGCGGGTTGCCGGACCCGGCCGTGCTCCCAGGAAGGCGCGGAGGAAGGGGCCGAGCACCGCGCGGGCGCTGTCCAGCGTGTCCGGCGGGGCGCTGTAGCCGGGGACCGGAGTGCCCTGGATCAACAGATAGCGGTGCGGCTGCCCCACCGCCCACTCCCGGCACGCGCCCGCCAGCGCCAGGACCCGCGCCCGTGCCGGCGTGCCGGGCGGCAGCGAGTGGGCGGCCGCCGTCACGGCCGCCGCCAGATCGCCGTAGGCGTCCCGGATCAGGTCCGTCAGCAGCGCGTCACGGCTGTCGAAGTACCGGTACAGGGCCGGCCCCGACAGGCCCACCTCCTTGGCGATGCGCGTCAGGGCCACCGCGGCGGTGCCGCCCTCGGCGAGCCGGCGGAGCGCGATCTCCTTGATCTCCGCGCGCGTCTGCTCGCGGTACCGGGCCCTCGGGCCCTGCGGACTGCCGGCCACGTACGGCTCCTTTCTCGTGCTCGCTACACACCCTAACGATCGCGGAAACCACCCCATCTTGATACTGGCCATCGCAAGCGTTACGGTGTCTAACAGAAGCGAGGGGCAGTCACTAATTGTGGCTCGTCCGCCTCGTCTGCAGACCAGGCACCCAACGAGAGGGGACAGCCATGTCCACCGCCCTGCACGCCGTACTGGGATCCGGCCCTGCCGGAACCGCGCTCGCCCGGGAACTCGTCCGCCGCGGTCACGCCGTCCGGCTCGTCGACCGCAAAGGCACCGGCCCTGCCCTCGACGGAGTCGAGCGATTCGCCGCGGACGTCAGTACGGAACAGGGGGCCGCTGTCGCCACGGCCGGAGCCGAGGTCGTCCACCACTGCGTGAACGTCGCCTATCACCTGCAGGTGGAGGTCATGCCCCGCGTCCAGGACGCCGTCCTCGGTGCGGTGCAGGCCACCGGTGCGCGTCTGGTGGTGCTCGACACCCTCTACCCGTACGGCGAGACCGGGGGAGCGGTGATGACCGAGGACTCCCCGTGGAACGCCACCAGCCGCAAGGGCCGGATGCGTGCGGAGCTGGACGCCGCATATCTCGCCGCCCACCGCGAAGGCCGCGCCCGTGTGGTTCTCGGGCGGTCGGCGGACTTCGTCGGCCCCGGCGTACTCGGCTCCTCCCTCGGCGGCGCCGTGTTCCCCGCCGCGCTGACCGGCGGGGAAGTCGTCGGACTCGGTGACATCGACCTGCCGCACAGCTACACCTACATCGGGGACGTCGCCACGGGCCTCGCCACCCTCGGCGAGCACCCCGAGGCCGACGGCCGGGTGTGGCACCTTCCCACGGCGCCCGCGCTCACCACCCGAGCGGTGCACACGCTGATCGAACAGCGCCTCGGCCGGCCGGTGCACGCGCTGGTGCTCAAGGAGGCGGCACCCTGCGGGCCCTTCGACGAGCAGTTCATGTCCGAGTACGCCGAGATGTTCTACCAGCACACCGAACCGCAGATCGTGGACTCGTCCGCCTTCGAGCAGGCCTTCGGCATACGCCCGACACCGCTCGCCGACGCCGTGGACGCGACCCTCGCCTGGTACCGGGAGTGGCTGGCGCAGCAGTGACCGGGAGGGGCTCCGCCCCCCGATGTCACATCCGTACCGGCCCGGTCCGTCGTATCGGTATGACGACGAACCAGAGCATCCTTCTCGCGGGGGCGAGCGGCGTCTTCGGCGCGCATGTCACCCGCGCACTGACAGCGGCGGGCCACACGGTCACGGGTCTGGGCCGGGGCCCGGCCAACGGCGTCCGGGCCGACCTCACGAACCGCGACGAGCTGCTGCGCGCCGTCGACGGCCGGCACTTCGACACGGTCGTCCACGCCGCCACCGCCCTGCGGCGCCCGCCCCTGCGGCACCGTGACATGCGCGCCACCGACGTCCTGCGCACCGACGGCACCGCCCACCTGGTGGAGGCCGCCGGGATCACCGGCGCCCGCCGGTTCGTGGTGGAGTCCATGGTCTTCGGCTACGGATACGGCGACCACGGCACCCACCTGCTGACCGAGGACGGCGACGCCTTCGGGCCGCCCGGCGCCACCCCCGCGCTGGAGAGGCACCTCGCCGCCATGCGCATCAAGGAGCGGCTGGCCTTCGAGGCGGCCGGACTGGAGTCGGTCTCGCTGCGCTTCGGCCTCTTCTACGGTCCGGGCGGCACCGACGCCCTCCTGCCCATGCTGCGCAGGCGGCAGCTGCCCGTCACCGCCGACGGCGGACGCGTCCTGCCGTGGGTCGAGCTCGGTGACGCCGCGGCAGCCGTCGCCGCCGCCGTCGAACGCGGCCGCGCGGGTCAGGCGTACAACATCGCGGACCGCACGCCGATGGGTTTCGGCGCCCACGTCCGTGCCGTGGCGGAGGAGTTCGGCCTGCCGAAGCCGATGACCGTACCGCTGTGGCTGCTCGGTCCGCTGTCCTACGCCCGCGCCATCGCGGCGTCGTCCCTGCGCGTGTCCACCGCGAAGGCGGAACGGGAACTGGGCTGGAGCCCCGTGTTCGCCGCCCCGCGCGACGGTCTGGCCGCACTGGCCGGCCGGCCCTGACCCCGACGCCTCACAGGCGTCCGGTACGGGATTTGCGTACGCCCACCGGCTGCGGTGCCGAGGTCGGGCTACACCCGCGGCGTGCTCCTCGTGGCGGTGAAGATGCACACCATCCCCAGCACCACGGCCAGCGCTCCGATGATGATGCTGTTGAGGACCACGCCGGTGTCCGGGCTCGATCCGACGATCCACGGCGAGATGATCATCCAGGTGCCCAGTGCGCACAGGGCTCCGCTCAGGCCGTACATCCTCTCGGGCGAGTTGGTGAAGCCGAGGGCCAGGACGCCGATCGCGATGCCCATGATCAGGTTGTGCACCACGAGCGGGGGCTGGCTCGTCGTGTAGTGGAGTATCCACGGGGATGCGGCGCAGTACAGACCCAGCAGGAACACCGGTCCGTCCACGAGCGCCACATCGCGGCCGCCGAGCATGCGGGCGTAGCGGGCCCGCATCTCCGGGGCGTCGGGGTGGCTGGTGATGTCACCTCTGGTGTGCGAGACGTGGGCCATGACTCGTCTCCTTCGCTCCGTGCGGGCCGACCGCGTCCTGTGTGTGCGATAAGCGCCGCATAAAGGCCATTCTGCTCTTATTTCACCTTTATGTGTAGGGGCGAAGTGCCATGCGGCACGGCGGAGATGTCCCCGGTGAACGGGGTGCGGCGGGTCGGCCGGCGCGCGTGCACAGGCGCGGGGGGGGGGGGGGGGGGGGGGGGGGGGGGGGGGGGGGGAGGAGGGGGGGGGGAGGAGGGGGGGAGGAGGGGGGGGGGGGGGGGGGGG